>CBIHOX010000114.1:0-20167 GCA_966211685.1 uncultured Pseudoduganella sp.
TGGTGGCGCGGCATGGCCAAGGTGCCGCTGCCTGAAACGCATACGCGTTACGACAACGTCACCATGATCGAACTCTCGACCAGCAACATCGACATGCCGGCCCCGGAAATCGTGATGGAAATACGCTCGATCCGGTTCCACGGCAAGTGGATTTCAAAGGACCGCCTGTTGCTGGTGCTGGTCTGGATGTGGGTGGGTTGCGGCCTGGCCTGGATGGCGTTCGGCATGCTGCATTACCGCGCCAGCCTGGCGGCCAGCAATGCCCGCCTGGAAACCGTGGAAGCCATCAACAAGGCGCTGGCACTGGAAGCGCGCGAACTGGCCGGGCAAGCGTATACGGACCCGCTGACCGGCGCGCTGAACCGGCAAGGCTTGCGCGACACGCTGCTCAAGCGCCTGCAGGCCAGCGGCCATTACAGCGACGGGCTGGCCGTGATCTTCATCGACCTCGACTTCTTCAAGCGCATCAACGACCAGCATGGCCATGACGCCGGCGACGACGTGCTGCGGCGCTTCGCCGCCATGGTGCGCACCCACGTACGCGCCGCCGACAAGCTGGTGCGCTGGGGCGGCGAGGAATTCCTGCTGGTCTGCCCGGAAACCAATGCCGCGCAGGCGGCCAGCCTGGCGGAAAAACTGCGCACCGCCATGCCGCAGGAAACGTGGCCGCATGGACTGACGGTCACCGCCTCGTTCGGGGTGACGGAAATCCGGCACAACGAAGACTTCGGCGCGGCCATCTCGCGCGCCGATGCCGCGCTGTACCGCGCCAAGGCCGGCGGGCGCAACCGCGTGGAACTGGCCTGAGCGGGCGGGCCACGCCGCCGGCGAGTCAGCCGGCCTGTTGGCCAGTGCCGCCATGTGCACTGTCGGCGCCCGGCTTGCTCGACGGGCGCACCGGCAGTCGCTGGCCGGTCAGCCGCCGAGGCAGCCGCAAGCCGGCAGCAGCCCGGCAAATCACTCCGCCATGCCGGCGCACAGCAGTTCGAACGCGGCCGGCCGATCGCGGCCCAGCGCGGAAAAATACAGTTGCCAGGTGGAGGGCAGCACCGTGCTCTGGCCCGCCTCCAGCACCACGTCGTCGCCGCCGCCACCGGCGGTAATCCACAGCATGCCGGCCTGGCAGCGCACCTTGACCGTGCAGGCCGGCGCCAGCGCCGCGGTTTCTTTTGCTTGTAGCGTGAATTGCATGATGGTCCTCCATGGCGTTTGGTCATTACGTGCTGCGTGCTGCGTGCATGGCTGCATTGTCGGCGGCGGCGGCGCGCGGCACAAACGGCGATTTCGCATCCATCCCATGCGCCACAGGCATTGGTGGCATGCCAAATCACCGTTGGCGCGCCAGGCGCCAGGCCCGCTATGCTGGCGTCACCGTGTTGAAGGGAGAATGCCATGGACAAGCTGAAATCACCGCTGGCCGCCATCGTCTGCGGCGGCGTCATCATGGGACTGGCGCTGGGCATGCGCCACGTGCAGGGGTTGTTCATGCTGCCCATGACGTCGGCCCGCGGCTGGGGCAGGGAAGAATTCGCGCTGGCGATTGCCGTGCAAAACCTGGTGTGGGGCGTGGCGCAACCGTTTACCGGCATGATTGCCGACCGCTGGGGATCGCGCCGCGTGCTGGCTGGCGCCTGCCTGCTGTACGCGGTGGGACTGTACTGGATGGCGCATGCGGCCGGCAGCGTTGAACTGGCGCTGGCCGGGGGACTGGTGGTCGGCCTGGCCTTGTCCGGCACCGCGTTCGGCACCGTCTACGGAGCGCTGAGCCGCATCGTGCCGCCGGCCCGGCGCGGCTGGGCGCTGGGACTGGCCGGCGCCGTGGGTGGCGTGGGACAGTTCGCCATGGTGCCGGCCGCGCAGGGCTTGATTGCCACGCTGGGCTGGCTGGTGGCGCTGGTGCTGATTGCCTTTGCGCTGGCGTTTGCCGCGCCGCTGGCATATCCGCTCGACGACGGCGCGGCGGCGCAAGGGACGCGGCAGGGCGGCCAGCCGCTGCGCCACGCGCTTGGCGAAGCGCTGTCGCACCGGGGCTTCTGGCTGCTCAATCTCGGCTTTTTCGCGTGCGGCTTCCAGCTGGCCTTCATTGCCGGGCATTTGCCGGCTTACCTGGCGGACCGGGGCCTCTCCGCCAACACCGGCGTGGCGGCGCTGGCCATCGTGGCGCTGGCCAATGTCGGCGGCATGTATGCGTGCGGGGAACTGGGCAACATCTACCGCCGCAAGCACGTGCTGGCTTACCTGTACCTGCTGCGCTCCGGCGCCATGCTGCTGTTCACCATGGCGCCGCTGTCGCCGGCCAGCGTGTATGTGTTCGCGTTCGTCATGGGCGCCACATGGCTGGGCACCGTGCCGCTGACCAACGGACTGGTGTCGCAAGTGTTTGGCGTGCGCTATATCTCGACCCTGTTTGGCCTGGTCTTCGTCGGCCACCAGGTGGGCGGCTTCCTCGGTGTGTGGCTGGGCGGGCGCGTGTTCGACGCCACCGGTTCGTATGACGCCATGTGGCTGGCCTCGGTGGCGGTCGGCCTGGTGGCGGCGGCGCTGCATTGGCCGATCGACGACCGCGCCATCGTGCGCGCGCAGCCGGCATGAAAGGCGCCGGCCAATGGCTGCTGGCGGCCGCACTGGCCCTGGTGTGCGCCTGGGCGCAGTGGGCGGTGCGGCAACCCGCCATGGTCCACCAGCTGGCCATGCTGTTACCGCTGTGCTGATCCCCGTCAGGCGGCAACCACGCGCGGACCAGCCGGCTTGGCCGTCGCCGCGGCGGGCGGCGCCAGGCGGCCCGTCTCGAAGCATTTGCGGTATTGCGCGCAGCGGTGGCAACCGGGCGGACGCATGTCGTGCCGCCCCAGCTTGTCGCCGAGTTCGCGGAAGATGAAACGCTTCCACTTCAAGTCCGTCACGTTACGCTGGTACAGCGGCTGGAAATACAGCTTCATCAGCGCCGTCACTTCATGGCGGCCCGCCAGTCCCAGGTCTTGCCACAGCATGCGGTTGCCCAGGCTGGCGGCGGCCACCGCGCGCGCCAGCCAGTTCACGTGCTGCGCATCGGCTTCCGGCGTGCGCGACGCCATCAAATGCGCCACCACTTCATGGAACAGACGCGGCACGGTGCCCAGCACCACGCCATATTTGAGTTCGGAGACCGGCACGTAGGCATCATACGGCCGGCAACATTCCAGCGCCGCCATCAACTCCGCCTGGGGCAGGCCCAGCGTGCGCACGAACGGCGGCAGCACGTCGACGCTGGCATGCCGCAGCACACCGGAAACTGCCTTGGTCAGCAACTCATAACCGGACCGCATCGGCGACAGTTCGGCTGCCGGCCACAAAGGGAAAGTCGGACTCATATAGCAATACCTCCGAGGTTCAGCACAACGGCTTGCAACATGCTTACATCAGGTAAAGCGATATCAACAAGAGCCTTGTTACTTTGATACGATTATTGATTTATGCAATGCGATAACTATCAGTTGCACAAGATAGTGACTATGCGCGGATGGCCCTGGACTTCAGGCGCGGCGCTGCCATGAACGATGGGAGCGATGCCTATTTGGCGCTGGTTTCAGCGGTGTTATCCTATGCGCATGGAAAGCTTGAAACCGACCGAACCCACCACGCCTGTCCCTGCGCCGGCGCCCCCGGCCGCGCCCAAACGCGTCAAGGTCAGCCGCGGCACCAGGATCATGGGCCGCCTGGCGTGCGCGGCGCTGGCGGCGGCCTTTGCCTGCTACGTGACGATCTCCAATCCCGTGCTGATCTCGTACGGCACGCCGGCCGTGGCGGGTATGTCGCTGCTGGGCGCCGTCATGGGTTTTTTTGTCAGTGAAATGGTGGTCATGGTGGCGGCCGTGGTGATCGGCATCCTGCTGTATTCGCTGACGCGGTAGTGGAACAACCGCCCTTCATGAACCGCATTCCACGCAGTATTGCGCGCGGGATTTCCCGCCTTGCCTGTGCAGCACTGCTGTCGGCCGCCCCTGCCGTGATGGCGCAAGTGGCGGGCCCGTTGCCGACCGCGCCCGAAATCACGGTCAAAGGCAAGGCGCCGCCGCCGAAGGACAAGCCCGCGCCGGAACCGGTGGAAATCACGTCGGTGACAGTGGCGGCCGAACGGCCCACCGGACGCATCGACCGCCAGGTCTATGACGTCAAGTCCGATATCGCCACCAGCAATGGCACGGCTGCCGATGCGCTCAACAGCGTGCCATCGGTGGCGGTCGATCCGGACGGCGCGGTGACGCTGCGCGGCAGCGCCAACGTGCAAATCCTGATCGATGGCAAACCTTCGGCCATGCTGCAGGGCGATAGCCGCGGCGCCACCCTGAACGCGCTGCCGGCGGAAGATATCGAATCGATTGAAGTCATCAACAACCCCGGCGCGCAATTCGGCAATGAAGGGGGCGGCGGGCCGATCCTGAACCTGGTCATGCGGCGCAACCGCAAGCCGGGCGGCTTTGCCTCGGTCAATGGCAACGCCGGCACGGCGGGGCGCTACAACTCGTCGGCGTCGGGCAGCTATAACGACGGCTACTGGGGCTTCCAGGGCAGCGCGCACGTGCGCCATGACGGCCGCAATGCCCGGGGCGACACGGTGCGCGACCGCATCGACAGCCGCCATGGCGCGGCCACGCACGGCATCCAGCAATCGTCGACGGCCGGCCTCAATGATGCCGCCGGCGTCAATGGCGCGGTCAGCTACAACCACGGCCGGCATGACACGTTCAACGCCAGCCTGTCATACAACCGGCGCGACAACGACCAGCGCGGCCGCGACCATTACCTGAACACGGGGGTGGGCCAGGCCACCATCAGCGACTATCAGCGCACCTCGCTGCGCGGCGGCGACAACAGGAACCATGCATGGGGCGCGCGCTGGGAGCACAAGGGCGCCATCGATGGCGAAACGCTGAAAGCCGACCTGCGCGTCTCGTCGTCCGACAATGCCAGCGCCAGCGACTACACCAGCGTCTATGCGGTCGCGCCGCCCGGCCGCGCCGATGCGCACAGCCGCCAGCGCAACGTGTCCGCCAACCGCATCGCCGACTTCACGGGCGACTATGAACGGCCGCTGGCGGCCGGCCTGTTGAAGGCTGGCTGGAAAATCGCGCGCAACCGCAATACGTTCGACGCGTTCTATGCCGACATCCGAGCCGACGGCACCGAAGCGGTCAACCTGGCGCGCACCAACCTGTTCGAGACCGAGGAACGGGTGACGGCGCTGTACGGCTCGTACCAGGTGCGCATCGACGAACGATGGGGCGCGCTGGCCGGCCTGCGCGCCGAGCACACCGGGCTGGACCTGAACCAGGCCACGGGCGGCATCCGTGCGAAAAATAACTATATAAACTATATACCCAGTTTCTTTGCCACCTGCCGGGTATCGGACGACGCCAACCTGCGCTTTTCCTATGCGCACCGGCTGCGCCGTCCGAACCCCGGCGACTTGAATCCGTTCATCGTCTACCGCGATGAATTCAACGTGTCGTCCGGTAACCCGCAATTGAAGCCGACGCAAACCGATTCATTCGAACTCGGTTATGAAACCCGCCTCGCGGGACTGGAAACCGCGCTGCGCGCGTATTACCGCAAGGAAGACGATGCGATCCTCGAGCGCAAGGTGTTCGTCAGCGATACCGTGCTGCTGACCACGCGCGGCAATGGGCCGGGCAGCGCGTCCGGCGGCCTGGAATTCACGCTGAACGGCAAGCTGATGCCGGGCCTGACCGTCAACACCAGCGGCAACCTGGCGCGCAGCGAACAGCGCATCCTCGACAGTGGCGGCGCCACCGGCGCCACCCGCAGCGCGTCGTCGCTGGGCGGGCGCGTGCGCGTCAATTACCAGGCCACGCCGCAAGACCAGGTGCAATTGATGGTGCAGGCGCAGGGCAAGACATTGACGGGCCAGGGTTACCGCGAACCGAACACCACGGCCAACCTCAGCCTGCGCCACATGGTGACGCCGGCGCTGCACCTGGTATTGAACGTGACGGACATGTTCAACTCGAACAGGATGGCGTCGGTGACCGACACGGATTTGCTGAAGGAGCATACGCTGCGCCGCTTTGACGGGCGCATCGTGTATATCGGGCTGTCATACCGCATCGGCGGCGCCGGTGGCAACCGCGTGCCGGGCGGGCGCGGGCCTGGGGGGCCTGGGGGGCCTGGAGGCTCCAGCGGACTCGGCGGTCCGGGATGATTCGGGGCCGAGGCCCGGTGGGCGCACTGGATTCACTGGACCTACTGAACCGGTCGGCCCATGGCTCCTCGCCCATGTCCGGCCCTGGTGCGCAATGCCGTCAGCGCGGCAACAGCTTTTGCGCTGCGCGCCCGATCTGCAGCGCCAGCCTGCGGTTTTGCCGGTACAGCGCGTGGTACGCCGCGGCGCAGGCCGAGAAGCCCGAGGCGGGGTTCAGGTAGCGCGCAATGCCGTCATCGAAGTCCGCCACGTCGTCCGGGTTGGCCGCCGCCGCCGCCAACTCGCGTCCTTTCAGCGCCAGGAACAGCGAGGCAATGACTTCGGCGCGGCGCGTGGTCAAATCCTCGTGGTTCAGGTCGAAGAAGCGGATCGTCACTTCGGCCCGTTCATACAGCGGCCCACTGCCGTGGACCGGCACCGCCAGCACGCCGATGAACGTGATCAGTTGCGCCGGGTCGGTATCGAGGCCGGCGATCGGGTACACCAGCAGCGGGTCTTCCGAGTGCAGCCGGCCGGCGTCGTCGTCGTGGAAATTGCGCGTGCCGCGCACCGGAAAATAGTCGGACTTCAGGCTGGAATTGCAGCGCGTGCAGGCTATCGCATAGTTGAACGGGTTATAGGCGTGCAGGTAATAGCCGGTGGCGCTGGCCGAACCGGTGGCGCAGGGCGGCTGGTAGCCTTTCAGGCGCTTGATGTCGCCCGGCCATGCGCGCAGCCGGCTCTTGGGGCGGAAGTGCTCGACTTCATGCACCTTGGCCGCATACGCCTTGCCGGCCAGCTTCATTTCGCAATACGCGCATTTTTCATGCTGCAGCGAGATATACACATCCTTGATTTCACCCCAGAACTCGCTGCCATCGAGATAAGCCCTGGCGGCCGCATATTGCCCGGTGCGGGCGCGGGCGCGCTCCAGCCAGCCGGGTTTGGCTTGTTCGATGCGGGCGATCAATTCCGCGGGATCGATCGGATACGCGATCACGACGCGATCTTCCGCTGCGCCAGCAATTTCAGGTATTCCAGCGCGGCTTTCGGATCGTCGCTGGTAGCCTGTTCGGCCAGCGTGCGCAGGCCGCGCGCGACTTCGCGCGAACGTGTGCTCTCCAGGCCAAAGTAAGGGCTCAGCAGGATTTGCTCGGCGCTGGCGCCATGGACTTTTTCAGGGCGGCGCGTCACCACCGTGCCGTGTTCTGTCGCGTCCAGCACGAACAGGTTCGACGCCTGCAGCGACCCCACCACCAGCGGGCTGTGGGTGGTGACGATGAATTGCACGTTCGGCAGCGCTTTCGACAGGGTCGGCAACACGGTCTGCTGCCACGCCGGGTGCAGGTGCAAGTCCACTTCATCGATCAGCACGACGCCATGGTTTTCCGTCAGTTTCTTGCCGCTCGGGCTGTTCATGCAGACGTGGTACAGCATGTCGCCGATCCAGCCGACGTAAGCCTTGTAGCCATCCGACAGCGCGCGGAACGGCACCACCGTGCCATCCATCTGGAACAGGTAATCGCGCTGCGCGCCATCGGGCGGCGTTTCCGCCAGGCGGCACGTGGCCGGCAACAGCTTGTTGATCAGGTGGATCACCTGGGTATAGCGGCCGGGATTCTTCTTCTTGAATTCGGGCAGCCACGATTCCAGCGGGATCAGCGCGATGTGGTCTTCGAACAGGCCCGCCACCCGCGCATAGCGCGGCGAACGCGCCTTGTCGCGCGCCGTGGGATCGAGCCGCTCGGACGTTTCAACGCGGCGCGTGGCGCCATAGCCGGCCAGGAAGAACGCGGAACTCTGGCGCTTGTAATACGTGTCGGTCAATTGCGCGGCCACCGCCTGCGGCGGCACGCCGGTCCACTGGAAGGTTTCAAAATCGCCCCGCACGGCGATTTCACCGGCCAGCTCCAGCAGGCCCTTCCCGGGCAACTTCGGGCTGCCGGCGGGCCAGTCCTGCGCGTGCAGCGCCAGCGTTACGGCGGCGCGGCCGGCGACGGGCGGCGCGCCTTTGGCGGCCTTGCCTTTCGCGGCGCGCCCACGGGCCGGCGCCGCCTGCGCCGCCGGCGCGCGCCGCACCATGGAATCGGGACGGTAGCCGGAATCGGCCAGGTTGGGCGCCAGCACGCCCATGGCGATGGCGCGCAGCACCGTGCTCTTGCCGGCGCCGTTATTGCCGAGGATGACATTGACGTTCGGATACAGCATGCCGCGTTCCGCCGGGTCGTTCAGGGCCAGCTTGGCGCGGCCTATGGAGCGCAGGTTGTCGATGGCGACGGAAAGAACGTGCATAACTATCCTGTGGGTGCGGGGAATGCCCGCCCGGCCATGCTCGGCCGGGCGCTATCGCCACATTATCGGATATTTCGCGTGGTGTTGAACGACTCTCAGGGCAGCCGCGTGAGCTTGGCGTCCGCCAGGACCAGCTGTTCCACGTCGAAGAAGCGCAGGTTGCCGGTCACGATGGCCTGGCGCTGGCCCATCAGCTTGCGCGCGGCGTCGCGTTCGAACGGCACGTCGATCGCCACGTCGCCCACCTTCACGGAATACGTCTGGGTATCGGCGTTATAGCCGACCAGGGTCACCAGCGCGCTGTACGGCGACGTCCAGTTGCTCATGCGCTTGTTGTATTCCGCACTCGACTCGAACTGGTCCTTGATCAGCTGGTTGGCTTCGCGGATGTCCGGCAGCGCCCACAGCTTGGCCATGTTGTCGGTGCCGACCGTGACGAGGCGGCGGCCATCGTTCGAGAACAGCGCGCCGGTGATGGCGTCGAGGTGGCCCTTCAGGTGGCCGATGGCGTCGCCGTTTTCCAGGTTCCACAAGGTCAGCAGGCCGGCTTCGGTACTGGTCACGAACAAGCCGCCCTTGGGCGACATGTGCGCGCTGACCTGGCCCGGCATGCGCGCCAGCGGCGACAGCGTGTTCACGTCGACCAGGCGCACGCCCTCGGTCCCCTTGACGATCAGGCGCCGGCCATCGGGCGACACGTGCAGCAATTCCACGCCGGCCAGCGTCGACAGGCGCTTCAGGCTGTTCATGTCGAACACGTACAGGTTGCGGTCGCCCGCATTGACGAACAGGCGTGAACGGTCCGGCGAGAAGCGGTAATTGCGCACGGTGATGCCGTCGCCCAGCAGGGTGGCGACGAAATTGCCGCTGGCGCTGTCCCACACGCCCAGGTGCATGGCGCCGCCCAGTTCCTGGCGCGTGCTGCGCAGCACGTACGCCACCACGCGTTTGCCGTCCTGGAAGAAATCGGCGAACTGCGGCACCGGATTGCCTTCGCCGAAATTGAAGCGGCGCAGGCTGTCGCCATCGGACAGGCGGAAAATCACGGCCTTGTCGTTCTTGGCGGCGCTCACCAGCAGTGTGCCGTCCGGCGAGAAGCGGGTCATCTCGACCGGGTCCCAATGGTCGCTCATACGGGCCACCTTGGCGCCTTTTTCAGTGTCCCACAGCTTCATCGTGCTGTCGCGGCTGCCCCAGGTCAGCAGGCGGTTGCCGGCCGGCGCGAATTCAAAGCGCGGCTCGCCGTCGACGCTGTCGAGCTTGGCCAGGCGCTGGCCGCTTTCCGCATCGTACAGCATGAAGCCATCGTCGCGGTTGTAGATGACGAGGCGGCGGCCGTCCGGCGACAGGCCGGCTTTCGTGATGGCGGCCGGCATGCCCGCCAACACTTTCGGCGCGGCTTCATTGTGCAGGTCGGTGATGGTGACCTTGCCATTGTCGGCCAGGCCCAGCAGGTAGCGGCGGTTGCCCGACAGCGATGGCACGCCATAACCGGGCTCGGTCACGGTGGCCGCGCCGGTATCGGTATTCCATACGTGCAGGGTCTTGTCCCCCGTCACCAGCGCGAAATGGTGGCCGGTGCTGGAAAAACCGCCCTGCGCCGCGCCGGCCTGGATCGCGAAATTACCGGCCAGCTGGTAGTTTTCAATCAGCTTGCGGGGAATCAGCGTTTGCGTCGCGGTGCGCGCCATCGCGCCGACGCGCGGCACGGCCACGGCGCTGGCCACCGGCATGGCTTGCTGTTCGGCGGTCGGGTTGAAATAGAAGTTACCGGTGATCGACGACATTTCCCACGGCGTCTGCTTGCCTTCGGATTCGGCCTGCACGCCTTCGCGCACGCGCTTGAACACGTCTTCGACCTTCATGCCGGGTTCGGCCATCGCCGCCAGCAATTGCGCGGTATACAAGCCGTTGCCGCCGCTGCCGTCCGATGCGGTGGAGCCGGGCGACGTCGCATACGCCACCAGGGTGCCCTTGGGCGTGGAATCCATGCCGGCCAAGCCGCGCGAGCCGGAACGGAAACTGCGCGCGAACGGATTGTCGCGGCAGGCGTCGAGCACCACGAGGTTGATCCGGTTCTTGGCCGTATCCATTTTTTCCAGCACTTCATTGGCGTTATAGGCGCGCGTGGCCAGTTCGTCTTCACGCGCGATATTCGCGTCGACCGGCACCAGGTAATTGACGCCCTTGGCCTGGATGCCATGGCCGGCGTAATAAAACAGGCCGACGCCGCCGTTCTTCAACTGGTTGCCGAATTCACGCACGGCCGACATCATTTCTTCCAGGCTGGCGTTTTCACGCTTGATGACGGTAAAGCCCAATTGCTGCAACTTGATCGCCATGGCGCGCGCATCGTTGATCGGATTGATCAGCGGCGACGTCTTGTAGGCGGAATTGCCGATCACCAGCGCGAGGCGCTGTTCCTGGCCCATGGCCACCATTTCCGGCGTGGCCGGAGCGGCGGGCGTCTCGGCATCCTGTGCAGCCCCGACGGCCTGCTCGGCGCCGCCCGGCGCGGTTCCCTGCGGCGCCGCGCCAGCGGCGCCAGCCGGCGCCGCCGTGCGCGCCGCTGCCGCGCGCAACAGTTCCGTTGGCGACAGTGTGGGCGCCGTCAGCGCTTCCTTGATGCGTTCCTTGCGCGCCGCTTCCGCCTTGGCGGCTTCGATCGTGCCGGTGGCCGCATCGGCCTTGGCGGCATTGGCCGCCGCAATCGCGGCCGCCACTTCCTGGTTCAGCTTATAGGCAGCCGACCCTTTGGGCGGGGTTTGCGCGTGGACAGGAACAGCGCTCAGGGCCAGCGAGGCGCACGCAGCAGGCAGGCCGGTACGCACGAACGATTTCAGCTTCATGGTGTATCTGGGGAAAATGCCATGGCCGGGAGGGCAGGCATGGCAGACTGACGAATTGGACGATTAACCCTCTCACTCTAAAGGGTTTTTTGACCCGTAGCAATCATTGTTGCATTGCATAGATCATATCAATGTGGCTAATTTGATACTGGTTTGCATTGGTTTAGGCTGGTTTAGTGCTTATATTCCAAAACGCTCCACCACGAACTCGACAAAACTGCTGAGCTTGGGCGTGGCCTGGCGGTCACGCGGATACAACAAATGCATTGGGCGCGGCGGCGGCAGATAATCCTGCAGCACGGGCACCAGCCTGCCGGCCGCGATATCGTCGGCCAGCAAGACTTCGGCCTGCATGACCAGTCCCAGGCCAGCCAGCGCCGCCTGCCGCAACGCCGGGCCCTTGTTCGACCGCAGGCGCGATGCCGGCAGCGGCGTGTCGGGCGCCATGCCTTTCAACCGCCACCGCGCGTCGCGCTGCCAGTGCTGGAAATCCAGGGTATCGTGCCGGCACAGGTCATCCGGTGTCTGCGGCGTCCCGCGCCGCGCCAGATAAGACGGCGCCGCGCACAGCACCATGGGCGAGGGCCGCAGCGGCCGCGCCACCAGGGTGGAATCCTTCAGGTGGCCAATCCGGATGGCCGCGTCGAGCCCGTCTTCAACCAGATCCGACAGGCGGCTCGACAATTCCAGATCCACCGACACGTCCGGATAACGCGCCAGGTAGTCGGCCAGGGCCGGCGCCAGGCACAGGGTGCCGAAGGCGTTCGGGGCGCTCAGCTTGATGACCCCGCGCGGCGTAGCGCGCATGGCTTGTGCGCCGGTTTCCGCCGCTTCCACGAGTTGCAGGATATGGCGGCACTCGTCGCAATAGCGGGCGCCGATTTCCGTCAAGCCCAGGCTGCGCGTGGTCCGGTGCAGCAGGCGTGCGCCGACCAGCTTTTCCAGCGCCGCGATGTGCTTGCTGACCATGACGGTGGAGATGCCCAGCTTGCCCGCCGCGGCGGTAAAACTGCCGGCATCCACCACCCGCACGAAGACTTCCATGCTGCGCATCTTGTCCATGATTGTTAATCCTGAGTTCACGATGTTGTAAATACTACGGGATTTATTGCTCATTGATTCAATGTGATACTGGTTTCCCCTGACCAGCCTTGACGACGCCATGTTGAAAATCCTTGGAAAAACCCCATCCATCAATGTCCGCAAAGTGTTGTGGACCTGCGCTGAAATCGGATTGCCCTATGAACTGGAAGAATGGGGCCTGGGTACGGCACGGCCGGCGCCCACACCGGAATTCCTGAAATTAAACCCGCATGGGCTGGTGCCGGTGCTGATCGATGGCGGCGAGGTGCTGTGGGAATCGAACACGATTTGCCGCTACCTGGCCGGCCGCCACGGGCGCACCGATCTGCTGCCGCAAGACCCGCTGGCGCGCGCCCACGTGGAAAAATGGATGGATTGGCAGTCGACCGACTTGAACGCCGCATGGCGCTACGCCTTCATGGCGCTGGTGCGGCGTTCGCCGGATTTCACGGATGCCGCCGCGATTGCCGCCAGTGCGGCCGCATGGAACCGGCAAATGGCCACGCTCGAGGCACAACTGGCCGCCACCGGCGCCTTTGCCGCGGGCGACAGCTTCACGCTGGCCGACATCGCGCTGGGCGTCTCGGTGCAGCGCTGGCTGTCCACGCCGATCGCCCACGCGGAGCTGCCGGCCGTGCGCGCTTATCATGCGCGGCTGCTGCAGCGGCCCGCCTTCGCGGCGTACGGCGCCACGCATCCGTGAGGCGCCGATGTCCCTGTCACTCTGGTTGTCATTTGTCGCGGTGGCGCTGGCCGCGACCTTCAGTCCCGGTCCCGGCGTGTTGCTGGCGATTTCCACCACGCTGACGCTGGGCGCGCGCCGCACGCTGTACAGTTCGGCCGGCAACGCGGCCGGCGTCTTCCTCGTCTCGTGCGTGGCGGTGAGCGGCGCCGGCCTGCTGTTTTCGCGCTCCCCGGCCGCCTTCACGGCTTTGCAGGCGGCCGGCGCCGGCTACCTGGCCTGGCTCGGCATCCAGCAATGGCGCCATGCCGGCCACGCGCTGGTCCATACGTCGGCGGCACACACCGACAACAGCCGCCGCGCGGTCTTCATGCGCGGCCTGGCTGTCGCCTGCAGCAATCCGAAAAGCATCCTGTTCTTCACCGCGGTGTTCCCGCAATTCCTGCCCATGCAGCAAATGACCGGCGCGCGCTTCCTGCTGTTGAGCCTGACCTTTGTCGTGTGCATGTTTGTATCACACGTCTCGTACGTGATGCTGGCCGCAAAAGCCGGTCCACACCTGTTGAATGACGGCGGCATGCGGGTCCTGCGCCGTTTCATGGGGGTGCTGTTCATCCTGATGGCGGCCGGCCTGCTGCTTACAAATCTGTAAGCAGTTCCATCAATTGTAAGCACGTGTAAAGACCGTCAACGGCGGTCTTTGCGCGCCCGTTTTACGCTCAAGTGACACGGAAAAGTGCACGAGCGAAGACGCGGCAAGCAATACCAGACAAACGCCAATACCGCCACTACTGAATAAACCGTTTATATCAATTCAAGGAAGAACATCATGACCAAGACTATCGCTACCCTGATCGCCGGCCTGTTCGCTACCGCAGCTTTCGCTCAAACCCCGGCGCCTGCCGCAGCACCAGCAGCAACCCCGGCCGCAGCGCCGGCCAAGGCCGAAGCCAAGGCCGACGTCAAAACCCCGGTGAAGGCTGAAGCCAAGGTCGAAGCCAAGGACACCAAGCTGGCCGCCAAGGCCGACGCCAAGGAAGTCAAGAAGGAAGAAGCCGCCAAGACTGAAGCTAAGACCGACGCCAAGGGCGAAGTGAAAGCCGAGGCGAAGACCGAAAAGGCCGAAAAGACCGCATCGCACACCAAGCACAAGGCCAAGTCCCACGGCAAGAAAGACGAAGCCAAGGCCGCTGACAAATCCGCTGCAGCACCGGCCGCACCAGCAGCGGCGCCTGCGGTGGCAGCCACCACCAAGTAAGCTTGCGGTGCAAGCCGCCATGCAAGCGTCACGGCGATGCATGGCGGTTTTGCCGGGGGAACGGTCCGCCTCCCACGCCCCGGCACCACGTCACACCAGCCCCTGCCAACCGGCGGGGGTTTTTCATTTCAGCCGGCGCACCTGCGGCAGCTGCACAACCGGTCATCCAACACCCCCTTATAGATCAAGGCTCCGTTGGCCATCGCCGCCGGCGCGTTGACGCAGGTCGACCTGCCAATTGTAAGCAAGCTCATCAAATGTAAGCACGTGTAAAGACCGTCAACGCTGGTCTTCCGGCATCCGTTTTATGCTCAAGTGACACGGGAAAGTGCACGAAACAAGCAAGCAGATAAACGCAAGCACATCACAGAAAGAGAACTGAACCATGAAGAAAGCCACCGCCGTTCTGATCGCCAGCCTGTTCGCCAGCGCCGCGTTTGCACAGTCCCCCACCTCCGCGCCGGCCACGCCTGCACCAGCAGCCCCGGTCGCCAAGGCTGAAGTGAAAGCCGAAGTCAAACCCGAGGTGAAAACCGAATTGAAAACCGCAGTCCAAGCCGAAACCAAAGTGGAAACCAAGACGCAGGAAGTAAAGCCAGCAGCAAGCAAGTAACCAACACCACGCAGTAATCGTTAATACCGAATAAACCGTTTATATCTCATTCAAGGAAACCTGTCATGACCAAGACCATCGCTACCCTGATCGCCGGCCTGTTCGCCACCGCAGCTTTCGCCCAGACCCCGGCGCCTGCCGCCGCAACGGCAACCCCGGCCGCAGCGCCTGCCAAGACCGAAGCCAAGGCGGAAGTCAAAACCCCGGTGAAGGCCGAAGCCAAGGACACCAAGCTGGCCGCCAAGGCCGACGCCAAGGAAGTAAAGAAGGAAGAAACCGCCGCCAAGGTTGACGCAAAGACCGAAGCCAAGGCCGAGGTGAAGGGCGATGCGAAGGCCGATGCGAAGGCTGAAAAAACCGCCGCACACACTAAGCACAAGGCCAAGGACCACGGCAAGAAGGAAGAAGCCAAGGCCGCGGACAAAGCCGCAGACAAGGCCGCCGCGGCGCCAGCCCCTGCCGCTGCACCGGTAGTGGCTGCGGCAACCAAGTAACACCGGCTCTCCAGTTAAAGAATAAACCGTTTATACTAAATTAAGGAAATACCATCATGACCAAGACCATCGCTACCCTGATCGCCGGCCTGTTCGCCACCGCAGCTTTCGCCCAGACTCCTGCGCCTGCAGCAGCGCCTGCAGCAACCCCGGCCAAGACCGAAGCCAAGGCGGAAGTCAAAGCGCCGGTGAAAGCCGAAGCCAAGGTCGAAGCCAAGGACACCAAGCTGGCGGCCAAGGCCGACGCCAAGGAAGTGAAGAAGGAAGAAGCCGCGAAGACCGAGGCCAAGACCGACGCCAAGGCCGAAGCGAAAACCGACGCGAAGGCTGAAAAGACCGCCTCGCACACCAGGCACAAGGCAAAAGAGCACGGCAAGAAAGAGGAAGCCAAGCCGGCTGAGAAATCCGCCGCCGCGGCAGTACCGGCCGCACCGGCAGCGGCGCCAGCGGTAGCCGCCACCACCAAGTAAGACAGCACCACCCGACAACGCCCGCCGGCCCCCTCCCGGCGGGCGTTGTCATTTAACCGGCAGCCACGCCGGCTTGCTTTCCACGTGCAGTTCGCGCTCCACCGTCCCCGTGTAGGCGGGATCGAGCGTGCCCAGCGTGACGGCGATACGCGCTTCGGCCTGTGTGCTGCGCCAGTACAGCGTCGAGCCGCAAACCTTGCAGAAACCGCGCCGGCCATGGTCGGACGACGCATATTCCGTGACCAGGTCTTCACCACGCTCGAAGGCGAACGTGGCGCGCGCCAGGTTCGCGTAGGTGCCGGAAGCCGCGCCGTGCTGCTTCTGGCACATCGTGCAATAGCAGTGGCTGGTGTGGCGCACCGGCCCGTCGGCCCGGTACGCCACGCCGCCACACAAACAGCTGCCACGCAATACGTCGTCGCTCATGCCGCCCTCCTGCTCAGAATTTCGCCGCCACGCTCATGCCGATGGCGCGCGGCGTCACGCGGTAGCCCTGCACGATGGACGCCACCTGCGGGTGCTGGATCACGGTATCGTTGTCGAACGCGTTCTTCACGTACACGGTGAACTTGTAGCGGTCCACGGTCAAGCCGGCGCTGAAGTCGGCCGTATGATAGGCTGGACGCTCGTAATCGGTGCTGTCCGGGTTGAGCGAACCTTTCGACGGTCCCACCCACTGCACGCCACCGGCCACGAACGCGCTCTTGTCGCCAAACACGGCGAAATTGTATTGCGCGCTGACGGACGCGTTATATTTCGGCACACCCTGCACCTGCGCGCCGCGCACCGCGCCCAGCACGCCGTTGTTGCTGCCTTCGTCGTTGGACAATTCCGCCTGCACGTAGCCCCCCGACGCCGACAGGGTCAGGCCCGCCATCGGCTTGGCCTTGATGTCGAATTCAAAGCCCTTGCTGACCGCGTTGCCGGCGTTGGCGTTGTACGTATACGCGCAAGTCGGCAGGTAGACGCCCTGCTGGATGTTCTTCCACTTGATGTAGAACACGTCCGCGTTCACCGACAGGCGGTTGTTGAAGAAGCGCGACTTGCTGCCCAGCTCATAGCTCCACAGGCTGTCCGATGCATACGTGGCCGGGCCTTCCGTCAAGCCATTCGCTTCCAGGTCCTGGCCGCAGGTGGTGGGCGGCACGAACACGTTGGAGCCGCCCAGGCGGAAGCCCTTGGCCGCCGTGCCGTACACCGTGTGCTGCGGACTGATTTCCCACGTCACCGCATATTTCGGCGTGAACGCGGTGGACGACAGGCTGGAGCTGCTGTTGTTGCCGGCGCCGGCCAGGTACAGGCCATTGCGCTGGTTCAGCGTGGAATCGCCCTTCAGGTAGCGCGCACCCACCGTCGCGTGCAGCGATGGCGTGAAATAGTAATTCGCCTCGCCAAAGATGGAGCTCTGCTTTTCGCGGTAGCGGAACACGCCCTGGAACGAATTATCGCCGGGGAAGGAATTCGCATTCCAGCCCGGCAGCAGATCCGGGTCCGGGGTGGCGTAGCCGAAACGGGCAAAGGTGGCGTTGACGCCGAAGATCGGGTCGTTCTCATCGATGCCGGTGTGCTGGTTCGAGAAATACAGGCCGCCCAGCCAGGTCCATGGCGAAACTTTTTCGTCATAGGGACGCGAGGCCAGCCGGAATTCCTGCGACACTTGGCGCACGCGGTTGTTGATCAACACCGCCGACGGCAAGCCGGCGATCGCCTCGATCAGTTCCGGCGCGGCGTTGCCGCCATCCTCGGTCGAGGTCAGGAACGTCGACAGCGAATAGCTGTTGTAGGCCGAACCATTCTGGATGCGGTCGAACTTGCGCTTGAAGTAGCTGGTGCTCGACACCAGGTCGGCCCAGCCCAGGTCCCAGTTCACCGCCAGGTTGGCCGTCTGCAGCACGTCCTTGGACGGCTCGCGCACCTGCTTTTGCGCCTGGTACGGCGGCAATTCAAAGTTGAACGCGGCGATGTCCTTCGCATCGACCTTCTGGTAATAGAACGATGGCGTGACGGTCAGCGTGCGCAGCGGCTTCCATTTCAGCGCCATGCGCAATTCCTGGTCATCGATCTTGTTGATGTCGTTGGCCAGCACCTTGCCGGCGCCGTCGACCTGGTCGATGAAGCCGCCGGCGCGCTGGGTCTGCACGCCGATGCGCAGCGCCAGTTCATCGTCGATCAGCGGGAAATTCGCCACCGCGTTGGCGGAATAGCTGGTGCTGCCGCCTTTCAGCGACGAGACGTCGGCATACGCCGTGAATTCGCGGTCTTTCAAATCCGGTTCGTTCGGCACGAACTTGATGGTGCCGCCCATCGAACTGGCGCCGTACAAGGTCGCCTGCGGCCCGCGCAGCACCTCGACGCGGTCGATGTCGAAGAACTTGGGTTCCACCGTGCCCATGGTGTAGACATTGCCCACGGTGAGCGACACGTCGCCCAGGTAAATGCCGACCGTGGCCGCGCCGGCGGCGGAACTGATGCCGCGCACTTCGATATTGGAGGTGCCGGGACCGGCGCCGCCGTTGCCGGTGGCCGCGGTAAAGGAAATATTCGGCACCACGCGCGTCAAATCCGTGAAGTCAGCCACGTGCTGCGATTGCAGCTGCGCGCCGCTGACCGCGGAAATACTCATCGCCACCTTGTTCGGGTCTTCCTTGCGCTTTTGCGCCGTCACCGTGACGACTTCGATCTGGTCCGGGTTCTGCTGCGCCCAGGCAGAAGGAGCGATGAAGGCAGCCTGGGCGCAGGCGGCGGCGATGGAGTACGCCAGGACGGTAGGGCGGATGTGCATGAATGGCTTTCCTTGGTCGAAATATTAACTTTGTATTTTATTAAGTCCGTATTGTACCTACCTCCGCTGCCCCACCCGCCACCGACGTAAAAGATAGATATGTCGTGATGTTTCATCGGCATTGCCAATCGATGCCGCGTGGCCGACCGGCTGCCGCGGCCTTCGGCGGCACCAAACCGACATTCGATTTTTTCGACAATAAACCTGCAACTTTTCCGTTTTTCAATCGCGGATTTGTTTCGCATAATGCCTGCATTGGGTCGCGCAGCAAGAATCCACTTGCAGAAGCGGCTGGTAAATGGACGCCGCATATGCGGTTACCTTGTCGAAAAATTTGATTATCCGGAGATTTGACCATGAACTTCAACACCCTCGCCAAATTCGCCATGCCGATCGTGATGGCCTTCGCCGCCGTGGCGCCTTCGCAGGCTGCACAACCGGCCGCGCAACCGTCGCAAAAGCTGCTGTCCCCCGATAACCACACGCTGCTGCTGATCGACCACCAGCCGCAGATGGCGTTTGCCACCCGCTCCATCGATATCGCCGAACTGCGCAACAACGTCACCGGGCTGGCCAAGGCCGCCGCCACGTTCAAGGTGCCGACCATCCTCACCACGGTCGCCGCCAAATCGTTCAGCGGCCCGATCTTCCCCGAACTGCAGGCCGTGTTCCCGGACCAGAAGCCGATCGACCGCACCACCATGAACACCTGGGAAGACCAGCGCGTGGTGGACCAGGTCAACAAATACGGCAGGAAGAAAATCGTGATGGCCGCGCTGTGGACCGAAGTGTGCCTGCTGCAGCCGGCGCTGTCGGCGATCGACCAGGGCTTTGAGGTGTACATCGTCACCGATGCCTCGGGCGGGGTCACCAAGGAAGCCCATGACATGGCCGTGCAGCGCATGGTGCAAGCCGGCGCGCACCCGGTCACCTGGATGCAATACATGCTGGAACTGCAGCGCGACTGGGCGCGCGGCGCCACCTACGTTCCAGTCACCAACACCGCCAAGCAGCACGGCGGCGGCTATGGCCTGGGCCTGATTTACGCCAACGACATGTTCAAGGCGCAGGAAGGCAAATAACCACAGTCACTGGAAGAGCCCGCGCCACACGCAGGCTTTTCCGCTCCGGGAGAAAACAATGTCCAGGCCCATGCCGCTACCCATGCTGATGCTGGCCGTGCTGTCGCTGTTGCAGCCGGCCGCGCAAGCCCAGGACCTTACACGGGGGCGCGCCGTCTACCAGGCCGTCTGCATGGCCTGCCATGCGCCGGAAAACGTGATGGTGAGTTCCCCCAAGGCCGGCGACACGAAGGAATGGGCGCGCCGCGCCCCGCCTGGAGAGGCCGGATTGAAACAACTGACCGACCATGCGGTCGACGGCCTGGGCGCGATGCCGCCCAAGGGCGGCCGCCCCGAACTGACCCGCGACCAGATCCGCGACGCCATTGAATTCATGCGCCAACC
>CBIHOX010000115.1:0-20070 GCA_966211685.1 uncultured Pseudoduganella sp.
CCGCCACCCGCATGTTCGCGGAACAGGCTTCGCAATTCTTCCTCGGCAAATCCAATATGTTCACGCCGGTCGACCAGGCCGAAGGCTCGTCGATCCGCAATGACTTTTACCAGAAGCTGGCCGACAAGGATGCGGCGCAAGTGAAAGCCATCTGGTCCAAGCTGGTCTTCACCGGCAAGGCCGCGCCGCCCAAGGAATACAAGTCCAGCGCCGAAGTCAGGAAAGCCGTGGCGGACGACCCGAAAGCCATCGGCTACATCGACAAGGCCGCGGTCGACGATACCGTGAAAGTGATCCTGACGCTGCAATAACTCCCTGCCCCGCACATCAGGTATATTGCTGGGTTTGCGGGGCGGTTGGCGCCCCTGGTTGCAGGGAGTGGGGATGAGCCTGTCGCTACGCGCGAAATTCGTTGTGCTGAGTGCCGTCGTGCAGGCGGTGGTGGTCGCGCTTTTGATCGGCAACAGCCTGCGCCTGATGGACCAGGCCGTGAACCGCAACGCGGTCCGGGTCGCCCATGAATATGCGGTGACCCTGAACCTGACCCTGAGCCCGTATGCGAATTCGGGCCGGCTGGCCGAACTGTCCAATTATTGGTCTGAAATGCTGTCCGATCCGCAGGACAGCTTCATGCGCTACATCGTCATCCTCGATGCCCATGAGCGGCCCGTCACCACGGCGGGCCAGCGCCCGGCCGAACTGCCGGCGATCCTGCGCAATGGCGGCGGCGAAGGCTTCAACAGCGTGCGCACGTGGCAACAGGGCGACACCCTGCATGCGCGCGCCCCGATCCTGCTCAAGGATAACAAGGTGGGGTCGCTGAATTTCGGCCTGTCCACCAGTGAACTGGCGAAGGCGCGCGATGAAGTGGTGCTGCAGTCGGGCCTGATTTCGCTGGCCGGGCTGGGCCTGGGCATCCTGCTGTTTTACATGTTTTCACAGGGCATAGGCCGGCGCCTGCGCACGTTGACGTCGCAGGCCGAGCACATGTTCAAGAGCGCCTTCGGCCGGCCGCTGCCCGATACCGCCGGCGATGAAATCGAAGTCTATGCACGCTCGCTCAACACCATGGGCGCGGCGCTGCGCGAGCGGCTGCAGCAGCTCGAAGCGTCGGAATTGCGGCTGTCGGAATCGGAAGCGCGCTTCAAGGCGCTGTTCGACATGACGCCGGTGCCGCTGACCGTGACCGACCGCAGTGGGCGCATCATCGGCGCCAACCAGGCACTGTCGCGCGTGTTCGGCTATGGCCCCGAGCAGATGATCGGCCGCCGTTCCAATGAATTGAAATTCTGGTCCGATCCGGCCGAGCGCGACCGGCTGTGGCAACTGTACATGCGCGACGGCGCCGTGTACGGTGAAATCGCCAACATCGTGCTGAAGGACGGCACGCCCGGCAAGGTGGCGATCTGGTCGTCCACCTTTACGCTGAACGGCGTGGACGCCATCATCTGGGCGCTGCTGGACTTGACGGCCGAGGTCAAGGCCAAGCAAGACCTGGAAGACTTGAATGCGTCGCTGGAAAGCCGCGTGCGGGAACGCTCGGCCGACCTGGAAAGCGCGCTGGAAACCCTGCAGCAAACCCAGCACGACCTGATCGCCTCGGAAAAAATGGCGTCGCTCGGTTCGCTGGTGGCCGGCATTGCGCATGAATTGAATACGCCGATCGGCAACAGCCTGCTGGCGTCCACCGCGCTGGCCGACAAGGTGCAGGCGTTCGAGGCGCAACTGTCGGGCGGCACCTTGCGCCGCACGGCGCTGACCGCCTACATGGATGAAGTGCGGATGGCGTCCGGCCTGATTTCCAGCTCGCTGCAAAAGGCGTCCAACCTGATCGCCTCGTTCAAGCAAATCGCGGTCGACCAGACCAACGACCAGCGCCGCGCGTTCAATTTGCTGGCGGTGGTGCTCGACACCACGGCCACCTACACGCCGCGCCTGACGCGGGCCCGCTGCGAAGTCACGTATGACGTGCCGGAGGCGCTGGAACTGGATTCCTATCCGGGCAGTTTTTACCAGATCTTCACCAACCTGCTGAACAATGCGCTGGCCCACGCGTTCGAAGGGCGCGACCAGGGCGCCATCGCCATCGCGGCCGTGGAACTCGAGGGCGGCCTGGTGGAAATCACGTTCCGCGACGATGGCGCCGGCATGCCGGAAGACGTGCGGCGCCACGTGTTCGATCCTTTCTTCACCACCAAGATGGGCCACGGCGGCACCGGGCTGGGCATGAACATCGTGTACAACATCGTCACCGGCATGCTGGGCGGGCGGATCGCCATGGAATCGAGCCTGGGAGCCGGCGCCACGGTGCGCATCACGGTGCCGAAATGCTCGCCGGACAAAGACGCTAAAAACGCGGGCTCCGTGTAACACCATTAACGCCGGAGGACGCCAGAGGACGCCAGATGACGTCATCTGGCGCGATGCCGTGCCGGCCCATCAGGCCGCCGTGCGCAGCCCGAAGCGAGTGACCGTGGCGATGAACTGGTCCAGCTTGAACGGCTTGGCCAGGTAATCGTCCATGCCGGCTTCGAAGCAGCGCTGCCGGTCGCCTTCGATGGCGCTGGCCGTCAGCGCCACCACCGGCGTGCGCACCCGGTTGCCGTCCGCTTCGCGCTGGCGCCAGCGGCGCGTGGCTTCGTAACCGTCCAGCACCGGCATCATGCAATCCATCAGCACCAGGTCATACGCGTTGCGTTCCAGCGCGGCCAGCGCCTGGGCGCCATCGCCGACTTCATCGACGTCGCAGTCGAGCCGTTTGAGCAGCAGGCGCACCAGTTGCCGGTTCATTTCCGTGTCTTCCGCCACCAGCACGCGCATGCGCCGCGGCAGCGCCGCCGGCGCGGCGGACGGCGCGGTTGACGGTGCAGCCGAGGACGCGGTTGAGGGCGGCCCGTCCGGCGCCGGCGCCGTGGCCGCGCGCGTCGGCAGCGTGAAGTAAAAAGCCGCGCCCTCGCCTTGCGTGCTGGCGCAGCCGATGGTTCCGCCCATGCACTGCACCAGGCGCTTGCAAATGCCCAGGCCCAACCCGGTGCCGCCATATTGGCGGCTGATGGTATCGTCAGCCTGGATGAAGGGTTCGAACAGGCGCGACTGGTCCTGCCCACTGATGCCGATGCCGGTGTCGCTGACCTCGAAGCGCAGGCGCAAGGGGACAGCCCCGGGCACGGCGGACAGGCGCACGGTAACACCGCCCTGCGGCGTGAACTTGACGGCATTGTTGACCAGGTTGCCCAATACTTGCCGGATGCGGACCGGGTCGCCCCAGATCCAGGAAGGCACGTCCGGGTCGATCACGGCTTCCATGCGCAAGCCTTTCCTGATGGCGCCGGCATGGTGCAGCGCGATGACTTCGCGCACCAGGCGGGCCGGGTCGACGCTGCTTTCGACGATTTCCATGTGGCCCGATTCGACCTTGGAAAAATCGAGGATGTCATTGATAATCCGCAGCAAATCCAGGGCGCCGCTGTGCACGTTGGTGGCATAGCCGCGCTGCACCGCATCGAGCGTGGTTTCCAGCATGAGTTCGGACATGCCGACGATGCCGTTCATGGGCGTGCGAATTTCATGGCTCATCATGGCCAGGAAGCGCGACTTGGCCTGGCTGGCTTCATCGGCCCTGGCTTTCAGTTCCAGCGCGCGCTCGGCATCACGTTCACGGCGCCGCAGGATTGCATCGACCAGGCCGAACGCCACCGCCAGCGCCACGATGCCGCCGGCGGCAATGGCGGCCAGCCAGCCGGCAATGTTGCGCCAGCCCCCCAGGAAGACATCGTCCGTCACGGTCATGTTGACGATCAGCGGATAGCCGCGCACCTTGCGCACGGCGCCCATGCGGAACACTGTCCGGTTGCCTTCGGCCATGCGCGGCCCGTCCTTCAGCACCACGTCGTGTTCCTTGCCCTGGGAAATCACCTGCTGCGTGGTGCCGGTGGTGACCGCCCGTCCCATCAAGCTGTCGGCCACCGGCCAGCGCGCCAGCAGCGTATAGTCGTCGCGGTACAGCGCGACGGCGGCGTCTTCGCCGGCGCTGACGTTGCGGAAAAACGTGCTGAAGAAGTCGCACGAAATGCCCACCAGCGCCACGCCGATGAAACGGCCGGCATGGTCGTCCAGGCGCCGGCTCACGTAGAACGTCCACTTGCCATTGCCCTTGTTGCGCACCGGCCGGCTGACGAATACGTCGCGCCCGCCATGCACCTGGTGGTGCTGGAAATAGTCGCGGTCGGACAGGTTGATGGGGGGCGCCGGCCAGCTGCGCGTGAAATTGATGACGGCGCCGTCCGCGCCGGCAATGGTGGCCACGTCCACCTGCGGCAAACCGCTGATCTTGTCCTGCATGGCGCGGTAGACCGGTTCGCCGCGCATGGCCTCGCGCAACGCCTGCGGGCTGTCCGGCTGCGCGGCCTGCACGGCGTCGGCCAGGTTGTCCAGCACCAGGTACGCCGACGCCATCGATTGCGACGCGTTTTCAGCCAGCATCAGCGACTGGCTGCCGAGCTGGCGCCGCCAATCGTCGATGGCGCTGTTGCGCAATACCCAGCCTGCCGCGACGCTGGCGGTCACCAGCAACAGCACCAGGGCCACGCCCAGCAGCGCGCTGCCGCGCCGCATGTCCGATGGCAGCCAGCGGCGCCACGAATCGAGGGCGGCCATGCATCACCCGGTGGAATTGTCCGCCAGGCTGGCCTGGACTTCCTGCAATACCTGGTCGAATTGCCGCGCCAGCGCCGGCGCGGCGGCCGGCAAATCCGCTCCGGGCTCCTGCCGCGCCTGCATTTCCAGCGCCTGCAGCAGCGCGGTCAAGCCATGCGCCCCCACCAGCATCACACTGCCCTTGAGCGTATGGCTGCAGCGCGCCACGGCGGGCGCGTCGCGCGCCTCGATCGCTTGTTGCAGGCTGGCATAGGCGGCCGGTGCGATGTCGAGATAAATCCGCAGCAAGTCGCAGTAGGCGGCCCGGTCGCCGCCGATGGTGTCCAGCAAAATACTGGGATCAATGTGCTGATAGCGCATCCGCTCTCCCTGGCAAAGGTGGCGCCGTAACCGGGTTCAACCGGTGGATCAGGCTTGATGGCGCAACTTCAATGCGCAGCAGGCCCGCAGATAGCCGCGCAATTCATCGAAATTGACGGGCTTGGAGAAAAACACCACCCCCGGCGGAATGCCACCCCGCGCTTCCAGCGCTTCTTCCGTCAGGCCGGACAGGATCGCGATGTGGATGTCGGCCAGGTCGGGATAGCCGAGGATAGTCTTGATGACTTCGTAGCCATCCATGCCTTCCATCACGATATCGGCCAGCAGCACATCCGGGCGGTGGCTGGCGATTTCTATCAGCGCCTGGTAACCGTTTTCACAAAAACGCACGTTGACAGGCAGTTTCCACAGCCCGAACTGGCGCTCATACAGGGCTCGCTGCATCTGGTTGTCTTCGATTACCAGCACCGACACACCCTGGGCGGCCGAGCCATGGGCGGCGGCGCCCGGCTGCACCGCGGCGGCGGCGTGGGCGCTGCCGGGCGATGCCTTGTAGGCATGCACGGCCGACAAGGGAATACGGCGGTGTCCGCCCTTGGTCTTCCATGCCTCGATGATGCCTGCCTCCACGAGCTGCTGCACGGACGATACTGAAATGCCCAGGATCTCCGCCGCTCTCTGCGTTGTGCACACCTCGTCAGCAGTCATTTCCATCCTTTTCATACATGCGGGACGCGGCAGCGCGCCGCATCGATAGAAAAAACAAATTAATCAATTTAAACAAATTCAATGAATTGCAGGTAGAATCATTCCTGACAGCAACCTCATTACTGCAACAATTCCATTATGAACGCGAATCACCGCATGACAAAGCACTCGACGCGGTCAACAGGCAGCGGACGCATGGAGTATAGCCGCCGCGAGCCGGGGCGTCGCGCCGCCACGCCACGCGTCCGCCGTGGAAGCTGCATCCATGCCGGTACGGCAGTGCTGTCCGGCGGGCGGACCGCGCCTGCCGTCCTTTGCGCTTTACGTTGAAAGATACCGATGAAACCCATGCCCAGCGATTCCAGCGATTCCAGCCAATTTGCAGCGGACGGGGCGGTTTGCCTGCTCGATGCCTTGCTGGAACGCTATCAATTGAAAAATGATGCCGCGCTCAGCCGCCGCATGGAGATTGCACCATCCCGGCTCAGCAAGATGCGCAACGGGAAGCAACCCGTCACGGCCGACTTGCTGTTGCGTATCCATGAAACGTTTGGCATGCCGTTTTCCGAATTGCGCATCCTGTTGCGCGAGCGGCCGTCATTCCTGCATACCACGCCCGGCCGGCCTGACGCGGCACAGCCTGAGCGTAGTGAAAAAACTACAGTAACTCCCGGCAAGAGAGCGTCCCGCCCGGCCGCAGCAGCCTAACAGGCCGATAGGAAAAATAAATACACCAATTTTATTGATTTAAATATTTATTCGCTAAAATGACATCAGGATAGATAGCCAGGAAGCCATCATGGATGAATTGATTGATTTTGCTGAGTTGAAGGCCGCCGGCCTGCTGCCTTCGCCGAGCGCGGAAACGCTGGAACTGCTGAGGATGGACCAGGGCGACAGCGCGCTGGTGAACGCCATTGCACGCCGGCCGGATTTGGAACAGGCGCTGCTGATGCTGGGCGGCGATGCGGTGGCCGATGCGCTGGCCGCACTGGGTTCCGGCGCATTGCGTCAACTGGCTATCGGGATGGACTTGTGCGAACACTATCGCCGCGGCGCATGCCAGGATTTCGACTACGCGCGCTTCTGGTCGCGCAACGTCGCCGTGGCGTGCGCGGCGCAGGCGCTGGCGGTGGAAATGCCGGTGGCCAGCGGCGGGGAACTGTTTTGCTACGGCTTGCTGGCCGACATCGGCCAGCTGGCGCTGGCGACCACCCGGCCGCGCTCCTATGCGCGCCTGCTGCGCGAAAATGCGGATGGCGACGCAGCCAAGCTGCTGCGCCGGGAATCGGTCCTGTACGGCTACAGCCACCTGTCGCTGGGCGCGGCGCTGTTGCGCAGCTGGCACATGGGCCACACCTACAGTGACGCGGTCCTGTGCAAGGATGCGCCGCAGATGGCGGCCGAGCGCAACACGCGCCACCTGGCGCGCGTGCTGCAACTGGCCGGCTGCATGGCGGACCTGTTCCTGGCTCCGCCATCCGGGCGCAAGGCCATGATCGAACGCCTGGCCGCGGCCAGCCAGCGCCTGCAATTGCACACCGGCTCGCTGCTTGACACGGTCGACGAAGCCAACGCCAACTGGCGCCGCTGGTGCGGCGCGCTGGACTTGCCGCTTGGCGGGGACACCATCCTGCCGGTTGCCGCGGCGCCCGCGCCAGCCATGGCCGGCATGGCGGCCTAGGCTGGCAGGACTGCCTGAGCCGCCTGTGCGGACGGCGCACGCCGAAAAAAACCGGGGCAAGCCCCGGTTTTTTTATGCCAGCTTGCCGTGGCAAGCCTTGTACTTCTTGCCGCTGCCGCATGGGCAGGGGTCGTTGCGGCCCACTTTCACCCCCATGCTCAATTGCGCCTCGATTTCCGTCGACACACCCTGCCCCGTCGGGGCCAGCAATTCTTCCGGCGCGGCGTTCGGGTTGAAGTCGGCGTGCTGGTAGCGTACGTTTTCCACGTGCGCCGCCTGCATGGCCGCCTCGGCCGCATCGATTTCCTCGCGGGTCTGGATGCGCACCGTCATCACCAGGCGCACCACTTCGTTCTTGATCAAGTCCAGCATGGTGCCGAACAGTTCGAACGCTTCGCGCTTGTATTCCTGCTTCGGGTTCTTTTGCGCATAGCCGCGCAGGTGGATACCCTGGCGCAGGTGGTCCAGCGCGGCCAGGTGTTCGCGCCAGTGGCTGTCCACGCTTTGCAGCATGACGTTGCGCTCGAAGCCGCCAAACGCTTCCTTGCCCACCACGTCGATCTTGGCCTGGTAGACCGCGTCGGCCGCCGCCAGCACGCGCTCGACGATGTCGTCGTCGGTCAGGTTCGGCTCGCTTTCCAGCATGGCTTGCAGCTGTACCGGCACCATCCATTCATTGGCCAGCGCATTTTCCAGGCCGCGCAAGTCCCACTGCTCTTCCACCGATTCGGCCGGCACGTATTCGCGCACCACGTCGGTGAACAAGCCCTGGCGCAGCGAGGCGATCATCTCGGAAATGTCGGTCGCTTCCAGCAATTCGTTACGCTGCTGGTAAATCACCTTGCGCTGGTCGTTGGCGACGTCATCGTATTCCAGCAATTGCTTACGGATATCGAAGTTGCGCGCCTCGACCTTGCGCTGCGCCGACTCGATCGAGCGCGACACGATGCCGGCTTCGATCGGCTCGCCTTCCGGCATTTTCAGGCGGTCCATCACGGCGCGCACGCGGTCGCCCGCGAAAATACGCAGCAATGGATCGTCCAGCGACAGGTAGAAGCGCGACGAACCCGGGTCGCCCTGGCGCGCGGCGCGGCCGCGCAACTGGTTGTCGACGCGGCGTGACTCGTGGCGTTCGGTGCCGACGATATGCAGGCCGCCGGCCGCCACCACCTGTTCGTGCAGGGTTTTCCAGCCGTCGCGCAGGGCCTGTGCCTGCCGCGCCTTGTCCGCATCGGACAATTCCGGATTGGCTTCGATGAACTGGATCTGCTTTTCAACGTTACCGCCCAATACGATGTCGGTACCGCGGCCCGCCATGTTGGTGGCGATGGTGATGGCTTTCGGACGGCCGGCCTGGGCAATGATTTCCGCCTCACGGGCGTGCTGCTTCGCGTTCAGCACGTTGTGCGGCAAACCGGCCTGGGTCAGGATGTTCGACAGCAGTTCGGAGTTTTCAATCGACGTGGTGCCCACCAGTACCGGCTGGCCGCGCTCGTAGCAGTCGCGGATGTCGAGCACCATTGCATTGTATTTTTCCTGGTTGGTCTTGTAGACCTGGTCTTGCCGGTCCTTGCGCTGCGATGGGCGGTTCGGTGGAATCACCACGGTCTCCAGGCCATAGATTTCCTGGAATTCGTAGGCTTCGGTGTCGGCCGTACCGGTCATGCCGGCCAGCTTGGTGTACATGCGGAAGTAATTCTGGAACGTGATCGACGCCAGCGTCTGGTTCTCGTTCTGGATCTTCACGCCTTCCTTGGCTTCCACCGCCTGGTGCAGGCCGTCGGACCAGCGGCGGCCCGTCATCAGGCGTCCGGTGAATTCGTCGACGATCACCACTTCATTGTTTTGCACCACGTAGTGCTGGTCCTTGAAGTACAGCGCGTGGGCGCGCAGCGCCGCGTACAGGTGGTGCACCAGCGTGATGTTGGCCGAATCGTACAGCGAGGCGCCTTCCGGCAGCAGGCCCATCTTCACCAGGATGGCTTCGGCTTTTTCGTGGCCCGCTTCGGTCAGCAGCACCTGGTGCGATTTTTCATCCTTGGTGTAATCGCCCGGCACTTCGATCTTGCCCTTGCCGTCCGGGGTTTCCTCGCCCACCTGCAGGGTCAGCAGCTTGGGCACTTCATTGATCTTGTAGTACAGGTCGGTATGGTTTTCCGCCTGGCCGGAAATGATCAGCGGCGTACGCGCCTCGTCGATCAGGATCGAGTCGACTTCGTCGACGATGCCGAAGTGCAGCGGGCGCTGGACGCGGTCGCGCGCTTCGAACACCATGTTGTCGCGCAGGTAATCGAAACCGAATTCATTGTTGGTGCCGTACGTGATGTCGGACGCGTAGGCAGCCTGCTTGGCGGCGTGTTCCATCTGCGACAGGTTGATGCCGGTGGTCAGGCCCAGCCAGCCATACAGCTTGCCCATGGTGTCTGCGTCGCGCTGCGCCAGGTAATCATTGACCGTCACGATATGCACGCCCTTGCCGGCCAGCGCATTGAGGTAAGCCGGCAGCGTCGCGGTCAGCGTCTTGCCTTCGCCGGTGCCCATTTCAGCAATCTTGCCATAATGCAACACCATACCGCCGATCAACTGCACATCGAAATGGCGCATCTTGAACACGCGCTTGGACGCTTCGCGGCACACGGCAAACGCTTCCGGCAACAGCGCATCGAGCGATTCGCCATTGGCGATGCGGGCCTTGAAAGCGGGGGTTTTAGCTTGCAGCTCGGCATCCGACAGCTTTTCCATCGCTGGTTCGAGTGCATTGATTTCGCGTACCGTTTTTTGATATTGCTTGAGCAGACGCTGGTTGCGGCTGCCGAAAATCTGGGTCAGTAAGGACATTGGTTAACGCCGTTAAGTGAGCTAAAGTGAGCTATCGTGTAAATACGCGTTGATTGCGGCTTACCCCTGAGGGGCAAAAGACCGGTGATTTTATCATGCTCTTTAAGCCATATTGGGGCCATCTAGAGCGAGATTGGGACGGGAACCCGTTTTAACAATAGGACACATTGCCAATCCGCCATGAAAAAGCCGGTTCGCGGTGTGGTAAGGTTGCGCCCATGCGTTTTTCGAATTCCTACATCAAGTCCCGCGCGCCGGTGGAAGCCACCAACTTCCTGAAACGCGACAACCGGCTGGCCGCGCTGTTGCCGGCCGTTGAGCGCATGGCGTCGCTGCAGCAGGATTGCGCCGCCACCCTGCCCGCCATGTTCAGCCAGTGCCACGTGCTGGCGTTCGAACAGGGCGTGCTGGTGCTGTCCGCACCCAACACGGCGCTGGCCGCGAAATTGAAGCAGCAGGTGCCGAAGCTGCAGGAAGCGCTGCTGCAGCGGGGGTGGCAAATCGACAACGTCAGGCTGCGCGTGCAAATGATGAAAGCCGCCGACATCCGGCCCGAACCGCGTTCGCTGTCACTGCCGGGCGCGGCGGTCGATGCATTCGACGCGCTGAGCCAGACGCTCGAGCCCAGCAAACAAAACGCGCCGCTGATCGCGGCGCTGCAAAGGATGGTGCAAAAACGGCGCGAACAAGCCTGACTGGAATGGGCAAGCCCGGCCTGAGGGCCCGCCACACGAAGATGTGGGTTGCGGAAGCCCGGCCTGAAGGCCCGGCACCTGGTGTTGATTAACGGTTAATTCGGTTCCCACTCGTGCGTCATCTGGCGCACGTAGGATTCCGGGGCGCTGTCCAGGCTGTCGTAGGTCACGATTTCATACGCATCCGGATGCTTCAGCAATTCGCGCAACAGCAGGTTGTTCAGCGCGTGGCCGGACTTGTGCGCTTCATAGCTGGCCACCAGCGGGTGGCCCACCAGGTACAGGTCGCCAATGGCGTCGAGGATCTTGTGGCGCACGAATTCATCGTCGTAACGCAGGCCGTCGGCGTTGAGGATGCGGTATTCATCCATGACGATGGCGTTTTCCAGCGACCCGCCGCGCGCCAGGCCGATGCCGCGCAACATTTCCACGTCCTGCATGAAACCGAACGTGCGGGCGCGGGCAATCGCTTGCACATACGTGACATCGCCAAAATCGACCGACGCATATTGCGCCGTGCCATCGACGGCCGGGTGGTTGAATTCAATGAAAAAGTCCAGCTTGAACCCGTCGTGGGGCGACAGGCGCGCCCATTTCTCGTTGGCGCCCTTGCCGTCGCGCACTTCGACCGGCTTGATGACGCGGATGAATTTCTTGGCGGCGTCCTGTTCCTGCACGCCGGCCTGCTGCAGCAGGTAGACGAACGATGACGCCGAACCGTCCATGATGGGGATTTCCTCGGCGCTGACGTCGATGTACAAATTGTCAATCCCGAGGCCGGCGCACGCCGACATCAAGTGCTCGACCGTCGACACGCGGGCGCCATCCTGGATCAGCACCGACGCCATGCGGGTGTCGCCCACGGCCATGGCGCTGGCGGGAAACGCCACCACCGGGTTCAAATCCACGCGGCGGAACACGATGCCGGTGCCGGCGGCGGCCGGATGCAGGGTCAGCACCACCTTGGTGCCGGAATGCAGGCCCACGCCGGTGGTCGTGACTTTTTCTTTGATAGTGCGTTGTTTTAACATCCTGAAATTATAGCGAAGTTGGGGGCGGCGCGTTCCGGCCGCCACTTTCCCTCACGGATGCTCCGCTTCCGCATGCACGGCTTCGCGCCGCACCAGGTAAATGCCGCTGGCGATGATGATGGCGGCGCCCACCAGCGTATACGCGTCCGGCAGGGTTTTCCACAGCAGCCAGTCGATCGCGACGCCCCACGCCAGTGCGGAATATTCAAATGGCGCGACCGTGGACGCCTTGCCGCGGCTGAACGCCACGGTAATGGCCAACTGTCCCAGGAAACCCGTGACGGCCAGCGCGCCGATCACGACCCAGTCCTGCGAACGGATCGCCACCCACTGGTCCCTGACCAGCGCCAGCGAACCGATTGCCATCATGACCAGCAGCCAGAACATGATGTGCTCGTTGGCGTCGGTGCGGCTCAGGATGCGGCTGGCAATGGCCGACACCGCGTAGCAGGCGGCGGAGCCCAGCACGGCCAGGCCGGCCACGGAAATGAAATTGGCGCCTTCGGGACGCAGCACCACCAGCACGCCGATCAGGCCGACCACGATGGCGCCCCACTGCCGGCCATCGACTTTTTCCTTGAGGATGAATACCGACAGCGCGGTGATCAGCGCCGGGGCGATAAAGAAGATCGCGTACGTATCGGCCAGCGGCAAAAATTTCAACGCATAGGCAAATGAGGTCAGCATGCCGATGCCGAGCACGCCGCGCAGCAATTGCAGCGACCAGCGGATCCTGAACAGGCCGGTGAATTTGCCGCGGTACCCGATGTACGCGCACACCAGCGGCAGCGACGACAGCGAACGCAGGGCCGTCACCTGCATGGCCGGGTACGTTGCGGACAGTACTTTCATGGCCGTGTCCATCAGCGAGAACATGGCGACCGCGGTCAGCATCGCGTAAATGCTGCGCAGGTTTTGGTTGGCGGGATTCAGGGAGAGCTCCTTGCTGATACAGGGCGGTTGATTATAGCAACGCCGTTTAAACATTGCCGGGCCCCAACGAGTATGGCCACTGACAGGGCCGCCGCGATGTTGGTAAGATGAAGCCATGCGCACACCACTTTATATCGTCAAACAATCCCCGATCCACGGCCGCGGCGTCTTTGCGCGCCGCCCGATAGCAGCGGGCCAGCGGATCATCGAATACACGGGCGAAATCATTACCAGCGACGAGTCGGCGCGGCGCGCGGAAGCGTCGGGCGGCCCGATCAACCACACGTTCTTTTTCAGCCTGGCCGATGGCAACCTGATCGATGGCGGCAGCAACGGCAACGAGGCGCGCTTCATCAACCATTCGTGCGATCCGAATTGCGAAGCGTATGAGGAAGACGGCCGCGTCTTCATCCATGCACTGCGCGACATCGCCAAGGATGAGGAGCTCAACTACAACTACGCTCTGATCTATGAAGCGCGCCACACGCCGGCCGTCAAGAAGGCGTTTGCCTGCTATTGCGGCGCGCCCAATTGTACCGGCGTGATGCTGGCGCCGAAAAAGCGCAGCCGCAAGGCCGCGGCCGGGCCCGCCTGAGCCGTCGTAGTCGCTTGGCCGCGTCCCCTGGCGGGGCTTCCCGCCAGGACCATGACTTCCGGCACATGTGCCGCGCATGCTGTTTTCCTACACTGGCATCCCCTCATTACCAAGGAAAACCATGCACCAGCATCTGTTGTTCGCCCTGTGCGCCACCCTGGCCATCGTCCCGACCTGCCGCGCCGACGGCGCTTACGTGGGCGTCGGTGGCGGCCGCTCCAGCAAGATTACCGTCAACACCCCGGGCGCCGGCCCCGTATCCGGCCGCGGCTCGCCGTCGTGGCACGTGTATGGCGGCGCCGGGCTGTCCGGCAACTGGTCGCTCGAGGGCGGCCTGCTGCACGCATCCTATGCTATGGGGCCGGTCCCTGCCCTGCATGCCAACACTGTCTACGGCGCCGGCAAATATACGTGGCCGCTTGGCGAATCCATGTCGCTGCACGGCAAGGCTGGCGTGGCGTACAACCACTACACGTACACCGGCGCCCTGGGGCGCGACCACGTATCTTCCGTGACACCGATGCTGGCGCTGGGCGCCGAATGGAAGTTGACACCGCAATGGAGCCTGGCGGTGGAAGCGGCCAATTATGGCAAGACCACGGAAAAAGGCATGCGCCTGACGCGGGGCCAGGCCGAGGCCGGGCTCAAGTTCAGTTTTTAACGGAACCGGTCAGATATAGCCCAGTTCCAGCCCCCGCAGCACGGCCCGCACCCGGTCGCGCACCCCGAGCTTGGCCAGGATGCTCGAAACGTGGTTCTTGATGGTTCCCTCGCTGGGGCCCAGCGCCCCGGCAATTTCCGCATTATTGAAACCGGCAGCCATCAGCGCGAGGATTTCCGTTTCACGCGCCGTCAGGCGGCCGCCGGCGGCGGGCGCCGCCGTGCCGGACGTGGCGGTTTCATAGGAAGCGCGCGCCTGTTCCGTCAGCCCGGGCCGGAACAGCGTGGCGCCGGCCGCCACGCTGCGGATACCGTCGACCAGCCGCTCCAGCGAAATGTCCTTCAACAAAAATCCGCGTGCGCCGGCGCGCATGCCGTCCAGCAGCGCCGCGTCATCATCGAACGTCGTCAACAGGATGGTTGGCGGCAATGGCAGCGCCTGCGCCTGGGCGCGCCGCAGGACTTCGATGCCGCTGCAGCCGGGCATGCGCACGTCGAGCAGCAGCACGTCGGCCGCCGTGTTGGCCAGCACCGCCAGCGCTTCCCCGCCATTGGCCGCCTCCGCCACGACATGGATATCGCCGCTCAATTCCAGCAAGCCCCGAATGCCGCTGCGCACCAGCATCTGGTCATCCACCAGCACGACGCGGATCATGGCAGCGCCTCCGCCTCCGCCTCCGCCTCCGCCATCGGCACGCGGATGCGCAAGCCAAACCCGCGCGCCGGCGCCTCGCATTCCAGCACGCCGCCCAGCTGGGCAATGCGCTCGCGCATGCCGTTCAAGCCATGGCCAGCGGGCGCGCCATTCCTGCCCTTGCCGTCGTCGGCAATCGCCAGCACCAGGCCGGCCTCGTCGCGCGCCAGCGTGATCGTCATTTCCCGCGCGTCGGCATGGCGCACGGTATTGCTGACCGCTTCGCGCACACAGCAAAACAAGGCATGCGCAATCGCGGGAGAGGCTATCCGCACCTGCTCATCCACGGCCAGGCGGATGACCGGCGACGGGATGCCGGCGCACAGCGTGCGCAGCGCCGCGTGCAGGTCGATGGCCTGGCGCGTGCGCTCGGCGCCGACCACGGTGCGCACTTCAGCCAGCAGGCCGCCGGCCAGTTCGCGCGACGTTTGCAGCGACGCGGCCGCCTTGTCTTCCGACTGGCGGCTGGCCAGGTCCAGGTGCAATTTCAGCGCGGTCAAATGGTGGCCCACCACGTCGTGCAAGTCGCGCGCAATACGCATGCGCTCGGAGGCCCGGACTGTGTCGCCCAGCAATACCTGCGTGGCCAGCACTTCCGCATGGGCCGCCGCCAGCGCCGCGCGCGTATTGGTTTCCTGCCACACCAGCCGCGCCAGGATAAACGCCAGCACCTGTGCCCCCAGCTCGGCCACCAGGCCCGCCACGATGCCATGGGCCGCCGCCCCGGTGATTCCAAGCCGCATCATCAGGGTGACATCGTAGCCGAACATCACGCCCACCTGCACGGTGAGCGCGGCCGCGCCGCGGCGCCACGAACGGCACAGTGCCAGTTGCGCCGCCGTCACCAGGTTCAACAGCGTGGAACCGAGCACGATGCCGAGGGCGATACGCACCGCCAGCAAGCCGGGCGACTGGGCCAGCGGTCCGCGCCGCGCATCGGCCGCGGCCAGCGCCATGAACACCAGCGCGCCCAGCGCGGTGCCGCCAATAAACAACTGGTAAGCCAGCACAGCGGAAGCGGCCGGGCCGGCGGACGGCAGCCATTGCGCGGCGATCCAGCGCGCCAGCTCGCCAATGGGATTGTTCAAGTCCGCACGGCCGGGGCCGTTCGACAGCGGCACCAGCGTCTCGATGGCACCAGCCAGCGCGCTGGCCAGCAGCACGGCGGCGGCATAGCGGTTGGGTTTCAATTGCATGGATTGGCGGCTCTGGCGGCCGGGTTCAATGAGCGGGCTGCCATTGTACCGGTGGAGGGCGCGCCGCATCAGTGCCGGAAGTCATGCGGCGGGCGCCAATGACAAACGGCGCCCGCGGCGCCGTTTATTACTGAAAATCGCGTGGAATTACAGCTGGCCCAGCATGGTTTCAGCGTTCGACTTCTCGAACTTGCCGCCTTCTTCGATGTTCAGCTGCTTGACCACGCCGTCTTCGACCAGCATGGAATAGCGCTGCGAGCGGGTGCCCATGCCGAACTTGGAAAAATCGGCGTCCAGGCCCAGGGCCTTGGAGTAAGCGGCATTGCCGTCAGCCATCATGCGCACGATGCCGGTGGCTTTCTGGTCGCGGCCCCAGGCGCCCATCACGAACGCGTCGTTCACGGAAATGCACCAGATTTCATCCACGCCCTTGGCTTTCAGCGCTTCGGCGTTGTTGACGTAGCCTGGCACGTGCTGCGCCGAGCAGGTCGGGGTGTAGGCGCCTGGCAGGCCGAAGATGGCGATCTTCTTGCCTTTGACCAAGTCTTCCACCTTGAAGGTGTTCGGGCCGAGGGAGCAGCCCTCGGTTTCGGTTTCGATGTATTCGGACAGGGTGCCTTCCGGCAGTTTGTCGCCAATCTTGATGGTCATGTCAGTGACTCCTCTTTAGTTTGGATAGTTTGGATAAAAAAAAGCCGCGCAAGCGCGCGGCATGCCCCGGCACAGACCCGCAAGTATGCCAGAGGTTCAACAAAAACGTTGGAGCAGTCAAAAACGCGCGGCGGGTTGCGGCATGGAGTTACCGCACCCGTCCGCCAGAGCTTCTATCAGTCGGCCTGTTTGCGCAGGAACGCTGGAATGTCATACGTTTCCATGCCATTCTTTTCCATTGCGCGCACCTGTTCGGAAGCCGATTCACGGCGCCATACGGCCGGGGCTTTCATGCCGTCCAGCGCCGAGCCGCCGCCGCTGATGCCGCCGCCCATGGTGACCGAACCGGTGGCCGCCGCGCCGCCCAGCGATGCCGATGGCATCAGCGGGCCGGTGCCGGTGCGCAGCACTTGCTGCTGGACCAGTTGCACGTGTTTCTTGGCCTTGCCCAGGCCGGTCGCCACCACGGTCACGCGGATGGTGTCGCCCATCGATTCGTCGTAGGCGATACCTTGCGCGATCGACGCGTCCGGCGCCGCGAATGCGCGCACGGCCGCCATGACTTCCTTGATTTCCTTACCCTTCAGGCCACGCGAGGCGGTCACGTTGACCAGCACGCCGCGGGCGCCGGACAGGTCGACGCCGTCCAGCAGCGGCGACGCCACGGCCTGCTCGGCGGCGATGCGGGCGCGGTCCACGCCGGACGCGGTCGCGGTGCCCATCATGGCCTTGCCCTGCTCGCCCATGATGGTTTTCACGTCGTTGAAGTCGACGTTGATGTGGCCCGGCACGTTGATGATCTCGGCAATGCCGGCCACCGCGTTGTTCAACACGTCGTCGGCGTGCTGGAACCATTCGATCAGCGATTCGTCCTCGTAAATTTCTTCCAGCTTTTCGTTCAGGATGACGATCAGCGAATCGACGTTGGCGGCCAGCTGCTCCAGTCCTTCTTCGGCGATGTCCATGCACTTCTGGCCTTCGTGCGAGAACGGCTTCGACACCACGGCCACTGTCAGCGCGCCCTGGGCTTTCGCCACTTCCGCCACGATCGGGGCGGCGCCGGTGCCGGTGCCGCCGCCCATGCCGGCCGCGATGAAGACCATGTGCGCGCCGCGCAGCGCATCCTCGATGCGGGCGCGCGATTCTTCGGCCAGCTTGCGACCCACGTCCGGCTTCATGCCGGCGCCCAGGCCGGTATCGCCGATCTGGATGATGTTGTCGGCTTTCGAGGCCGACAACGCTTGCGCGTCCGTGTTGGCGGCGATGAATTCGACGCCGTTCATGCCCTTGTTGATCATGTGCTGGACCGCATTGCCACCAGCGCCGCCGACCCCGACGACCTTGATGACCGTACCCAGTGATGCGTTATCGACCATATCGAACTCCATGATGTGCTCCTGATAGATGCTGCCTGCCGCGCTGCCTGTCTCATGGCCCGCGCGGGCAAACTGCGATGTTATATAAAAAACCTGTCCGTTTTTGAAAAAATTATTTTGGTGCTGCTTTTTTTAAACTGCTGTTCATTACTTTGTTACGCGCTTACCACATCCGATCTCATCCCGCCCTTGCCGGCCACCACTCGGTGGCTCAGAAGTTCCCGAGGAACCATTCTTTCATCCGCTGCCACACTGCCTTCACCGACCCATCCTGGCGCGTCACGATATGGCCGCGCAGGTACTGCTTTTTCGCTTCCAACAGCAGGCCCAGCACGGTCGCGTAGCGCGGGCTGCGCACCACGTCGGCCAGTTGGCCCCGGTAATCCGGCGTACCCAGGCGCGCCGGCTTCAGGAAAATGTCTTCCGCCATTTCCACCATGCCCGGCATGATGGAGGTGCCGCCGGTCAGCACGATGCCCGACGACAGCACGCCTTCATAACCGGATTCGCGCACCACCTGGTGCACCATGGCGAACAGCTCTTCCACGCGGGGTTCGATCACGGCGGCCAGCGCCTGGCGCGACAGGTTGCGCGGGCCGCGGTCGCCCAGGCCCGGCACTTCCAGGTGTTCGCCCGGATCGGCCAGCACCTGCTTGGCCACGCCGTAGCGGATCTTGATTTCCTCGGCTTCCGACGTAGGGGTGCGCAGCGCCATCGCGATGTCGTTGGTGATCTGGTCGCCGGCGATGGGAATCACCGCGGTATGGCGGATCGCGCCATCCGAGAACACGGCCACGTCGGTGGTGCCGCCGCCGATATCGATCAGCACCACGCCCAGTTCCTTCTCATCCGGGGTCAGCACCGCGTCGGCCGAGGCCATCGGCTGCAGGATCAGGTCCGACACTTCCAGGCCGCAGCGGCGTACGCACTTGACGATGTTTTGCACGGCAGACACCGCGCCGGTCACGATATGGACCTTGACTTCGAGCCGGATGCCGCTCATGCCGATCGGCTCGCGCACGTCTTCCTGGCTGTCGACAATGAATTCCTGCGGCACCGTGTGCAGTAATTGCTGGTCGGTCGGGATATTAACCGCCTTCGCGGTTTCAATGACGCGCGCCACGTCGGTCGCCGTGACTTCCTTGTCCTTGATGGCCACCATGCCGCTGGAATTGAAGCTGCGGATATGGCTGCCCGCGATGCCCGCATAGACGTTGCGGATCTTGCAGTCGGCCATCAGCTCCGCTTCTTCCAGCGCGCGCTGTATCGATTCCACCGTGGCTTCGATGTTCACCACCACGCCTTTTTTCAGGCCTTTCGATTCGTGCTGTCCCAGCCCGATCACTTCGTGGCGTCCATCGCCCATCACTTCAGCCACCACCGCCACCACCTTGGAGGTGCCGATGTCGAGGCCGACGATCAGGTTTTTCGCGTCTTTTGTCATCTGTGTTTGCCTGTATGCTTGAATTCTTTGCTTAACGCTTGGCTTTGCCTTCCGGCGGTATCTTCAATCCCTGTGCGCTCAACGCCAGGCCGTTCTGGTAACGCATGTCGATGGTCTCGATGTTCGGCACCCGCGCTTCCAGCTGTGGCCAGATCCGCACCAGCCGGTCGACCCGCTCCTTGAGCATGGTCTTGGACTGTTCGCGGCCCAGCTCCACGCTGACGCCGTTATCGAGCTTCACGGTCCAGGCATAGCGGCCCGACAGGTCCAGCCCTTCCGGCACCAGCCTGGCCGGCGCGAACCACGCCTTCAATTCCGCGAACCGTTCCAGCACTTCCTTTTCGCTGCCTTCCGGGCCGGAAAACGCCGGCATCTGGTCCTGGTCTTCCTCGGCTTCGGCCAGGTTGGCGGTGAATACGTCGCCTTTCACCGACAGCAGCCTGCCGTCTTCGCCCCAGGTGCCGAGCGCTTCGTGTTCTTCCAGCGCCACGATCAGCTGGTCCGGCCATTCGCGCCGCACGCTGGCGCGCCGTACCCACGGCACCGATTCGAACGCCTGGCGCACGGTATCGAGGTTGGCCGTGAAGA
>CBIHOX010000116.1:0-20034 GCA_966211685.1 uncultured Pseudoduganella sp.
CGGGCGTGTTCCAGTTCAACTTGCGGATGCCTGGGCAGTATTTTGACCAGGAGACCAACCTGTATTACAACGCCAATCGAGACTATGATCCGAGTACGGGCAGATACATTGAATCCGATCCGATTGGGTTGCATGGCGGCATCAATATGTATTCATATGTCAGCGGCAATCCTTTGTCATATATCGATCCTCTTGGCCTTTACCAAATGTGCCACAGAAATTAGTTAATGCCCATCCCATATGCAAGACATTGCTATATAAAATTCGATGACGGCTCCACTTCAAGCTACGATCCTTCAGGGGTAAAACCGGACCCTGATCCAAACCAAAAGGGGACAATGTGCACTGAGCCAAAAGCACCGGAAAAAGACGATTGCATCAAGAAGGAAATGAAAAAATGCCAAGGAAAAAACTATAACTTTACAGGGTTTAATTGTTGTCATTGTGCCGAGCAGGCAATGAAAGCTTGTGGAACTTCCATACCCCCTAAGAGTTGGCCGAACTGGCCTATGAATCCAGGCCCCCAGTCAGGGGAGCCTGGTTATACTCCACTCCCAGTTTATGATTCGACTTTGGGAAAGTAAAATGAATGACGCAAAAATATGGCGGACAGGAGTTACGATAATTTTGGCATTCGTTATATTCAGTGAAATAACGATTATTTTTAAAGAATATTTTTATTTCCGACTGGGACTGAACAGAAATTTAATTACAATTTCTCTTTGGATTCTACCAACAATAGCTTCATTTTTAGTTGTGTATTTTTCAAAAAAAAGAATAGTTTTAAAAGCTTTTTCACTAATTCTTTTACTGAGCTCACTTGGTCCTCTAGGCCATTTCATTTCAGGTGAAATCGGGGCAACGATCGATTTAGGAGGCTTACCGGGAATCAGAATAACTATTCCTATCTATTTGGCTTTGAGTACGATAGCAATTGGCTTTGGGTTTGCTGCGGCCGTGCTTCTCAAGAAAGACGGTAGCTAACACGCGACGAATTTACGCCACGCATGATCACACGCGCCTCGAACAACAAGATCCGCTGGCGCTGGGACGAGACCGATCCCTTCGGGATGCTGCCGCCTACGCCACTCTTTGCGGCTGTTATGGGACAATCTCCGGGAGTGGTAGGGAGACTGCGTAATGCAGGTGCAGATTCAGCAATTCAGGATGACGATGAAAATACTGCTTTGCAGTCTGCTCATCTGCTGAATAATTCAGCTGATCCGATTACTGAAAAATTGGTCGCGTTCTTGGCGCACTGACTCTCCTATCGATATCGCCTGAAACGACAACGCCCGCGACTGCGGGCTTTGTCGTTTGCAGCAAATTAGATCGAGAGAGAAGCCTGCATGACCATCGCTGATTCGTTAATAAAAAGCCGTTCGCGCAAACAGCCGGCAGCGCCAAGCTCTCCACGCAATCTGCCGATTTCTTCACCCCTCGCCACGATTTCCGCACAGCCGCCGGTATGCGCCGGCAAAGCAGCCGGCCGGTCCCTGCAACAGGCCCAGCGCGGCACAGTAAACGCTTGCCCTGCCATATCGCCTTGGGGATAATGCTCGCGCACATCGACCTCATCAAGGAGACACAGTTGCGATACAAAATATGCACACTTGCCCTGCTAGGCGCCATCAGCGCCATGACCACCGCAGCGGCCCAGGAAACCGTCAAGATCGGCCATACCGGCCCCCTGTCCGGCGCGCAAGCGTTTTCCGGCAAGGACAATGAAAACGGCGCCCGCCTGGCGGTCGAGGAATTGAACGCCAAGCCCATCACGGTCGGCGGCAAGAAAATCAAATTTGAACTGGTGTCGGAAGATGACCAGGGCGACCCGAAAGCCGGGGTGCAGGTGGCGCAGAAATTCATCGACGGCGGTGTGCGTTACGTGGTCGGTCCCTACAATTCCGGCGTGGCCATTCCCGCCTCGCGCGCCTACAACGACGCCGGGGCGCTGATCGCCACCGTGGCCACCAATCCCAAGGTGACGCAGCAGGGTTATAAGGGTGTGTTCCGCGTGAACGCCAGCGATACCCAGCTCGGTTCGAAAATGGCGCTGTACGCGGCCAAGGAATTGAAGGTCAAGAACGTGGCCGTGATCGACGACCGCACCGCGTTTGGCCAGGGCCTCGCAGAAGAGTTCAAGAAGCAGGCCAAGGCGTCCGGCCTGACCGTGGCCGGCCATGAATACACCACCGACAAGGCGGTCGACTTCACCGCCATCCTGACCAAGCTGAAAGCCAGGAACGTGGAAGCCATCTTCTTTGGCGGCTACGCTCCGCAGGGCGCCCCGATGGCGCGCCAGATGAAACAGCTCGGCATCAATGCCAAGCTGCTGGGCGGCGATACCATCTGCACCGCGGAAATGGGCAAGCTGGGCGGCGATGCGGTCGGTGAAAACGTGCTGTGCTCACAAGGCGGCGCCATCCTCGACAAGGCCGCCGCCGGCCCGCAATTCAAGGCTGCGTTCAAGAAGCGCTACAACCGCGATCCGGACGTGTACGCGGCAACGTATTACGATGCCACCATGATGTACGCCAACGCCATGCAAAAGGTGAACTCGACCGATCCGGCCAAGGTCGGCCCGGCCATCAGCGCAGGCAGCTACAAGGGCGTGATGGGCACGTATGCATTCGATCCCAAGGGCGACATGAAGGAATCGCTGGTCACCATCTTCAACTTCAAGGGCGGCGCTCCTTCGCCGATCACCAGCTATTAAGCCCGCGATCGAGCCATTGCTGATCCGCTGCTGATCCGCAGCCGGCGCGCGCTACAGGCGATTGCCGTTGCGCCGGTCCGGCGGCGGCATCAGCATCGAAGAATATTCGCGCAGCTGTCCCTGCGGGCGGCCCAGCACGTCATCGATCAGGCGCGAAGGAATGCCCGCCAGCTCGGCGTACGTGTAGGCAGTGCCCTCGCCGAAGGCGGCGCGGGTCAGCAGGGCTACCGCCACTTTTTCTGCGGTGTAATCGTCTATCCGGCGTGTCATGGCGGCAGTCTAGTTCAAGCGGCGCGGCGCTGGCGCAAGATACATTCAAGAAAAATAAGTGCCCGCTTCCGGGCACTGCTGTCCCGCGCCGGGCAATCACCGCGCACGGACTGCCTCGCGCGGCAGCGTGCAGGTGCTTGAAATACCTGAAGAATTTTATCGCGCCGCACGGTGGCACGGTGTTTGCAATGTTGACACGCACGATCAACCGCAACCCTTACCACCATGGATCAAGCCCTCTCTCCCGCCATCGCGGCGCGGCGCCGGCGCAACACCGTGGCCGCGCTGGCCACCGGCCTGGCGCTGCTGTGCGGCGCGGCGTGGAGCTTGCACCGCTACGCCAGCCCCAGCGCCAGCGCGCGCGACATCGCCATTGCCGAGGTACGGCGCGGCAATATCGCCAACAGCATCAGCGCCACCGGCGTCGTGGTGCCCGAGCGCGAAGAAACCGTGCCGTGCCCGATTCCCAGCCGTATTGCCCACGTCCACGCCAAGCCCGGCCAGCAAGTCGCGGCCGGCGACCTGTTGCTGACGCTCGACGACAGCAGCGTGCGCGTGGCCATTGCCAGCTTGCGCGAACAATTGGCGCAGCAGGAAAACCGCATGGCCGGCCTGCGCACGGAACTCGACCAGAAACGCAAGCAGACGCGCGCCGCGATCGAGTTGCTGGAACTGGACTTGCAAAGCGCGCGCGCCAAGCTGACCCGCTCGCAACTGTTGCGCAAGGCGGGCGGCATTTCCGGCGAAGACATGCTGGCGGCGGAATTGAATGTGCAGCGCATCGAAGTGCAATTGCGCCAGCAACAGGAATTCATTGCCGACACCGCGCGCCTGAACGCCAGCAGCATTGCCGACGCCCAGTTGCAAAAGTCCATCGTGCAAAAACAGCTGGACCAGCAATTGCTGCTGCAACAGCAAACCCAGGTGCGCGCCCCGTTTGCCGGCATGCTGACCTCGCTGGCCGCCGATGAAGGCGCCGCCGTGGTAACCGGCCAGGTGCTGGCCAAGGTGGCGGACTTGCAGCATTACCGGGTCGAAGCCACGCTGTCGGACTTCCACGCGCGCCGCCTCGATCCCGGCCAGCCGGTGGTAGTGGAACACAATGGCCAGCCGCTGCCCGGCCGCATCCATACCGTGCTGCCGGAAATCCGCGACGGCAAGGTCACCGTGCTGGCCACGCTGGACCAGCCCAGCCATCCGGTGCTGCGCAACCGCATGCGGGTCGACGTGCGCATCATCACGGACCGCAGACAAAACGTGCTGCTGGCCGACAGCGGCGCCGCCTTCAACGGCCAGGGCCGCCAGCCGGGCTATGTGCTGCGCGGCGCCACCGCGCACAAGGTCACGCTCGACATCGGCGCCAGCGATGGCAAGGCGGTGGAAATCGTGTCCGGCGCCCAGGCCGGCGACCGCCTGATCATTTCCGACATCAGCCGCTACAAAGACCACGACACCTTGCGCATCACTAACTAATTTATTGAGGAAGCCACCATGATCCAGCTGGAAAAAATCAGCAAGACCTACCAGACCGACAAGATCGAAACCCTGGCCCTGCGCGGCATCGACCTGCACGTGAAGGAAGCCGAATTCGTCTGCATCATGGGCCCCAGCGGCTGCGGCAAGAGCACGCTGCTCAACGTGATCGGCTTGCTGGACCGCCCCGGTTCCGGCGCCATCCACGTGGCCGGCAAGCCCGTGCACACCTACCGCGACCAGGAAGTGGCGCGCCTGCGCAACCGCACGTTTGGTTTCATTTTCCAGAACTTCCACCTGATTGCCGACTTGCGCGTGATCGACAACGTGGAATTGCCGCTGCTGTACCGGCCCGGCGTCAATGCCGCCGCGCGCCGGCGCATGGCGGTGGCGGCGCTGGAAAAAGTCGGCCTGGGCGCGCGCATGGACCATTACCCGAACCAGCTGTCGGGCGGCCAGCAACAGCGCGTGGCGATTGCGCGCGCCATCATCGGCCAGCCGCAAGTGCTGCTGGCCGACGAACCGACCGGCAACCTGGACAGCCGCATGAGCGATGAAGTCATGGATATCCTGCTGCGCCTGAACAGCGAAGGCGCCACAGTGGTGATGGTGACCCACGATGAACGGCAAGCCAGCCGCGCGCACCGCGTGGTGCGCGTATTCGATGGCCAGCTGGTCGCATAAGGGGCCGCCATGCTGAAGAATTACATCCTGATGGCGTACAAGGTGTGCCTGCGGCGCAAGCTGTACACCGCGCTCAGCCTGCTGTGCATCATGCTGACCCTGACCGTCTTGCTGGTTGCCTCGGCCCTGCTGAAACAAGCGTTCCAGCCCGATGGCGTGGAAGGCCGCAGCGACCGCTTTTTGCAGGTGTTTGCCGTGGAAGCGCGCATCGATGGCAAGCCCAACCGCTTCTATGGCCCGCTCGGCTACAAGCTGGTCGAACAATACCTGAAACCGTTGAAATCGGCGTCGGTGGTGTCGGCGCTGACCATGCCGCAAAGCGTGTCGGCATACCAGGAGGGCCGCGTCAGCCAATTGCTGATGCGCCGCACCGATGCCGAATACTGGCGCATCCTCGACTTCAAGGTGCTGGCCGGCCGCCTGTATTCCCCGGACGACGTGGCGCAGGGCCGCATGGTGGCGGTCATCAACCACAGCACGGCGCGCCGCCTTTTTCCTGCGGCGGCCGGTGCGACGTCCGATGGGTTGGCCGATGCTGCGGCCCGCGCGATCGGGCGCCAGGTCAATGCCGGCAACCAGCAATTCGAGGTCATCGGCGTGGTGGACGATGCGCTGCACCTCAATGCGTTTGCCGATATCTGGACGCCGGTCACGACGTTTGCCGACAGCGGCTACCGCCAGCAAATGTTCGGCACGTTCACCGCGCTGCTGATGGCCGACAGCCCGGCCGGGCTCGATGCGATCCGGCGCGAAGTGCAGCAAGTGTCGCGCACCGTGCAATTCCCCGATCCGCGCGAGTGGAACCGCGCCTACTTCTTTGCCGACGACAAGCTCGACGTGGTGGCGCGCTCGGTCACGCAAAGCCAGACCGTCGATTCCGGCGCCGGCGGCGCGATTGCCGTGCTGTGCGTGCTGGCCGTGCTGTTCATGCTGTTGCCGGCGCTGAACCTGGTGAACCTGAGCATGGGCCGCATCCTCGAACGGTCGACGGAAATCGGCACCCGCAAAGCCTTTGGCGCCACCAACCGCCAGTTGGCCGCGCAATTGTTGACGGAAAACGTGCTGCTGTGCCTAGCCGGCGGGATATTGAGCCTGCCGTGCGCGGCGCTGGCGCTGATGTGGCTGGAAAGCGCCGACTTGATTCCCTACCTGAAAGTCAGTCTGAACGGTACGGTATTCCTGTATGGGTTACTGCTGACCCTGGTGTTTGGCGTGCTGTCCGGCGTGGTGCCGGCCTTGAAGATGTCCCGCCTCGATCCTGTCCACGCCCTGAAAGGAACCGCGTAATGTTGCGCCATTTACTCAAACTCATGTGGAAGCGCAAGACGCGCAACCTGATGCTGAGCCTGGAACTGCTGCTGGCGTTCGTGCTGGTGTTTGCCCTGTCGGCCATGGCCGTGCGCTGCTGGCAGCTGTACCACGAACCGGTGGGGTTCGATCACCGCACCATCTGGACCGTTGACATCAGCCCCGGCGACGGCCAGGACATGCCGCGCGACGCCGGCATCCATACGCGCCTGCAGCAAGCCGTGCGTGCATTGCCGGAAGTGGAGCAGGCCGCGTTTTCCACGTATCCGCCGTACGGCATGAGCAGCGTGACCACGGATTTCCGCTTCACGCCGGGCGGCCCGGCGCAACCGGTGCAAATGCTGGAAGTGACCGATGAATTCTTTGCCGTCAATGGCATGACGCCGTTGGCGGGCCGCTGGTTTACCCGCGCCGACGAAGGCGACGGCCCGATGCCCGTGGTCGTCAACCAGCGCCTGGCCGAGCGCCGCTTCCCCGGCGGGAACGCGGTGGGCCGGGTCTTCTACAGTTATGACGCCAGCAACGAAGGACAGCGCTTCCGCGTGACCGGCGTGGTGGAGTCGTACCGCACCAAGGGCGAACTGGCGCCGGAAGCCGAGATCGTCCTGGTGCGCCATGCGCCAGCCAACCGCATGCCCGCCATGCATACCATGCTGTTGCGGCTCAAGCCCGGGACGCCGCGCAACGTTGAAACCGCATTGCAGCGGCAATTGAAACTGGTGCGCAATGACTGGAGTTTCACGATCTCGCCACTGGCCGACGCGCGCGCCAGCCTGTTGAAGACGCAACTGGCGCCGCTGGTGGTGCTGGCCGTGATTGCCGCCTTCCTGCTGGTGATGGTGGCGTTCGGTCTGTTTGGCGTACTGTGGCAAAACACCACGCGGCGCATACCGGAAATCGGCCTGCGCCGCGCACTGGGCGCGCCCAGCGGCGCCATCTACCGCCAGATCGTGCTGGAGCAACTGCTGCTCAGCACGGGCGCCATGCTGGCCGGCCTGGCGCTGCTTGTGCAATTGCCGCTGACCGGCGTCCTGGGCGAGCACTTGAACTGGCGCGTGTTCATTTCTGCGCTGGGGCTGTCGATGGGACTGATCTATCTGCTATCCTTGCTATGCTCCCTGTACCCCGGCTGGCACGCCAGCCGCATGACCCCGACCGCCGCCCTGCGCTACGAATGATCCATGGAAGTCCAACGCAAGACCCGTATCCTGATAATCGATGACGACGCCGCCGTGCTGGCGTCGTTGAGCCTGCTGTTGAAGCAATCGGGCTTCGACGCCAAGAGTTGCGACGAACCGCGCGCCGCGCTGGCGCTGCTCGAACGCGAACCATTCGACCTGGTACTGCAGGACATGAATTTTTCAATGCAAACCAGCGGCGAAGAAGGCTTGCAACTGTTGGCGCGCATCCATGGGGTCCGTCCCGGCCTGCCGGTGCTGTTGATGACGGCATGGGGTTCGATCGCGCTGGCCGTGAAGGGCATGCAGGCCGGCGCTGCGAATTTCTTCACCAAGCCGTGGGACAACGCGCAACTGGTGCAACTGATCCGCGCCACGCTGGATGCGGCGCTTCCCGCGGCGTCCGCGGCGGCATCGATGGCGGCGCACGCTGCGCCTTCTGCGGCGGGAGGCGCGTCGGCATCGGCCGCGCGCCGCGAACTCGACCAGCGTTACGATTTCAGCGGCATCGTTGGCGAACATCCGGCCTTGCTGAAAGTGCTGGCCACCGTGGGCCAGGTGGCGGCCACGCGGGCGCCGGTGCTGATCCTCGGCGAGAGCGGCTGCGGCAAGGAATTGATTGCCGACGCCATCCACCGCAACAGCCCGCGCGCCGCGCGCCCGGCCGTCAAGATCAACATGGGCGCCATCACGCCGTCGCTGTTTGAAAGTGAAATGTTTGGCCATGTCAAAGGCGCCTTCACGGACGCCCGCAGCGACCGCCAGGGCCACGTGGCGGCCGCCCATGGCAGCACGCTGTTCATGGATGAAATCGGCGAATTGAACCGCACCGACCAGGTCAAGCTGCTGCGCGTGCTGCAAGACCAGCGCTACCTTCCAGTGGGCGCCAGCCGCAGCGAACAGGCCGATATCCGCGTGGTGTCGGCCACCAACCGCGAACTGGCGGAACTGGTGGCGTCCGGCGAATTCCGCGAAGACTTGTTTTACCGTTTGAACCTGATCACCTTGCGCCTGCCGCCGCTGCGCGAGCGCCGCAGCGATATCGCGCTGCTGGCGCGCCACCTCACGGCCACCATCGCCGCCGGCTATGGCCTGGGCGAGATCACACTGGCGCCGGGCGCGCTCGAATGGCTGGCGCAACAGCCGTGGCCCGGCAATATCCGCCAGTTGCGGCAAACCTTGGAGCGCACCATGCTGTTGTCCGGCAAGAGCGTACTGGCCCAGGCCGACTTCTGCGCGGCCGAACAGCACGACGGCGCGGGCACGCCGCGCCTCGGCGTCGACGGCATGACACTGGAACAGGTCGAGCGCCACATGATCGCGCAGGCGCAGGAACAATACCAGGGCAATATCTCGCGCATGGCCAAGGCGCTGGGCGTGAGCCGCAACGCGCTGTACCGGCGGCTGGAACGCCATGGCCTGGCCGCCGAATCGCGGGATGAGGCTTGAAGGCGCCAACGGGCCACGCTGCAGACGCTGCAGACGCTATACAGCCGGGGCCGCAACCGCTTCAGCCGCCGCTGCAGCGCCCACCGTCGGCATCGCTGCCGCCGCACGCGCCGCCATTGGCGCAGCAACCCTGGCCGGCGCAGCCATTGCAGCCGCAACCATTGCAGCCGGCAACTCCGGAGCGACAGCCGGCGCAGCCTTCGCTGCCGTCCTCGCCGCGCGCGCCGCGTTCCCGCTCGCTATTGGCGCACTTTATCCCGCGCCTCAAATGGCAATGCGGGATCTACCTGGCCGTGCTGCACGTGGCGCTGTTTGCCGCGGCCGCCACCTTGGCGCGCGCGCAACCCTGGCTATTCGTGGCGCTGGAAGCGGTGCTGCTGGGCAGCGCCGTGATCGGTTACCGGCTGCTGGCGCGGGCGCTCGAGCCACTGGCTTATACGCAGCATTTCCACAGCTTGCTGCAAGACCAGGAATACGCCACGCGGCTGCGCGAACCGGCGCGCGCCGGCCATCCGGAACTCGAACAACTGGTGCAATTGTTCAATACCATGCTGACGCGGCTGTACGAAGAGCGCTTGAAGCTGGGCGAACAGCAAGGCTTGCTGGACCGTTTGCTGGAAGCCACGCCCAGCGCCGTCATCGTGTTTGATTTCGATGGCCGCATCAGCGTCATGAATGCCGCCGCCATCGCCTTGCTGGGTGTGCCGGACCCGATCGGCAAGCCGCTGCGCCACTGGCTGGAAAGCGGCGCGCCGCCGCCCCGCTGCGCCAGCCTGCTGGACCAGCTGGACCGGCTGGCGCCCGATACCGGCGCCGTCCTCAGCGACCATGCCGGCCGCCGCTACCGTGGCCAGCGCGGCCACTTCCACGACCGCGGCTTCAAGCGCCAGTTCCTGCTGGTCGATGAATTGACGGCGGAACTGGCCGATTCCGAACATGCCACCTACGACAAGCTGGTCCGCGTAATGGGCCACGAAGTCAACAACACGGTGGCGGCCACCGCGTCGGTGCTCGATTCGCTGCTGTATTACCGGGGCCAGCTGGCCGACAGCGACGCGGCCGACTTTGGCACCGCGATCGCGGCGGTCCGGCGGCGCAACGTGCAACTCGGCGAATTCATCGAGCGCTTCACGCGCGTGGTGAAAATGCCGGCGCCGGAAATGCGCCCCGCCGACCTTGGCGCCGTGCTCGACGGCATCGTCGACCTGTACCGCGAACCCTGCCGCAGCTGCGGCATCGCGCTGGTGTGGGGCCGGCGCGACAACGTGCCGCCGCTGGCCATGGACAGCCAGTTGATGGAACAGGCGTTGCTGAACGTGGTGAAGAACGCGATGGAAGCGGTGGAAACCACGATGCAGGAACAAGCCTTGCCCTCCGGCACGGTCACGCTGGCGCTGCGGCAGGAAACGGACCGCGTCCACTTGTCGATCACCGACAGCGGCCGCCGCCTGTCCGGCGTACCGGCCAGCCAATTGTTCACGCCGTTTTTCAGCACCAAGAAAGGCGGCCAGGGCATCGGCCTGCTGTTCGTGCGCGAAGTCTTGAACCGGCATGGGTACCACCACCGGCTGGCGGCCGATGCGGACGGGAACACCTGTTTCGACATCTGGTTCGCGCTGTAGGGCCGATCGCGATCCGCCGTGCATGCCTCCTGCTGGCACGGCAACCATCAGTTTCGAAAAGAAACCTTTGTTATGCATATCGGGTGCTGCCGAGCCGAGCATTCAGTTACACTCGCCGCATGACGCCGACCATCCCCGATCCCCTGGCCGACCTGCGCCAAGCGACCGCCAGCCGCCATACGGTGCTGGACCACGCGATGCCGCTGGCCGCGCCCGCGCCGACGCTTGACGACTATGGCAACCATTTGCGCTTGCTGCACGCGTGGCTGTTGCCGCTGCGCGACTGGCAAGCCGGTTTTAAGGACGGCCCGCAAGATCCTGCACTGTGGCAAACCGACGACGCGCTGGCGCAGATCGCCGCCGACCTGCGCGCCGCGTCTTTCGACGCGCATGCCGACGCGCCGGCCGCAACGCCGGCCGCCACGCCACCGGCTCGTACGCCCGCGCCTGTGAGCCGCTGGCCGTGGCCACCCGCGGCCAGCGCGGCATACCGCTGGGGCGTGATGTACGTGGTGGAAGGATCGCGCCTCGGCGGCGCGGTGCTGTACCGCCAACTGGCGGCGCGTCTCGCGCCGCACCCGCTGCATTACCTGGGCGCCGGCGGCGCCGCGCCGGGCCCGCGCTGGCTGCGCTTCATGGCGGCGCTGCGCGCGGCAGTTACCACCGAAGCACAGCTTGCCGACGCCCGCGCCGGCGCTTGCGCGGCGTTTGACGCCCTGCTGGCGCTGCTGCCGCGGTTGCCCGGGAACCGACCAGCCCCGTTGCCTGGGAATTTACCAATCCCGTCGCCGGCCCCATCGGCGGACCATGCCGGCCCGGCGCAGGCGGCGGCATGACGGAGTTTTTCAACACGGTCGACCTCGACAACTGCGACCGCGAACCGATCCACATCCCCGGCCTGATCCAGCCGCATGGCGCGCTGCTGGCGTTTGACCGCACCGGCGCGCTGCGCGCCTGGAGCGCCAATGCCGACACCTTGCTGGGCGCGGTGCACGCGCTGGACATGCCGTACACCGCCACCGTGCTGCCGCACGACGCCAAGGCGCTGGTCGAGCAGTGCCTGGCGCACATCGACAGCGCGTCGGTCACGACATCGGTGGAAGCGGCCATCAATGGCCATGCCGGCGATTGCGTGGTGCATGGCTGGAATGGCCTGGCCATCGTGGAATTCGAATTGCGCGAACAGTCGAGCGACATGGTGGCGCACTTCGCCATGAAATCGCACGCGGCCATCACGCAGCTGAAAAAACAGGGCAGCATCGATGCGCTGCTGGCGCGCACCGTGGAGGAAGTGCGCGCCATCACCGGGTTCGACCGCGTGATGGCGTACCGCTTCCGTCACGACGACAGTGGCGACGTGGTGGCCGAATCCGTGCGCGATGGGTTGCGGCCCTACCTCGGCATGCGCTACCCGGCCAGCGACATCCCGGCGCAGGCGCGCCGCCTGTACGTGCTCAATACGCTGCGCCTGATCAGCGACACCGGCTATACCCCGGTGCCCATGCTGGGCGCGCCCGGCGACGCCCCGGTCGACATGAGCCACAGCGTGTTGCGCAGCGTGTCGCCGATCCACGTCGAATACCTGCGGAACATGGGCGTGGGCGCCTCGATGAGCGTGTCGATCGTGATCGATGGCCGGCTGTGGGGACTGATCGCCTGCCACCACATGGCGCCGCGCCGCATTCCCTATTCGATCCGCATGGCGTGCGACGTGCTGGCGCAAGTGCTGGCGTCGGGCGTGGCCAACCTGCAGGCCAGGGAACGCGCCGAACTGGCCGAACAGGCTGCCGCATTGCGCACCCGCCTGCTGGCCACCATGCTCGACGAAGACGACATGCTGGCCGCGCTGGCAGCGCACACCGGCGAACTGGCCGCGACCCTGCAGGCCGATGCGCTGGTCTTTGCCCACCAGGGCAAGCTGGCCGGCCATGGCGGCGTGCCGCCGGCGGCGGCCAAGGCCATGCTGGAAGCGCTGCGCCACTGCCCGCAGGAACTGGTGCACCGCCACGCGAAAGACCAGTGGCCGGAAGACGTCCAGGCGGCGCTGGGGCCATGGATCGGCGTGCTGGGCTTGCGCTTCGACGCGGCGGCCGGCGGCTGGCTGCTGGCGCTGCGGCGCGAACAGGTGGAAACCGTACGCTGGGCCGGCAAGCCGGAAAAGGAAGTGAAAATCGGCCCGCTGGGCCCGCGCCTGACGCCGCGCGGCTCGTTCACCGAATGGCTGTCCACCGTGCGCGGCCAGGCCGTGCCGTGGGACGCCGCGCGCCTGCTGGTGGCGGAACAACTGCTCGGTGAAATGCACCGCGCCAGCATGGCGCGCCACGCCGACATCGAGCGCGCCCGCATGCAATTGCTGGCCATGCTGGGCCATGACTTGCGCGATCCGCTGCAATCGATCGCCATGGCCGCCAACGTGCTCAAGCAAGGCGCCAGCACGCCGCCGCAACTGGGCCAGCGCATCGAGCGGTCCAGCGGCCGCATGCAGCGCCTGATTGCCCAGGTGCTGGACATGAGCCGGCTCGACAGCGGCATCGGCTTGAACATGCGGCATGACCCGGTATGCCTGTCGCGCCTGCTGGAAGACTTGCTCGATGAATCGCGCACCGCCCATCCTGGCATCACCTACGAGGCCGATATCCCGCCCGGCATCGAGGTCAGCGGCGACGCCGACCGCCTGGCGCAGGTGGCCAGCAATTTGCTCAGCAATGCGCGCCACCATGGCCAGCCCGGCCAGCCGGTTCACTTGGCGCTGCGGCGCGATGGCGGCATGGTGGAAATCGCGGTCGCCAACACCGGGCCGGAAATCGCCCCCGACGTTGCCGCGCAACTGTTCAATCCTTTCAAGCGCATGGCCAACAGCAACCGCTACAACCGCAGCGGCATGGGGCTGGGGCTGTACATTGCCTCCCGCATCGCGGATGGCCATGGCGGTTCCATTGCCTACCAGTACCGCGCCCCGCACGTGGTGTTTATCGTGCGCCTGCCGGCGCTGAAAGCGGGCGGCGCGGCCAATCCAGCGGCCTGAACCCGGCCCCTGGCGCGTCAACCCTTGCCGCTGCCGCCAGGCCGCCGTCATCGGCGGCCTCGCGGCACAAGCGGTTTCCTGAGCAGAAAGCAAACTGATTGCTTGACCGACACATCAAACTGTTGTGTAATCACAATACCTTGTCGGGAATCTGCAAACTTTAATGACGTTACATAACAGGATCGCCGTGTTTCGTGCAGAGCGCGGCATTTCGCGGCGCGAACTGGCGGAAGCCGTCGGCGTCAACAACCAGACCATCGGGTACCTGGAGCGCGGCGATTACAAGCCCAGCCTGGAACTGGCGATGAAGATTGCCCAGCACTTCGGCGTCAGCGTGGAAATGCTGTTTTCGTTCCAGCGTTTCGAACCGATCGCCATGGCATTAAAACGGGTAGGAGAAGAGGAATGAGCGGGAAACGTAAAACTGCGCTGCAACAGATGGATGCACTGGTCTGGTGGAGCAATGCATCGAGCCAGGTCCGGCATGACATGTCGCGCGATAACGGTGAAGCGCGGCGCCAGCCGATGCGCTGGCTGCCACTGTTGCCGATGGCGTTCGGCGCCGGGCTCCTGGCCTGGGCAACCGCTTTTTCCATCCCCGGCATGGCGTATGGCGTGGCCGGCCCGGTGATGGCAGTGGCCGCAGCCATCGCCAACAAAGGCCCGCTGGGCAAGCCTTCCATCAATGACGATGAATACGAGGCGGCATTACGCAAAAATGCGTTCTTCTTCTGCATGGCGTGCCTGGCCGTTGCCAATATCGTCGGCGGCCCCGCCTTGCTGTTGGCGGCGGGATTCAAGGGATGGGCCACCGAGCGCCTGGTCGGCATCGCGTTCGCGCTGTTCATGGCCAACATGATCTGGTTTGCCAGCCTGCCCACGCTGTATGCGAGCTGGAAATTGCCCGCGCTGTCCGATGACGAAGGGTGAGCGGCGCGGCGCCTTCCTATCTCCAGAAGTTTTTCATAATACAAAATATATTGCTATTGGGAAAATTCTAGACTAAGATGAAGACGTACAACAAGACCTGAACAATGTCTAACGTTACGCCAAGTCATAGGTTAGCGCCATGCAGCTCAATGACCCCCATGCCGTCCCGATCCGCAAGGGTCCGCCACGGCCACAAGACGCCATACCGCCCTTCCCGGTCTCGGCCAGTTCATATGAAATCACCAGCGAGGACGATATCGGCGACTTGCTGACGATCCTGTCCGCCAGCGGTGAAGCCATCTCGATGTACGCGGCCGGCAGCCGCGAAGCCGTGCTGGGACGCATCCTGTCGGTCGATCCCGAATTGCCGCACTTCGTGATGGAATTCAGCCCAGGGTCGGCACTACCGCCCGGCAAGACCACCTTTGTCGCGCCGCTGCCGACGGCAAAACTGCAATTCCGCCTGACCGACCAGGAATGGCATGCGCTGCCCGGCAAGCCGCATTTGATCCAGATGACGTTCCCGGAAACCTGCGCGGTGATGAACCGGCGCTCGTCGGAGCGTATGGAAACCCCGCTTGGCGCCAATTTCACGGCCACGCTCACGCTGGGCAGCAACACGGTCGAAATGACCATCTATGACATTTCACAGGGCGGGGTGGGCTTGCGCTGCGCCAAACACCTGGCCAAGGGCTTGCTCAGGGGACGCAAGCTGCGCGACGTGCAACTGGAACTGGGATCGGACACCATCCACGTCGCCGAAATGGAAATCCGCTTCACGCGCGCTTACCGCTCGTTCCTGCTGGGCGAACAGGTCCACCTCGGCTGCATGTTCCTCAACCTGGCGCCGGAAGAAGCGGACAAGATCAAGAACGTTGTCCAGGTAAGCAGTCCATTGCGGCGGCCGGGCTAGGCGCGGCGTCGGGCCCCGGCCGCCGCGCAAGCAGGTGCGACAGCCGTTGCAGCCCCGCCTGCAGGCGCCCGCGGTCCTTGATGCTGCCCAGGGAAATCCGGATGGCGTTGACCGAAGCGCCGCCGGTGGCAAATGCCTCGGCCGGCGTGACCGCGATGCCTTCGCAGCCGGCCGCGCGCGCCAGCTGCGACGAGTTCCAATATGCCGGCAATTCGAGCCAGACGTGCAAGCCGTCGCCGGCGCCGCTGTAGCGCCCCGCCAAAATATCGCGCGCCATCCGGTGCCGCAGGCGCGCTTCGTTGCGGATGCCTTCCATCAAGCGGGCGGCGGAACCGTCGAGTATCCATTGCGTGGCCAGCGCGGCCGCCAGCGGCGCGGCCATCAGCGCAAACGAGCGCAGCGCGGCCAGGAACCGTTCGCGTTCATCCGGGTCGCGCAACAGCACGAACGCGACCCGCAAGCCCGGCGTCAGGCATTTCGACAAGGTTGAAATGTAGACCACCTGTTCCGGGGCAAATGTGGCGACCGGCGGCGGCGCGGCATCGGCCAGCAGCCAGTAGGGGTCGTCCTCGACGATGCGTACCCGGCAGCGTTGCGCGATGCGGGCAAGCTCCTCGCGCCGCCGTACCGGCATGGTGACGGCGGTCGGGTTTTGCAAGGTCGGGTTGAGGTACACCAGCGCCGGCTGGTGCCGGCGGCACGCCTGCTCGAGCATTTCCGGCATCATGCCGTCCCGGTCCGCTTCCACCGCCACGAGGCGCCGGCCGAACTGGCTGGCCGCGGCGCGCAAGCCGGGATACGTGGCGGGTTCGGCCAGGATGACATCGCCGGGCTTGGTCAGCGCCAGGATCAGTGCCGCAATCGCCGCCTGCGCGCCCGGACAGACCACCACCTGCCCTGGCTCCACGCGGCCCAGCATTGGCGCCAGCCATTGGGCGCCGGCCTTGCGGTCGGATTCGCTGCCGCCGGCCAGGTGGTACGTCATCAGCATATCACTGTCCGCCCCCATCAGCACCTGGGACAAGCCCTGTTTCAGCAAGTCGTCGAAATCCACGCCGTCCGGCGGCGGCGGAGTATTCATGCTGAGGTCGAGCACCGGCGTCCATTCGGCTTTCGGCGCCGCGACATAGGTGCCGCGCGCGCCGCGCCCCTCCAGCAAGTTGCGGCGCCGCGCTTCATCGTAGGCGCGCGTGACCGTGGTCAAGTCGACGTCCAGCTGCGCCGCCAATTGGCGCTGAGGCGGCAGGCGGTCGCCCGGCTTCAGTGCACCGCCCGCCACGGCCGCCTGCAACGCATCGGCAATCTGCAGGAAACGCGGCCCGCCCTGCACGGCCAGGCGTGGCAGCCAGAGCGGCAACGGTTCGACTTGCATGTCTTTCAACTGGGACATTTTGTCTCGATGTATGGAAATTGCTTTTATGTAGTATGCCGCAGTATGTGCAGCCGCCGCAGCGGCGTCTTAAGTCATCACCTGGAGTTTTTCAAAGATGGAATGGTTCCCTGTCGTCTTCTTCACGTTCAAGATCGTTGTGCTGGGCATCGGCATGTTCTTTGCCGTCAAATGGCATTACGACAGGGAGAAGGAAGAGAAGGCGAAGAAAGAAAAGAAGCAATAACCAAGCAGGGCCGCGGGAATAACAAAAAACCCGCTCTTCCAACAGAAGGCGGGTTTTCGCTATTGCTTGCTACTGGTGTTTTGGTGCCGCTGACCGGAATCGAACTGGTGACCTTCGCATTACGAATGCGCTGCTCTACCGACTGAGCTACAGCGGCGAAACCTTTTTACGTTGCGTCCCACTTATCTGGTCCGCTGCGTAAGAGGCTCGCATTCTAACAAACACTTTCAACAATGCGCAAGGGTGTTTTTTCTTCCCGCGCAACAAAGTTGTACCGCGCCTGCCGGATGCGCCGCGGCTGCTGAAAATTCAGGCAGCCGCGCGGTAGGCCTTACTCGCCGTGGTAGCCCGTCACCACCGCCACTTCGTCGCGGGAACCCAGGAATACCGGCACGCGCTGGTGCAGCTTGTGCGGCTGGATGTCGAGGATGCGCTGCTTGCCGTCGGTGGCGGCGCCGCCGGCCTGCTCCACGATGAACGCCATCGGGTTGGCTTCGTACATCAGGCGCAGCTTGCCTGGCTGCGCCGGGTCGCGCAGGTCGGCCGGATACATGAAGATGCCGCCGCGGTTCAGGATACGGTGCACGTCGGCCACCATCGAGGCGATCCAGCGCATGTTGAAGTTTTTCGCGCGCGGGCCGGTGGCGCCGGCCAGCAATTCATCGATGTAGCGCTTGACCGGCGCGTGCCAGTGGCGCGCGTTCGACATGTTGATAGCGAATTCCTTGGTGGTGGCGGGAATCTGCATGGCGCGCTGGGTCAGCACCCACGAACCCATTTCGCGGTCCAGCGTGAAGCAGTTCACGCCATTGCCGGTGGTGAGCACCAGCTGGGTTTGCGGGCCATAGACCGCGTAGCCGGCGGCTACCTGCTTGCTGCCCGGCTGCAGGAAGTCCTGCTCGCTCGGGTCTTTCATGCCTTCCGGCGCTTTCAGCACCGAGAAAATGGTGCCGATCGAGACGTTGACGTCGATGTTGGACGAGCCGTCGAGCGGATCGAACACCAGCAGGTATTCGCCCATCGGGTAGCGGTTCGGGATACGGTGGATGGTTTCCATTTCTTCCGACGCCATCGCGGCCAGGTGGCCGCCCCACTCGTTGGCTTCCAGCAGGATTTCATTGGAAATCACGTCCAGCTTCTTTTGCACCTCGCCCTGCACGTTTTCGGTTTCCAGCGCGCCCAGCACGTCGCCCAGGGCGCCTTTGCCCACGCTGTGGCTGATGGTTTTGCAGGAGCGCGCCACCACTTCGATCAGCAGGCGCAGTTCGGCCGGAATCGAGTTGTGCAGGCGTTGTTCTTCGACCAGGTATTGGGTCAGGCTGATGCGTTTCATTGGGTTCCCAGGTAGTGAAAATAAAATCGTTGGTTTGCCGCCGGCGGATGGGCGCTATCCGCCGGGCGATCGGTTTGACCGGTTTCTTTAGTTGGCCAGCGCCTTGCTGACCACTTCATTGACGTCGTTCGACAGCCCTGCGCTGGAAGCGACTTTTTCCAGCGCGCGGCGCATCTGGTCCTGCAAGTCCGGCACGTAGCGGCGCCAGCGGTCCAGGCTGCGGGCCAGGCGGGCCGCCACTTGCGGGTTGATGGCGTTGAGCTGGATGACGTTTTCCGCCCACAGCGCATAGCCGCTGCCGTCGTGCGCATGGAAGCGCGCCGGGTTGGCGTTGCAATAGCTGAACAGCAGGCTCCGCGCGCGGTTCGGATTCTTGATGTTGAAGGCCGGGTGCCGCATCAGCTCGCGCACAGCCTCGATCGTGGTGTGCGGGCTGGCGCCCTGCATGGCGAACCACTTGTCGATCACCAGCGCCTCGTTCTCGAATTCGTCGTAGAAGCGCTGCAGGTAAGGCGCGGCGTCGGCGCCGCTGTGGATCAGCGACACCAGCGCGGACGAACGGTCCGTCATGTTGGTGGCTTCGTCGAACTGCTGTTGCGCCAGTTTCAGCTCGGCCGGGCCCGGATCGATCATCAGGTACGCCAGCGCCAGGTTTTTCAGGCCGCGCTTGCCGGCCGATTGCGCGTCCGGGCTGTACGGGCCGGGGGTCAGGTTCGCTTCGTATTGCGCCAGCAGTTGCGGCGCCAGTTCGCGCGCCAGCGTGCGGCGCATGAACTGGCGCGCGGTGTGGATCGCTTGCGGATCGACCACGTCCATGTTTTCCGCGATGATGGTTTCCGACGGCAGGATCAAGGCTTGTTCGCGGAACGCCGGGTCCAGCGACGAGTCGGTCAGCACGGCGCGCTGGGCCGCGACGAATGTCTCGTCCAGCACCAGTTCGGCGCCTTCGGCGGCGGCTTTGGCCAATTTCAGCAGGCGCGCCATGGCCAGGCGCTGGCCCGCTTCCCAGCGGTTCACGGCGTCGCTGTCGTGGCGGAACAGGTGCAGCAATTCCTCGTCCGTGTAATCGTATTCCAGCACCACCGGCGCGGAGAAATCGCGCAGGATCGACGGCACCGGCTTTTCCTTCACGTTGGTGAAGCGGAAGGTCTGCTCGGCTTCCGTGAAGTCCAGCACGGCCGTGGTGGCGCCCACCACCTTGCCTTCCACCGCCAGCGCGATGTCATTGCCTTCGCCATCGAGCAGGCCGATTGCCACGGGAATATGGAACGGCATCTTGTTGGCCTGGCCCGGCGTGTCCGGGCAGCGCTGACGCAAGGTGATTTCATAGGTCTGGTCGGCCGCGTCGTATTGCGTGCTGGCCGTCACCACCGGCGTGCCGGCCTGGCTGTACCAGCGCTCGAACTGCGCCAGGTCGACGTCGTTCGCATCCGCCATCGCGGCGCGGAAATCGTCGCACGTCACGGCCTGGCCGTCGTGGCGCTGGAAGTACAGGTCCATGCCCTTGCGGAAGCCTT
>CBIHOX010000117.1:0-19993 GCA_966211685.1 uncultured Pseudoduganella sp.
AATGCATTAAGCTAACCGATACTAATTGCCCGTACGGCTTGTCCCTATAACCTTGCCGGTTATACGCATTTACTCAGATGATGAGTTACCCAAACTAATACTTCTTCCGGATTGCAGTCACACACCACCGTGTGTGACGCGACAAGTCAAAGCCTGATGACCATAGCAAGTCGGTCCCACCCCTTCCCATCCCGAACAGGACCGTGAAACGACTCTGCGCCGATGATAGTGCTGCAACCAGTGTGAAAGTAGGTTATCGTCAGGCTAGTTATTTAGAAAAGCCCGCTCAGTTGATCTGAGCGGGCTTTTTGCATTGGCAAATGCCCAGTACGGAGTTGCCGCGATTTCTCTCCAGTTGAGTTGGTTTTCGTGTGTTTTTGCCTGATAAACCCAGAAAAGTGGAAAACACCTACTGTATTCTGGTGTTGTCAATGTTACTCTCTTTGTGCTTTTATAATTATTTAAAAAACAAAGGAGAGGTATGAAACTACACGCATTGGGTTGGCTACTGGCATCCGCCGCCGTCACGGCGACGGCGGCAGAAACCGCTAAAGACAAGATCCGCACTGAAGTTGCTCGCACCAGTTATGGTGTGGTGCACGTCAAGGCCAATGACTACCGCAGCCTCGGGTATGGCGTCGCCTATGCCTACGCGCAGGACAACGTCTGCATGCTGGCAGACACCTTCCTCACCGTACGCGGTGAGCGCTCCCGTTACTTTGGTCCCGACGCCCACACCACCGCGCCGAAAAACGGCGAATATGGCGTCGCCAACGGCTACATCGACCTGACCAATGAGCAGAGCGATTTTTATTACAAAGGCTATGTCGATATCGACCAGCTGCGCGCTGCATATGCCGCAGGCAAGCAGGAAGTGCGCGATCTGTTGGACGGCTACGCGGAAGGGTATAACCGCTACCTGAGCGACAACCAGAAGAAATTGCCTGCGGCATGCCGCAACGCCGCATGGGTCAAGCCGATCACCGCGGAAGACATGTACCGGCTGGTTGAAGAAAAAGCGCTGCACGCAACGGGCGACGTATTTGCCGCCGGTATCGTCGGCGCTGCGCGCGATCCCGTCGCGCCGGTTGTGCTGGCCACGGCGCTGCCGCCGGCCAGGGAAAAACTGCCGACCGGCCTGCCTCCCGGCATTGGCAGCAATGCCCTGGCCATCGGGCGCGACGCCAGCGCCAATGGCCGAGGCCTGTTGCTGGGCAATCCGCATTACCCTTGGCACAGCACGGAGCGCATGTACCAGCTGCACTTGACCATGCCGGGCAAATTCGACGTCATGGGCGTGTCGCTTGGCGGCCTGCCGGTTGTCGTCATTGGCTTCAACCAGGACCTGGCCTGGACCCACACGGTCACCAAGGCCATCCACTTCACGACGTTTGCGCTCGCGCTCGATCCTTCCGATCCAACCGGCACCACGTACTACTATGATGGCGCCCCCGTGAAGATGACGTCGCGCACGGTCTCCATCGACGTGCTGCAAGCCGATGGTACCTTGAAGTCGAAACAAAAAACGTTTTACGCCACCAGGCACGGCGCGGTGTTCGTGAATCCGGCGGCCGGTATCGGCTGGACCAATGAACGCGCTTTCGCCCTGGGTGACGCCAACCGCAATAGCGCACGCATGCTGGAACAATGGCTGTCGCTGGGCCAGGCCGACAATGTCGAAGCCGCCAAGACCAGCCTGTCCAGCGTCGGCGGGCTGCCATGGGTGAATACTATTGCAGCGGACCGCAACGGCGGCACGCTGTACATGGACGCCAGCCGCGTGCCGCACATGGGCGTGGACAAATTCGCTTCCGACTGTTTCGTCGTGCCGCAGCTGCTGGGCTTTGACGGCACCCGCAGCGCGTGTACCTGGGGCGAGGATGACGGCGCGGCCATCGGCATATTTGGCGCGCCGAACATGCCGACGCAGGAACGCGACGATTACGTCGGCAATTCCAATGACGCGTACTGGCTGACCAACGCGCGCGCGCCGCTGACCGGCCCGGCGCCGTTCGGCTATTCGCCGCTGTATGGCTCCCCGGGCGTGGAACAGACGCTGCGCACGCGGATCGGTTTCAAGCAGGTGGAGGAGGCGCTGGCGACGGAACGCCACCTCGACATGGACGACCTGGAAGGACTGTTGTTCAGCAACCGTGTCCATGCCGCGGAACTGGTCCTGCCTGAACTGCTCCCGGCCTGCTTCGCCGCCAATGAACGCGACTTGCTGCTGGCCTGCTCCGTGCTGAAAATGTGGGACCGCAAGGCCGACATCGACAGCCGTGGCGCGGTCCTGTTCCGTGAGTTCTGGAATGCCGCCGCCACCGTGCCAAACAAGTGGGCCGTGCCATTCGATCCGGCCGATCCGGTCAACACGCCGCGCGGCGTGGCCGCGGCGGCCAAACCCGCGCTGCTCGAAGCACTGCGCACCGCAGTGGCCAAGCTGAATGCGCAAAACGTGCCGCTGTATGGCCGCCTGGGCGATTACCAGACCGAGACGCGCAACGGCAAGCGTTATCCGCTGCATGGCGGCATGGGGGACGAAGATGGCGTCTACAACACCATGGTGATGCAGGGCGGCCTGACCCCGACCGGTTACCGCAACGTCAACTGGGGCGCCAGCTATATCCAGGTGGTCGGCTTTGACCGCGATGGACCTAATGCGCGCGGTTTGCTGGTCTATGGCCAGTCGGTCGATCCCAAGTCGCCGTACTACGATGACCAGCTGCCGCTGTTCTCACGTAAAAAACTGGTCAAGCTGCCGTTTACCGAAGGTGAAATCCACAAGGACCCGGCATATACCCGGACGGTCTTGACCGCCAAGTAAATCTTCTTTCGAAGCAATTTCGAGGCAAGTAAGTCATGGTGGACATGTTATATTGCTAACTTCGATGGCAATTTTCCACGTCCTCCATGAAGAAAACTACGCTGGGTAAGGCGCTTGGTGTGGCGGCGGTCGGTGCGGCAGCGCTGATCGGCTACCGCACCATGGGATGGGACTTGATGAGTCCCGTCAACAGCCTGAACCTCGACCTCGCCAGGCCCGACGCACTGATCGTCACCCGCAGCCTGGCCACCCTGCCGCGCGATTTGCTGACCATCCCGTTGGCGCGCGACGTCTTGCGTGAAGACTTCCTGTTTTACTACGAGCAAAGCGAAGACCGCCTTGGCCTGAAGGGCACGCTGCGCCGTATCGCCTATGAACATGAACTGGGCTGGGGCGACCAGTTGATCCGCATGGTGCTGGACCAGCCAGCCGAAGTCGCGCTGTGGCGCGATGGCGACGGCTCGCTGAAGCACTTTGTCATTGCCGTCTCGCGCGGGCAGCTCACGCGCTTGCTCGAGGAAGCCGGCAAGGTGGCGCTCAAGGATACGCAATTGTCGGTAGCCGGCGGCTTGCGCGTCGGCGGCGACAACGTGCAAGTCTATGCGCTCAACTATGCATATGGCCGCACCATGCTGATTGCCGCCCATGGCGAACGCATGGTGATCCTGTCCCACCCCGGCATGCTGTATGGCGGCAAGGATGGCAAGCGCGCGGACAGCACGGCGGCCGATGTGGTGTCCGGCCTGTTGGCGTCATCGGGCGCCGGCCAGCGGCCATTCCACGAACAATTCCATTTCGAGAAGACGCAACCGGAAGGGCACAGCATTGCCGTCAAGGCGGACTTCCTGTCGTTCGGCTACCAGCCGTTCTTTGGCGCGCTGCAGGCGCTGCGCTTTGATTTCAGCAAGGGCGCATGGCGTTCGCAAGTGCTGCTCGATGGCGGCAAACTCGCCAAGGGCGGATATGACAGCGCCGCGCTGTGGCCCGCGTTGCCGCACAATCCGGGCGGCTGCTTCACGGTGCCCGCCGACTGGAACGCCATGCAGCCGGTCTTGAAGCGCGTCAGCGGCAAGGCCAGCGAGCCGGTGCAACCGCTGGCGGAACAGCTGGCGGGGCCGGTGGCGGCCTGCTGGTATGGCAACTCGCGGCTGCACACGCCGGTCTTCATTGCCAGCCGTGCCGGCAAGGACGATGGCAAGGCCAGCGAAGCGCTGCTCGGCAGCCTGTTCGATGTGGCCATCGGCCGCGGCGGCCCGGTGGAAAAAACGCAAGCCAAGGGCGGCGCCGTACGCTGGCAGCGCACGGTTTCCACCAAATTGGGCGACACCACGCCGACCCTTGCCATTGCCGGCGATACCGTCGTGTTTTCCGCCGACGCGCGGCTGGTCGACCAGGTCTTGGCGGTCAAGCGCAAACAGGCGCCCGCCGCGGCCGACCGCATGCCCGATCCCGCCCATACCGTGGGGCTGATCGCGCCGGCATCGCTGGCGCAATTGATCCAGAAGGAAGCCTTCGCCACGCTGCCGGCCAACCAGGAGCCGGTATTGCGCACGGCGGCCGACGAACATCTCGTGCCGCGGCTGGAAGCGCTGAAAAAATACCCGCCGTACCGCATGGTGCTGAAATCGGTGCCATCGTCCGGCGTCGCATGGCAGCCGCTGGAATGGCAAGCCATCACGCAATGACGGCAAGCATGGCCAAGGCATCAACGGCGGCAGCGGCTCTCCCCATGCCGCGCCGCGCCGTCCTGCGCGCCATGGCCGGCGCATGGGCTGCCGCCTGCACCGCGTGGCCGGCGACGCGCGCCCATGCGCTGAAAGGCCCGCCGCAGCAGCAAGTGCGGCTGTCGCAGGCGCAGACCCGCGCATTCCAGGCGTGGATGCTGCGCATCATCAACGCGCAACTGGAGCTGGGCCCGACGCCGCGCTGGCAACACCGCGATTGCGCGGGCCTGGTGCGGTTTGCCGTCAATGAAGCGCTCAGCACGCACGACGCGAAATGGCTGCGCGCCAACGGCATCGGCACCGACCGGCGCCTGCCGCCAGAACTGGGGCTCGACAGCGAACAGGCGGCGCTGCGCAACCGCTGGGTGCAGACCGGCGGCCAGGTTGGGCATTTCGTGACGGCCCTGGCGCTGGTGCAGCACAACAGCCGCTTCATTGCGCGCGAAGTAAGCCAGGCGCAGCCCGGCGACTTGCTGTTTTTCGACCAGGGCGACGAACAGCATTTGATGGTGTGGATGGGCGCGCGCATCGCGTACCACACCGGTACCGTGACACCCGAAGACAACGGCCTGCGGGCCGTCGATATCAAACAATTGATGACATGGAAGGACACCCGGTGGCAACCAGTGGCCAGCAATCCCAATTTCGCCGGCATTTTCCGGCTTTCGTTTCTGTCGTGAAGCAGTGGCTCGCGCTGTGGCTGATCGCCATGCTGGCGTTCGCGCCGGCGGAAAACGCCGTGGCGCAGGAAGCCAGCGGCTATAACCTGTTCAAAGGCGAACCCTTTTTCCTGTTGTCCGACGCCGGCTATGGCAGCAAGGATGAAGCCAAGGTGCGGCTGGAAGTGCCGGGACGCGACATGGGCCGCATGAATACCGAGGCGTATTCCGGCGTCGACATCGTGGTGTACCGCGTGCCGGAACCGCTGGAATTCCTGAAAAAGCAGCGCAACCTGCACCGCATCCAGGTCGAAGGCAATTACCAGGGCGAAGGCCTGGCCAACGCGCTGAGCTTCCTGTGGGACAGCTGGTGGAAACAGGCGCGCCTGGCGTGGCGCCGCATCTTTTCCGCCGACGCGCGCCGCGCCGTGACGCAGGAACAGCCGAAACTGGCCACCAACGAGGAAGCGCTGCGCCGCCCGACCGTGTTCGCCAACCACCCGCAATACAAGCCGCTGAAAGGCTATGAGATGGTGGACAGTTTCCGCTATCCGATCTGGCAGGCCAAGCAGATCGAGCCGCCCAAGGGCGTCAAGCTCGATGGCTCCAGCAGTGAATTCATCCAGCAGGGCGGGGGCAACGTCATGATCCCGGTCGGCAAGCGCAAGCCGGGGCTGTACCTGGTGGAAGCCATCATTGGCGAACACCGCGCCACCACGCTGATATTCGTGTCCGACACCATGGCCGTGACCAAGGTCTCGTCCGGCCAAATGCTGGTATGGACGGCACGCCGCGACAACGGCGCCGCCGTGCCTGACGCCACCGTGGCCTGGACCGATGGCGCCGGCGTGCTGCAATCGGCGAAATCCGGCAGCGATGGCGTGGCCATCATGGAGCGCGGCAGCCCGGAACACACCTACGTGCTGGGTGAAGACCGCGACGGCGGCGTGTTCGTGTCCGAGAATTTTTACTATGACAGCGAAATCTACAACACCAAGATTTACGCGGTGACGGACCGCCCGCTGTACCGTCCCGGCGATGAAGTCAACGTCAAATTCCTGGGCCGCGAATTCAAGTCCGCGCGCGTGTCGCAGGCCGCCATGGCCGCGCCGGTCGCGTTGACCGTGTATGACCCGAACGGCACGCCGCTGTTGACGCAGTCGCTGCAACTGTACGGCGAGACTGGCGCGGAAACGCGTTTCCGCCTGCCCGAGCAGGCCACGGCCGGCGGCTACGAATTGCGCTTCACTTACCGCGACGGTATCTATGGCGCGGCTTTCCGCGTGGCCGAATACGTGAAGCCGCATTTTGAGATCAACATCCTGCCCGCCAAGCCGGAATTCAAGACCGGTGAAAACGTCAGCGGCACCATCGCGCTGCGCTACCCGGACGGCAAGCCGGTAAAGAATGCGACGCTGTCGCTGACGGTGCGCGGCCAGCAGAACACCATGGTGGAAGGCGAATTGCGCTACGGCGGGCTGTTCCCCATCGAACTGAAAACGCAGGAATTGAAAACCGATGGCAGCGGCAATGCCGCGTTCGCGCTGCCGCCGGCGGCCGACCCGTCGCGTTACATCCTGACCGTGTTGGCGACCGACGGCGCCGCGTACCGCGTCAAGGCCACGCGCGAACTGATGATCGAGCGTTCCGCCACCACTTACCGCTTGAAGGCCGCGCGCCAGTTTTCCGATCCCGGCCAGGCCGTGCACTTCGACCTGACCCCGGAAGGGCAGGCCACCGTGCGTCCGGTGCGATGGGAAATGGTGCAGCTGGAAAAACAGGCCAAGACCAGTGGCGCGTTCGATCCGAACGCCAAGGGATGGGACGTGACATTCCCCGCCTCCGGTTCCTACCAGCTGTCGCTGCGCGACGAAAAAGGCAACCTGCTGGCGGCGGCCAGCCATTGGGTCAGCGGCGATGGCGTGAAAACCTCGCCCGGCAGCATTGAAATCGTGCTGGACCGCGCGCAATACAAGCCGGGCGATACGGCCGAGGCGCTGATCACGTTTTCCGATCCGGTCGACCAGGCCTTGCTGACCCTGGAGCGCGACAAGGTCGAGCAGCATGGCTTGCTGAACGGCGGCGCCAACTGGTACAAGGCAGTGCGCGTGGCGCCGGCGCAATGGCGCGTGCGCATTCCAGTGAAGGAAGAACATGGGCCCAACATCACGTTCTCGGTGGCGCACACGCGCAACGGAGAGTTCGTGTTTGAAAACGCGGGGCTGATGGTGATCGAGCCGCGCATCGCGCTGCAATTCAAGACCGACAAGGAAGTCTACCAGCCGGGCGAAAAGGTCACGCTCGACGTGACCGCGACCTTGGAGGGCAAGCCGCTGTCGACTTTAGTCGCGCTGGGCGTGGTCGATGAAATGATCTACGTGCTGCAGCCGGAAATCGCGCCGGACATCGGCGATTTCTTCTATCACCCGCGCCGCAACAATGTGCGCACCACGGCCAGCCTGTCGTTCATCAGCTATGACATGGCCCAAGGCCGCACCAGCGGCGCGCCGGCGCGCCACAATTACAATGAGCGCGGCGTGAAGGTGCTGGAGCGTCCGCGCCGAGATAATATCGATACCGCCCTGTGGGCGCCGTCGCTGAAGACCGACGCGGACGGCCGCGCGCGCGTCACGTTCACCATGCCCGACGCGCTGACGCGCTGGCGCATCACCGGCCGCGCCATGGATGCGCAGGGCCGTGTCGGACAGCGTACCGGCTACCTGCGTTCGGACAAGCAGTTTTATTCCAAGTGGACGGCGCCCGACTGGCTGCGCGTGGGCGACGCGCCGCGCGCATCGTTCGCCATCTTCAACCAGACCGACAAGGAACAAAAGCTGGACGTCACGCTGTCGGGCGGTCCGCAGCCCAGGACTGAAAAACTGGCGGCCAAGCCCGGCGTCAACTACGTGGAATTCCCGTTGGCGGCCAGCGGCGGCATGATGCGGCTGGAAGTCAAGCAGGACGGCAAGCTGGTCGATGCGCTCGACACCAACGTGCAGGCATTGCCGGCAGCGTGGAACAGCCCGCGTTCGCTGGTGGTGCCGCTGGGCGCCGACACCGCACTGAAGTTGCCGGCCGATGCGCGTAATATCCGCGTATCGTTTGCCCAGGGCGCGGCCAGCCACTTTGCCCGCATTGCCGATGACTTGATCGAATTCCCGTATGGCTGCGTGGAGCAGACGGCCAGCCGCCTGATTCCACTGACGATGGCGATCCAGAGCCTGGGACCGGATGCGGCCGGCGTGCGCGACCGCCTGACGGCGACCCTGCAATCGCAGCGTCTGCGCCTGGTATCGATGGCGGGACCGAAAGCCATCTTTGGCTGGTGGGGCAACGCCACCCAGGGCAATGCGCTGATGACCGCCTACGCGTATTACGCGGACTGGTACGCTGCGCGCGCGCTGCGCATCGACATGCCGGCCGATCATTGGAATAACTTGCTGGCCGTGTATTCCGAACATGGCTTGAAGGACAGCGTGGCCGAGCGCGCGCTGGTGCTGTGGATGGCGCACGACATGGGTTTGCCGACAAAAACATTGGCGTCCGGCCTGGTCGACGACATCGCCAACTTCAGCGTGACGGAAAAAGCCGGCCAGCAGGGCGTCACCTCCAGCCTGCTGCTGGGCGCGCCCGATGACCGCAACAGCCAGTCCATGGCGCTGGGGCTGGCCTCGGTGGTGGCGGCGCAAAACAGCGTGGCGCTGCCGTCCGCGCTGCAGCAGCAGGTAGCCGGCGCATGGAAAACTCTGCGCACCTCGCCGGCGCCGGCGGCCCAGGCGCTGCTGATGCTGGCCGGCGAATTGCCGGCGTCGGCGGCGGACAGCGTGCTGTCGTCCGTGCGCGCCGACATGTCGACCCTGGACCGCGCCATGACCTTGCTGTGGGTGCAAAAGAAGCTGGGCGGCGGCGCCTTTGGCAAGCCGCCGGCGCTGGCGCTGGAAGGCCCATGGCAAAAGAGCGACAGCCGCGGTGGCCAACCGGTATGGCGCTGGACCGATGCGAAAGCCGTGCCGGACCAGTTGCGCATCGCGCCGGCTACGCCGGCGCCGGCCGGCGCGGTCGCCGTGGTGCAATATGACAGCCGCGCCGCGGAAACACCATCGCTGCCGGTGGCCATCGAGCGCCGCATTGTGCGCATGAAGCGCGGCGACAAGGGTTATACGACGGAACTGGTGAAACCGGGCGAAGCGCTGCGCACGGACGAGCTGTATATGGATGAAATCACGCTCAAGCCGGCCGCCGGCGCGAAGCACCGCTTTGGCCTGCTGGAAGTCGCGTTGCCGCCGGGCGCCATGGTGGAAGCCAGCACCTGGGGCATCACGATGGCGGGCGAGCCGCCCACGCCGCTGGAGCGCACCCGCCACGCCGAGCGCCGCGACGGTTATGCGGTGCCGGTCGATCCGCTCGATGGTCCGGTGACGGTGCGCCATTTGCTGCGCTTTGCGCAAAAGGGCAGCTATATGCTGCCGCCGGCTCGCTTCCACCGCATGTACCAGCCGGAACAAAAAGCATTTGAAGGCGACGGCAAATCCGTGCGCACGGTGAAGGTCGAGTGATGGAGCGGGTGTTGCCGGCGCCGCGCGGCGCCGCCTCCAAAGCGCCGGCTAATGCGGCCAATGCAGCCGCCACGACGTCGGGCGCCCGGTTGGCCGCGACGTTGACCGCGGCGTTGACCTCCAACGCGGCCATTGCGTTGGCCGCATCCGCAGCCATCTGTGCGGCCGCTCCGTGCGCCGCCGCCAGCCTCGATATCGCGTGGTGGAAGGGCGGCGCCACGGCGGTGACGCAATTGCGCCAGGGCGGCGCGGCGCCAACGCCGTTCGACGGCAGCCGCATGGTGCCGCTGGGCAGCCTGTGGAAACTGTTCGTGTATCTGTATGCGGTGGAAACGCGGACCGCGCTGCCGGACTATCGTTGCGGCGGGCGCGATCCCGAGGAAGTGTATTGCTGCGACGCGGGCCAGTCGGTCAGCCGCGATGCGGCGCTGGCGCAATCGTGCGGCCTGTTCTTCGCACCGGCGCGGCTGATGCTGGGCGCCGCGCCATGGCGTGCTTATTGGTCGCAACGCCTGGGCGCACCGCCGGGCGGCGACACCGCCTGGCTGGCGTCGCCCGCGCAACTGGCGCCGGAACGCATGGTGCGGCTGGACAGCCTGTTGCGCGTGCTGGCCAATATTCCAGCGGCCAGCCGCGCGGAAGCCGAACATGCGCTGCTGCGCGTGGTGCTCGACGGGCGCGGCGCCGACGCCGTGCGCTGGTTCGGCAGCCGTCTGCGCGTCAAGACTTTTTCGTGGTACGAAGGCAAGGAGCGGCTGGGCGGCGCGGCCGGCTGGCTGGCCGATGGCACACCGGTCTGGTTTGCCGGTCAGGGGACCAGCAGCACGGTATTGCGCGCCTGGGGACCGCGCCTGGCGGCCGCGCTGCCGCAGGCCGAGCCGGACGACAGCGGTTGCGTGATGGTCGATTACTTCACCCGTTATCCGGTGCGCGGTGTGCTGGGCGACACCGGGCCGGCGCAGGCCGGACCGCTGCATGGCCGCTACCGCGTCACGTTCGACAATGGACAGGCGCTGGCCTTGCGCAGCGGCGGGGAAATGCTGCTAGAGCAAGCGCCCGATGGCCGCCTCAAAATACGCGGCCGCTTTGGCGTCAATGAATACGTGGCGCGCGTGATCGACCGCGAGGCCGCCGCCGAACCGCTGGAAGCGGCGCGCGCCCTTGCCGTTGCGGCGCGCAGTTACCTGCAGCAAAACGCACGGCAGGAAGCCGGATGCCAGCGCATCGCCGACAGCAGCGCCACGCAGCGGGTCAGCCCGAATCCGGCCAGCGCGGCGGCGCTGGCCGCGGCGCGCTGGACCGACCAGCTGGTGGTCGATGGCGCGCCGGTGCGCTATCACCGAGACACGCCGGCCGCCGATACGCTGGCGTGGACCCGCGCGGTGGCGCTGGCGCGGCAAGGCCGGTATTTCGATGAAGTGCTGGCCGACGCGTATCCGCACGGCGTGCTGGCGGCCGCCGGCAACAGCGGCGTGCGCTGCATGCGGCTGGCGCAAAATGAAGCGTGGCTGGAACGCGCGTTGCCGCGCTGGCAGCGCGTGCTGCGGCAAGAGGCTGGCTATGAAGCGCCGGCCAGCCTGCCGGCTGTCTGCGCGCTGGCTACCGGCGCGCCTTATTCCGAACAGTCGCGCAACCGCATTTTCATGCGCCCGCTGGCCACCCGCGAAGACCGCATCACGCTGGCGCACGAATACCTGCACCTGGGCCTGCGCCGCCATCCGCGCGGGCAGGATGAAGACTACGTGGAACGGCTGGCGCGCCGGCTCACGGATATACAACTGGAGGCGCCATGACGTGTTTTCCATCGCTGCGGATATCCGCGCTCATGCCCGCGCGCATGCTGTCCTGCTTTTTCCCGCTCGTGCTGGCCGGCGCGCCGGCGCTGGCGCAGGAAGGCAACCCGCTGGCCACGCCGGGCGGCGGCTGGAACCGCGCGGGACTGGTCGACAAGTCCGGCGAACTGGCCGTCAATTACCCGTATAACCTGATCGACCGGGGCGCCCAGCGCGGCCGCCGCATGATAGAAGGTAACTTGGGCAAGGCGGGCAGGAAGCGGCCGTTCCACACGCTGGTTGTCAATGGCAATCCTACCCCGCTGTACACGGATGACGAGGGCCGCTATGCGCGCGCCTATTCATTCGGTTCGGGGTCGAACAGCGTGGAAATACGCACGCCGGACGGCAAGCCGCTCAAGCGCGTGCAATTCTATGAAGCGGACCGTTCGCGGCCGCAACCGGTGATCCGCGTGATCGCGGCGTGGGATGACAACCAGGCGGAAGTCGACTTGCACGTGGTGACGCCGGATGGCCAGCATGCGTTCTGGGCGCATCCGGCGCTGACCAATGGCGGCGGGCTCGATGCCGACACGGTCGATGGACCGGGACCGGAAAACTTCACGATGACGTCGCCGCAGCATGGCCTGTACCAGGTCTGGATCAATTACTGGGGCAACTTCGGTGGCGACGGTTATCACTTCGATGAAACGACCCGGCAGCGGCCCATCATCACGTCGCGTATCACCCTGGTATTCAATGAAAACACGGCGAAGGAGCGGCGCGAAAGCTTTGTCGTGCCGCTGCGCCGGATCGGCGAGCTGACGCTGGTCAAGACGTTTAAATTCTAAAACCATGAAATCTTATTGCTTAGCCTTGCTGGTCCTGGCGCCTTGCGCGGTGGCGCAAGTCACGCTCGATACCCCCGCGGGCGGCTGGCGCAATTCGGCCGGCGCGCGCGAAGACTATACGCAGCCCATTAACTATCCGGCCAATGCGGTCTCAATGCAGCCCGGGCAGGCCGCCACCGCGCAGATACGCGGCCGCATCCAGGGCGCTGCGAAAGGCAAGCCGGCCACGCTGGTGGTCAATGGCGTGCCGATGCCGCTGGAAGTGCAGGAAGACGGCAGTTTTGGCCGGCCTTACGGATTTGGCAGCGGGTCCAATAATGTCGAGGTACGGACGCCGGACGGCAAGGGCCGCGCCCGAGCGCAATTCGTCGACAGCTACCAGGGCAAGACGCAGGCGCGGCTGCGCGTGGTGCTGTCGTGGGACAGCGCCGGTACCGACCTCGATCTGCACGTGGTGGCGCCCGATGGCGGGCATGCCTGGTATGGCAACCGCGTGATGCAAAATGGCGGCGCCATCGACGTCGACGTGACCACCGGGTTTGGTCCGGAAATCTTTTCCAGCGCGGCGCCGCCGCGCGGCGCGTACCACGTGTACGTGAATTATTACGGCAGCGGCGGCGACGGCCGCGCGCTGACGATCGCGCAGGTGGCCGTTATCACCAATGAAAATACGCCGCGCGAAAAGCGGCAAGTGTTCCAGGTGCCGATGCGGGCGCCTGGCGAACTGACGCTGGTGAAATCGTTCGTTTACCCGTAGCGCCGCCCGTCCGTCACTGGAAATTCAACGCGGCCAGTATGGCGGCGAGCATCACACCCGCATAGCGCCACCATTCCGCGTTGAAATTGCGCCATGACAGCGCCGCCAGTACCAGTGCGCACAGCAGCGGCAGCGGGCTGCTGGCTTTCACGCTGAAGACGCCGGCCAGGTACAGCTGCAGCAGGAGCGCTTTCCATGGACGGCCATCGAGCCAGCCGCGCGGCGTATCCGCCGCCGCATCGTGCAAGCCCGCGCCGGCCGGGGCGGATGGCTCGGGCGACGGGATGGCCTGCTGGTGGTGTTGCCGATAGTCCTGGCGCCGGGCATCCTGTCCCGTCTTGCGCCTGGCCTCACGGGCATTGTTGCGTTCAACGTCGCGTTCCTTGTTGATTTGCTGCTGGGTTTTTTCCACCACCGGCGGGGCAGGCGCCTGCGCCTGCCAGAATCCTTCCCACGGCGCCTTGCCCTGGGCGGACAAGGCGCGGAAGTCCGCCTGGCGGCGCGTGGAAGGCGGCAATGGCTGCGGCGCCTGCGTCCAGCGCGCCCGCGCCGCGCGCACCCGCTGCAACAGCGGCGCGCCCTTTGCGGCGTCCACCATGTGGATGAACAGCGCATAGCCTTCCAGCGCATCGATGACGTTGGTGTTGCCATTCCATTGCTTGCCGGCGGGACCGTCTTTCTCGACCTGGAACAGGGTGGCGCGGAACCGGCGCAAGGTGTCGCGTTCGATCGACGGTTTCTGGTTGACCACGATCCCCGTCACCGATTGCCGCTGCGCACTGCGCATCACATGCTGTTTTTCCGGATGCGGCGTGAAGCCTTCATCGACCACGATTTGCCGGGCGCGCCACAGCAGCTTGCCGGCCAGCTTGCGCGCGCCATCGCCGCCGGAAAACGTCAAGTCATCGGCATAGCGCGTATAAGTGAACCCCAGTTTGGCGGCGCAGCCTTGCAGGCGCGCGTCGAGCCGGCGGCACAAAATGTTGGTCAACGCGGGACTGGTGGGCGCGCCCTGCGGCAGCGCGCGGGCGCCGGCCGCCACGTAGAATGTCTCGCCGTCGACGCTGACTTCATCGGCTGGCGCTTCCGTGCACAGCAAGGCCAGCGTGGTGGCCACCTGTTCGCTGTAGCCCAGTTGTGCAAAGACGCCCTTGATGCGGGGCAGCCCGATCGACGGGAAAAAATCCTTCAAGTCGAGATTGATGACGACTTCCTTGCCCACGTGGGGCGCAGCATTGGTGACGATGGAATGGTGCTTGCGGAAACCGTGGGCGGCTGCGTGCACGGGTACGCGCGCCAGCACATTGTCCAGCACCCAGTACTGCGCGCGCTTCAGGCGCGGCATCGGCGCCGAAATGATGCGCTCGCCGCCGGTCTTTTTCGGCATGGCGAAGCGGCGGTAATGGCTGATGCGCGAGACGCGCCGCTCAAAAGCCAGGAAGCGCAGTTCCGGTACAGACATGCCCATCGCCTGCGCCAGGTCGCGCGCGGTGTGCATGGGCGGCAGCGCGGCGCGCGCCAATTTGTCGCCATCGCTGTGTGCCGCATTGAGTCCGGCCGACACACCCGCGCCCAGGTACAGCAATTCGTTCAGGCGCCGCTGGTGCCACGCAGTGGCGCGTTCAAAGCGCTCGCGCGCCTGGCGCTGCCGGGTTTCCTCGCGTTTGGCGCGCGCCTTGGCCAGCCGCTCCTTGCGCATCTGCCTGAGCGCCTGGGCTGGATCGCCAAGTATCTTCAATTCGTTGCCCAGCTGGCGCAACGCGGTGCTCAATTCCGCTTCGCGCTGGACCATGTCTTCGGTGGGCGTCGGCTTGGCGCTGCCGCTGGGCCAGAAGCCCAGCCGCTGCATGTCTTCCAGCACGACTTCTTCGAGCGACGTTGTACGCAGGCGCTCCATCAATTGGGCGCGCGTGGTGACCGGAGGCGGATTATTGGAAGCGGGAGAGGTGCTCATGAACGGAGCTCCAGGCGCGGCAGGAAAATCATCGAAGAGCCTGCAGGACTGGTGCGCTCCACTCGACGCCATACGGCGCAGGTAGCGCGAATGGGCTTTCGGAAAGCCGCACCGTCTTGCGCTACCTGCGCCTGTATGGCGCAGTGAAGAGCGTACCAGTGACGCATGGGAAGGGCTGAAAACGTGAACGGCGATCCACCGTCCGGGTTGCAAGAGCCTTCCTGCCACGCCTGTTGTAACGAGTATAACATCGGGTTGGGGGTTTTCATACACGCGGTTCCTTTGCGGCGTGCGCCATGCGCAGCGCGAGCATGTGGGCGCAAGGCCCGTAACGCAGGCGGTTTTGCGTATAGTGGTTGCACTGGCATTCGCCGCCGGTGATGCGCGCATCGGCATCCAGCCGCAGCGACACCTGATATTGCCGCTTTCCCTGCGCAGCGTGGCCACTCAGCAGCAGGCCGCCATCGACCGTGGCCACGGTGGCTTCACGGCTCAAGCCCTGGCGCGCCAGCAGCGCCGATGCTTCCGCTTCCTGCGGGCTGGCGAAGCGCAGGCTGTCCAGCGGCAGCGGATCGCGGGCCAGTTCACGCAGGCGGTACACGCCATGCGTCAAGTCGTAAATCACGCGGCCGGCCTGCGTGTACAGGGTCAGCGCGCTTTCCACCACGGTGCGGGCCAGGCCGGTGTCTTGCGCCAGTTGCTCCGAAGTGGCGAACCAGCGTTTGCCCAGAGCGCTGAAGACAGCCGCCTTGCTGTCATTGTCGATGGCGCCGCGCGGGGCCAGCAAGTCGAATTGCCCGGCGCGCGACCAGTCGTTGGCGGTCCAGCCGGACAAGCCCAGCGTCAATTGCATGTCGGGCAGGTTGGCGACCCAGAAGCTGGGCAGGCCGGTGCCCATCAAGTGCACGGTGAAGCTGTGCGCGACGGGAATCAGGCGCTCGAGCAGCAGCAGGCGACGGCGGCCCCATACGCGGATTTCATCCATCGTATCGCCCTGGTAGGGGGAGCGGCGGCAAATGACTTCCTCGTTCCACGGTTCGAACACCATGCGGACCGGCTGCCCCGGCGCCAGCTTGAAGCGGATCGAGCGCGGGCCGGCCCGTTCTTTCTTACGGCGCAGGTGCAGGCAGAGATTGTGGATATCCATCGGATGCAGGTCGAAGCGGCGGGCGGGCAGGTTCATCGCACTGCTCACTTGCAGGAAACCGCGCACCCAGCTGTCCGGCACGTCGATCTTCTCCTCGATGAAGGCGGGATCGTCCGCGGTGCTGACCTGGAAGCCGGAGGGATCGATGGCCAGCCGCGTGGTTTTATAGTCGCGGATCTTCTGGAATTCGCTGTACAGGCTTTCCGAATAATCGATGTTGGTGGTGCCGCACGCGAAATCGCTGACGCGGTCGAACACATTGTGGCTGCAACTGAGTGATGCATAACTCGATTCGTCGCGGCTGAAGCATTCAAAGAAAATACGGTCGGGATGCACCGTGATGACGGGGTCGAGCGCGATCCACAGTTCACGGTTGGCCTGGTACAGGTAATTGAAGTAGCGCTCGCGCGCCGCATAGAATGGGCGCATCAGGCTGTCCCTGCGGCTGCGCAACTCGCGCAAGGCGTCCTGCAGAGGCCCCAGCTTGAGGCGCAAGTCGGTGGCGCGGGCCTGGAACTGGGCCAGCTGCATGGCTTCGTTTTCCGCCGCCCACGTTTTATAGGCGGTCTTGTCGGGCGCCTGGTAGCGCTGGTCCGCCACCACGACGTCATGCAGCGCCGATATGGCTTCGCGGAACGGCAAGTGGCGATTAAGCTCGCCCACGAAATGCGTCGGCGCGCGCAACGTGTCGGGCGCAAAGCGCATGTCGGTCGACGACGCGCTGCCGGTGACGGCGGTTTCCCCGTAATAGCGGTACTGGAATCTCATGGTTTCCTGTGCGGTGCTTGGATCGTCATCACGGCCGGCAAATGCGGATAGCGCTGCTGGATGGTGCGCAGGCTTTCGATGTACTGCGCCTTATCCGCGATGGCGACCGTGACGACCTGGCGCGCGAACAGGTGCGCGACGTAGACGGCGATGTCCTCCGATTGCGCGGCTTGCCGGCTCAGGAAGTCCTGCACGCGGCGTTTGACCACGCGCCCCCGGTTCACTTGCGACAGCACGGACAGGAAATACGGTTCGAGCCGCTGCAACTTGCCGATGTCGCCCGCGCTGGCGCTTTCCAGCCAGTCGCTGACGAACAGTTGCATGCCGGCTGACGGATGCTGGCTGAGTTTTGCGATGGTGTCGGTGATGTCCGCCACGTCGAAGTGTTCGGTGATCATGGCCCGGCCAAAACGCTGGGCGTCCGGTTCCGGGTGGTCGCACAGGCTGACCAGCAGCAGCGGCGTCCAGTCGTCGCGCGTGCAGATGGCGGCGAAATACGCGGCGGCGAATTCACGCGTATCGTCAAACCGGCTGTCGAACAGGCGCAGCGCGTCTTCGAGCCTGGCGCGCGCGTGTTCCGGATGGGCGCGGAACACGGCATAGGCCCACTGGCGCACGCTGGCCACGGGATTGCGGCCGAACGCCGCCCATGCCGATACGTCGAATTGTTGCGCATCGAATCCGGGCAACAGCAGGGCGCCGAGCTGCTGCGCGCCCTTGCTGCGCGCGGACAGCAAGCGTTGCAGCAGTGCGGTGTCGGCCAGCGCGGGCGCCTGGCGCAGCGGACCGGCTATCCATCCCAGCGCGTCGGCGTGGGCCCCATCGCCGGCTTCGGTGCGGAACAGGCTGTCGAGGAGGGTGGCCAGCAGCGCGTCGCGGAATGCCGGATCGGTTGGCGCGATACGCGCGATGGCCGCATCGATGGCGCGCCGTACAGCCGCGTCGGCGCTGGTGGCGAACACGCCCGCCAAGTCGGCTTGCGCCGTCAGCACGTGGTTGGGCAATGTCGCAAACAGCGTAACCGCATGGGAGCGCACCGCCGTGTCGGGATCTCGCAGCAATGCGGCCAGCGTGGCTGGCGGCAGCATAGTGGCTGGCGTTGCGTGCCACGCCAGCCACTGGCAAGCCAATGCCCGCACCGCGGCCATGCGGTGTGCCAGCAGTGGCAGCAGGGCGTCATAGGGAGCGTGGGCGGCGGCGGCGCGCAGCGGATGTTCCAGCAGCCATGCCAGGTCGGCGGCAATGGCGGATACCTTCTGTTCCGTTTCGTCGGAGGCGCCGCAATCGGCCAGCCACGCAATGATGTGCAGGACGGTCTGCTCCGGCTTGCCGGGCAGCGACAGCGTGCATTGGCACAGCAGGCGCGCATGTCGCCGCGCCAGCGGGGATGGCGAGCACGCAACGGCGGCTACCAGCAAGGCGTCGGCCGCATAATGGGCCGGGTCGCTGGCAATGCAGTCGAGCACATACTGGACCGCTTCTTCCAGCGCCGACCGGATGAACAACAGCAGCCATTCGGCCGGCGGCAAGCCCGGCTCGAAGCGCCGCCGCGCCGCCAGGTAGGCGAAGCGCACGGTTGCCTGATAGGCGCTGAACAGCAATTCCCGCAGCGCCGCCATAGGCAGTTGCGCGCAATAGTCCGTATTGTCGTACAGGGCGCGCGCCGCGAATTCATGGACGCCGGCGCAGCGGCTGTGGCGCATCAGGTGCAACAGGGCGTCCGGATGGGCGTCCCATAATTCGGGGTAGGCTTCCTGGCGCTGGTCGCACGGCAGGATGGCGCGTTCCTGGTACCAGCTCGTGCCGTGACGGTTGCTGCGCCACGGTCCATGCGCGCGCAGCATGCGGTTGAACAGCATCCAGTGGCTGTAGGGCCCGTACGCGCGGCCGGCGCGCAGGGCAGGCTGGCCGGCGTCGCTGTCATCCATGGCGGCCAGCGCGCCCAGCGCCATGGCGATGTAGGCGTCGCCATCGTCCTGCGCCAGGCGGCGCAAAGTGCGCCAGCCGCGCCGCCGCAGGTAATCGCGGGTACGGCTGCTGTAGGCGACTTCGCTGTCGGGCTGCGCGGCAGCCTTCGCATAAGGCAGGTAGCGGCGCTGAACGTACGCCATGGAAGCGGTGGTGGTCGGCGGCGACAGTTCAAAGCGCTGGTGCAGCAAACCGAAAAGTTCCGCGTCGGCGCGTAATTCCACTGCTTTATAGATGCGGCGGACCGCGCGGAATGTGCCGGGACGCAGGCGCATGGTTTTCATGTGTGCGAGCAGGACCCGGCGCGCCAGCGGCTCCGCGAGGCTGGCTTCATAGAGCTGTTCCAGCCAGTCGGCCTTTTTCAAAACCTGCCATTCATCGTCGCCGGCTGCCAGGGCCAGAAGCCTGTTTTCATCCTGCGTCGCCCATGCTGCGCGTACTGCAGCTGGCCACGTCTCCAGCAGCGTGGCGGCGTGGCTGGCCAGCGCCGCAGGGCCGGCCAGCGTCAGCCAGGCCTGGTGGGCCATGCGCCGCACCGCCTCGTGCCGGCTGCGGGCACGCAATTCCTGCATGGCGATGAGGGCGCCGCCATCGCCACAGCGGCCGATGGCCCAGGCAATGCAGTAATCCTGCATCGCGTCACCGCGCTCGATCAAGTCGACCAGTGCGGGTACAGCCGCGAGCAGGCGCAATTCACCGATGCGCCAGATGGTGCGGCTGCGCTCGCGTTGAGTCATTTGTTTCCAGCTGACTGGCTGCAGGCGCTGCAACAGGAAGGGCGCTGCGGGAGATGGCGTCATAAAAAGTACGGGCGCTATTTAATTATTTGGCAATCGGATGGTAGCCAACTATGGCGTGCTTGTAAATAAAGCAATCAAAAAGGTGCTTGCCATGGGGAGCGGGGCTTTGCTATAGTTCTGTCCCCGCAGCGCTGTGCCAGATCAACGGAAGCAGCGCAGTAGAAACAGGGGTTGACGAGAATCAGGAAACACTAGATAATCTCGCTTCTCTGC
>CBIHOX010000118.1:0-19982 GCA_966211685.1 uncultured Pseudoduganella sp.
TGTTGGATTTGCCGAGGAAGAATTGCGAAGCCTGTTCCGCGAACATGCGGGTGGCCGGGTTTTTCTGGCTGACGATCACGACGGTTTCAGCGGCGGCAGGCAGTGCGGCGGCGGCCAGCACGGCGGCGGCCATCAAGCCCGTCAAGTGTTTGATCTGCTTGTGCATGTGTTATCCCTTAACCTTAGAAGACGAAATCGACGCCAGCGGCGACCACGGTCACGCTGTCTTTCTGGCCGGCGGCAGGCGCGAAGATCAGTGCGCCGGACTTGACCTTGGGCTTGACGCGGTCCACCTGGACCTTCAGCGCCACGGACTTGGCGAAGTCCCAGCGCACGCCGACCAGGTCGGTCGATTGCTCGGCCGCCGTCAACAGGTTGGTCACTGCCGCATTGAGCGGCGGCACGCGCGTCAGCGTGGAGGGCACGGTGACCTTGGTGCCGGCGCCTTCCGAAGCGGCGTGTGCGTAATACGGCAGCACCTTGCCGAAGCGGTAGCCGGCCATCACGTACCAGGCATTGGTTTGCGGGATGTACACGGCTTCCTTGGCGCGGCGCTGCGCATATTCGGCCTGGACCAGGACATTGTTGTAGTCGACGATGGCGCCGACCGAGGTGAACGTCATGCGCTTGCCCGGCACCAGGCTCAGGTCTTCACCGAGCTGGGCAAAGCCGGCGCCTTTCAGCGTGGCCGTCAGGGTGTTGATGGGCGTCAGGTCGCTGCTGTGCATGTCGGCCGAAGCGTGGCCCAGGCGGAACGTGACGGGACCGTGTTCGACGCTCACGCTGACGCCGGCCAGCGGCGCGCGGTATTTGGCGACCGAGCCGCCCGCCGATGCCAGGAACAGCTTGCCGCGGCTGGTGCCGGCGAAGGCTTGCACGGTGAGGTTGGTGTCGCCGAATGCGTGCTGGTAATTGACGTCGGCGCCATCCATGGCTTCCAGCGGCTGCTGGCCATACAGCTCGATCGGCGGGCGCATCATGGTGTTGGCGTAGCCGACGTTCTGGTAATCGGAAATCAGGAACGCCGGCATCACGACGCGCCCCACGCGCACGTTGATTTCATCGTTGACCTTGGCCTTGACGAAGCCCCAGGTCAAGTCGGTGGTAAAGCTGGTGCTGGTGTTCTTGCGGGTCAGCACTTGCGCGGTGGCGGACAGCCAGTCATTGGCCTGGTAGGTGGCCTGCAGGCCCAGGTTGGAGTCCAGGCCGATGCGCACGCCGTCCTTGACGCCGACCGCCTGGTTGTAACGGGCGAATTGCGCCGTATCCGTGTTGCTCTTGGCGGCCGCCAGGGTGCCGAAACCACTGATGTTGAGGTTGCCGTCGCCCAGCGACCCCGCGTGAGCCTGGAAGCCAGGCGCGGCGAGGATGGCTGCTACTAACAGTTGTTTTTTCATCGTGTGTAATCTCATTTTTATAGGAGTGGGTGGTACGGACGCGCAGGGCGCCGTGCGCGACATAACATTATTTGAAATTGCGCCGCCGTTAAACCGTTCGGTCTAAAAACCGAACGATAGTTCTAAATTTTGTAGCATTTTTTACCTCTTTTTGTGGGCTTTTTGATATGTTTTTATAAAATAGTGAGTTGGAAGGCAACAAATGGCCCGGCTATGGCGTGACCATGTATTACTGGCGGCAACGCGGCGCGGCAGGCATTACAATGTCGCTTTTTCCATCTTCCAGACACGAGGAACCGCCCATGGCCGTCAATTCCCCCCTCCCGGTCGCCGCCGACCTGAAGCCCGTCGCCGGCATTGAAATCGGCTTTGCTGAAGCCGGCATCAAGAAGCCCAACCGCAAGGACGTGCTGGTAATGCGCCTGGCCGATGGCGCCACCGTGTCCGGCGTGTTCACCCTGAACCGTTTCTGCGCGGCGCCGGTGCAGATTTCCAAGGCCAACCTGGCGGCAGTCAATGCCGGCGGCAAGCCGATCCGCGCGCTGGTCGTCAATACCGGCAACGCCAATGCCGGCACCGGTGAAGCGGGCCTGGCCAATGCGCAGCAAGTGTGCGCCGACCTGGCCGGCCTGCTGGGCTGCGACGCGCAGCAGATCCTGCCGTTTTCCACCGGCGTGATCCTGGAACCGCTGCCGGTGGCGAAAATCGCCGCGGGCCTGCCTGCGGCGGTGGCCGGCCTGACGCTGGATAACTGGTACAACGCGGCCGAAGCCATCATGACCACCGATACGCAGCCGAAAGCCGGTTCGCGCACGGTGGACATCAGCGGCCATACCGTCACGCTGACCGGCATTTCCAAGGGCGCCGGCATGATCAAGCCCAACATGGCCACCATGCTGGGTTACCTGGCGTTCGACGCGAAGGTGTCGCAGCCGGTGCTGGACGTGCTGGTCAAGGAAGCCGCCGACCAGTCGTTCAACTGCATCACCATCGATGGCGATACGTCGACCAACGATTCGTTCATGCTGATCGCCACCGGCGCCGGCTCGCTGGTGGTCGATTCCGTCGACTCGCCTGAATACAAGGCGCTGGCCGCGGCCGTGACGGAGTTGTCGGTCTTCCTGGCGCAAGCCATCGTGCGCGACGGCGAAGGCGCCACCAAGTTCATGACCATCACGGTGGAAGACGGCGCGTCGGTGGAAGAGTGCCGCAAGATCGCGTATTCGATCGCCCACTCGCCGCTGGTGAAGACCGCGTTCTTCGCGTCCGACCCCAACCTGGGCCGCATCCTGGCCGCGATCGGCTATGCCGGCGTCGATGACCTGGACGTGTCGAAGATCAACCTGTACCTGGACGACGTGTGGGTGGCGAAGGACGGCGGCCGCAATCCCGACTACAAGGAAGAAGATGGCCAGCGCGTGATGAAGCAAAGCGAAATCACGGTGCGTGTGAAGCTGGCGCGCGGCGCGGCCAAGGCGACGGTCTATACCTGCGACCTGTCGCACGACTACGTCAGCATCAACGCGGATTACCGTTCCTGACATGGCCGCCACTCCGCTGGAACAATTCCTGTCGCGCGCCGAAGCCGTGCTGGCGCGCGTGGAAGCCATCTTGCCGCAGGCGCCGCGCGAGCCGGACTGGAACCTGTCGTTTGCCTACCGCTGGCGCCGGCGCCAGGGTGCCGCCAGCCAGTTGCAGCCGGTGCGCCACGTGGCCAATATCGCGCTGGACGACTTGCACAATATCGCGCGCCAGAAGGATGCCATCGAGCAGAATACGCGCCAGTTCGTGGCGGGCCGCCCGGCCAACAATGTCTTGCTGACGGGCGCGCGCGGCACCGGCAAATCGTCGCTGATCAAGGCGTGCCTGAACCGCTTCGCGGCCGACGGCTTGCGCCTGATCGAAGTCGACAAGGAAGACTTGCATGAGCTGGGCGACATCGTCGACCTGGTGGCGGGCCGTCCCGAGCGCTTCATCATCTTTTGCGACGACCTGTCGTTCGAAGAAGGCGAGAGCGGCTACAAGGCGCTCAAGGTGGCGCTCGATGGTTCGGTGTCGGCGCAATCGGACAATGTGCTGATCTACGCGACCTCGAACCGGCGCCACCTGATGCCGGAGCGGATGTCCGACAATGCCACGTACAGGCATGACGAGGATGGCGACCTGCATCCGGGCGAAACCGTGGAAGAAAAGATTTCGCTGTCGGAGCGCTTTGGCCTGTGGCTGTCGTTTTATCCGTTCAAGCAGGACGATTACCTCGACATCGTGGCGTATTGGCTCAAGCACTTCGGCTGCACCGACTCCCAGGTGGAGGAAGCGCGCGGCGAAGCACTGCGTTGGGCGCTGCAGCGCGGTTCGCGCTCGGGCCGCGTGGCGTGGCAATTCGCGCGCGACCATGCGGGGAAGCTGCCATGAGCATTGTCGATGTCGCGGTCGGCGTGCTGGTCAAACCCAATGGCGACGTGTTGCTGGGCCAGCGCCCGGCAGGCAAGCCATATGACGGGTATTGGGAATTCCCGGGCGGGAAAGTCGATCCGGGTGAAACCGTGCTGCAGGCGCTGAAACGCGAATTTCTTGAAGAGCTGGGGCTGGTGATCCACAGCGCGCAGGAATGGTGCGGCGTGGAGCACGTATATCCCCACGCACACGTGCGCCTGCACTTCTTCATCAGCCGCGACTGGAGTGGGGAACCGCAAAGCCTGGAAGGCCAGGCTTTTGCCTGGCAAGGCGCGGTCGGCGTCGAACCGTTACTGCCGGCCACGATCCCGCTGCTGCAGTGGCTGGACCAGATCCGCCACGACCCCGCCGCCTTGCCCTGATCGGTGAATCGTTGGTGCCTGGCCCTGAAATGTCGACTAACAGCTAACGCCTATCGCGCTTCAAGCGAACGATAGTGCGAAAGGGGCCAGGAGTGCGAAAGGGGCCAGGCACCAAACAAACCGCCAAACAAACCGCCAAACAAACCAAACAAGCCAGAGAAAGAATTACTCTTCGTCGTTGGGATCGACAGGCGGCGCGGCGGGAATCGTGTATTTTTCTTCGGCCCAGGCGCCCAGGTCGATTTGTTTGCAGCGTTCTGAGCAGAACGGGCGGTATTTGTTTTTTTCAGTCCACTCCACTTTGGCGGAGCAGGTTGGACAGGACACTACGGCAGTCATGGTACGTCACTTCAAAAATTACAGAGCGTCAGCTCGAATGGCACATCGTCTTCCAGCGGCCGCGGTTTCAAATCGCCGCCCTGTGTGGTAAAGCGCACCCACAGCATATATTTATTGGCCGAGATTTCAGGAATCGCGCCGAGCGATTCATCCAGGGTCAGGCGCAGCATTTGATAAACCTTGCCTTGAAGCATTTGCTGATAACTGCCCGAATTCGCGATCATTTTCACCGGGCCGCCGGAATCGCGCAGCAAGCGCAATACCAGGCCCAGCGCGTCGAATAACGGCGCCAATGGCGCAAACCAGCCGGCAATATCATTGAAGCGCGCTTCAGGCGAGCGCTGCTGCCACGCATAATATGACGGCAAATCGAATTCACACGCGCCGCCGGGAATAATCGTGCGGCCGCGGATACTCATCAGCCATTCATTGTCCCGGACATTTTGTCCGGTCTTGCCTTGCGCCGCCACCAGCGCGCTCGACACCGCGTCGAGTTCCGACAGCACCGCGTCCAGCATTTCAGCCTGCACATTGGGATTGGAGCGGTAACCCAATAAGCTCTGGCGCTGGCGTTCCAGCTCCTGCAATAAATCCGACTTTAAATCCGCGCGTCCCGCCACTTCCAGCATGTCGAATATCGTCGCCAGGGCGACGTGATGCTGCATCGGGTGTTCCTGGTGCACAAAGAACTTGAATTTCTCATACAGGTCTTCCAGCCGCAACAACGTGCGTATGCGCTCGTTGAAAGGGTATTCGTAGACAATCAAAATGACTTCCCTCTAAAGATGGGCCTGAAAGAATTCCGTGATTCTGAACCAAGCTAGCCGAAATTACAAACGTTGCGAAGGGTTTCCCCCTGTTCCGGCGGAAAATGCCAGGTACATTGCGTGGAAATGGGCAACTTGTTCCTCCAGGGCACTCAATTCCCCGCCATTATTGATGATATCGTCCGCCGCCGCGGTCCGCTGCGCGCGTGTGGCCTGGTTGGCCATGATGGCCAGCACCTGGCTTTCCGCCATGCCGTTGCGCGCCATGACGCGGGCCACCTGCACCGTTTCCGGGCAATCGACCACCAGCACGCGCGAGACACGCTGCTTCCACGTGCCCGACTCCACCAGCAGCGGCACGTCATAGATCACGTAGGCGCCGGTGGCGGCAGCGGCGGCGGCCAGCGCCGCGTCGCGGATGCGCGGATGCAGGATGGCTTCCAGGCGGGCCCTGGCGCCCGGGTCGGAAAATACCAGCGCGCGCATTTTAGCGCGGTCCAGCGCGCCGTGTGCGTCCGCATATTGCGCGCCGAATTCCGCCACGATGGCATCCATGGCCGGGCCATGCGGGCCGGTCATGCCGTGGGCGATCTGGTCGGTGTCGACGATGGTGGCGCCGCGCGCCGCGAACAGGCGCGCCACCACGCTCTTGCCGCTGCCGATGCCGCCCGTCAGGCCAACGGTAAACGCCGCCATCATTGCCCCAGCACGGACGCCATGAAGGCCTGCAGCGGCGCGCGGTACATCAGCGCCAGCAGGCCGGCGGCCGCCAGGTAGGGGCCGAACGGGAATTTGTAATCCATGCCGGCGCGCGCCATCACCATTTGCGCGATGCCGAGGATGGCGCCCGTCACCGACGACAGCAGGATAATAATCGGCAGCATGGTCCAGCCCATCCACGCGCCCAGCGCGGCCAGCAGCTTGAAGTCGCCATAGCCCATGCCTTCCTTGCCGCGCACCAGCTTGAACAGCCAGTACACGGACCACAGCACCAGGTAGCCGGCCGCCGCGCCGATCACGGCTTCCTTCAGCGGCACGAACATGGCGTTGACGTTGACCAGCAGCCCGGCCCACAGCAGCGGGTAGGTCAGCGCATCGGGCAGCATCATGGTGTCCAGGTCTATGAACGTCATGGCGATCAGCAGGTAGGCGAACAGCAGGACCGCCATACCGGTCCATCCGCTGCCGAACTGCCACACCAGCGCGGCCGACAGCAGGCCGGTAAACGCTTCCACCAGCGGGTAGCGGATGGAAATGCCGGCCTTGCACTGGCTGCACTTGCCTTGCAATAGGGCGTAGCTGATGACGGGGATGTTTTCCAGCGCCGTGATCTGGTGCCCGCAATGGGGACAGGCCGAACGCGGCATCACGAGGTCGTAGCGGTCGGTATGGGGCAGCGGTTCTTCGCGGATTTCCGCGATGGTGTTGTCGGTTTCGCGCTGTTCCATGATGGGCAGGCGATGGATGACGACGTTGAGGAAACTGCCGATCAATAATCCAAAGACGCCGGCGGCAATGGCGGCTGCCAGGGTGGCGGGCGGGGCAAACAGCAAGAGTTCCTGCATCGGTCGGTTCCGTAGGTTGGGTCGCAGCGCGTTAGTTTAAGGGAAATGGCGGCGGCCGGTGGCAGCCATTGACCGCCACCGGCGCACACAGGCAGCGGATGGCTTACACCACCGAGCCGAGTTTGAAGATCGGCAGGTACATGGCCACCACCAGGCCGCCGATCAGGGTGCCCAGGATGACCATGATGAGCGGCTCCATCAGGCTCGACAGCGAGGCCACCGCTTCATCGACTTCTTCTTCATAAAAGTCCGCCACCTTGCCCAGCATCGAGTCGAGCGCGCCGGATTCCTCGCCGATGGCCACCATTTGCGTGACCATGGTGGGGAACACGTCGGCGTTCTGCATCGCCACCGTCAGGCTGGTGCCGGTCGAGACTTCGTTCTGGATGCGCCGCGTCGCTTCCAGGTAGACGATATTGCCGGACGCGCCACCCACCGAATCAAGCGATTCCACCAGCGGCACGCCGGCCGCGAACATGGTCGACAGGGTGCGGGTCCAGCGCGCCACCGTGGCCTTCTTGATGACGTCGCCGAAGATCGGCAGCTTCAGCATGATGATGTCCATGTTGCGCTGCACCTGCGGCGAACGCTTCCAAGCCTGGAAAAAGAAATAAATCGCGCCAAACAGGCTGCCGAAGATCAGCCACCAGTACTGCACGAAGTATTCCGACACCGCCATCACGAACAGGGTCGGCGCCGGCAAGTCCGCGCCAAAGCTCTTGAACACTTCCTTGAACGCGGGCACCACCCAGATCATGATGACGGCCGTGACGACGAACGCCACGCCGAGGATCGACACCGGGTACGTCAGCGCCGACTTGATCTTGGCCTTCATGGCCAGGGTTTTTTCCTTGTAGATGGCCAGCCGCGTCAACAGGTCTTCCAGGATACCGGCCTGTTCGCCCGCGCCCACCAGGTTGCAGAACAGCGGATCGAAATACAGCGGGAATTTGCGGAACGCCTGGTTCAGGCTGGTGCCGGTTTCAATATCGGCGCGCAAATCCATGATCATTTTCGACACGGACGGATTCGAATGGCCCTTGCCGACGATATCGAACGATTGCAGCAGCGGCACCCCGGCTTTCATCATCGTGGCCAGCTGGCGCGTGAATAAAGTAATGTCCTTGTCCGTGATTTTCTGGCCGGCCCGGTAGGTTTTCTTCTTGACCTTGGTGACCATGATGCCCTGGCGCCGCAAGGTCACGTTGACCACGGCCTCGCCGCCGGCGCGCAATTCGCCGCGCACGGTCTTGCCGCTCTTGTCCTTGCCTTCCCAGGCGAACACCGATTCCTTGACCGGTCCGCCCGTGTTTCCCGATGTGGCCATAATGCTGATCCTTACTCGTTGGTGCAGCCGAGTACTTCTTCCAGGCTGGTCAAGCCATTCTTGACTTTGACCAGGCCCGACTGGCGCAGTGATTTGACGCCTTCCTTTTCCGACTGTTCGGCAATTTGCATGGAATTGCCGTGGGCCAGGATGATGGCTTCGATGGCCGGCGTGATCGGCATGATCTGGTAAATGCCGACCCGGCCCTTGTACCCGCCGCCATTGCAGCGTTCGCAGCCGACCGGGCCGTAAGGCTTCCAGCTGCCATCGAGTTCTTCTTCCTTGAAGCCGGCCTTCAGCAACAGGTCGCGCGAGATGTCGACCGGCTGCTTGCACGTGCACAGGCGCCGCGCCAGGCGCTGCGCGGTAATCAGGATCACCGACGAGGCGATATTGAACGGCGCCACGCCCATGTTCATCAGGCGCGTCAGCGTCGATGGCGCATCGTTCGTGTGCAAGGTGGAAAACACCATGTGGCCCGTCTGCGCCGCCTTGATGGCGATGTCGGCCGTTTCCAGGTCGCGGATCTCGCCGACCATGATGATGTCCGGATCCTGGCGCAGGAAGGCTTTCAGCGCGACGGGGAACGTGAGGCCCGCCTTTTCGTTGACGTTGACCTGGTTCACGCCGGGCAGGTTGATCTCGGCCGGGTCTTCCGCCGTGGAGATATTGATCCCCGGCTTGTTCAACAGGTTCAGGCAGCTGTACAGCGACACGGTCTTGCCGGAGCCCGTCGGGCCCGTCACGAGCACCATGCCGTACGGGCGCGTGATGGCGTCGATCAGCAACGCCTTCTGATCCGGGTCGTAGCCGAGCGAGTCGATGCCCATCTGGGCCTGCGTCGCGTCGAGGATACGCATGACCGTCTTTTCGCCGAACAGGGTCGGCAAGGTGCTCACGCGGAAATCGATCGTCTTCGTGGGCGACAGCACGAGGCGCATGCGGCCGTCCTGCGGCACGCGCTTTTCCGAGATGTCGAGCTTGGCCAGCACCTTGATGCGCGAGACCAGCTTGTCCTTGATGGAGACCGGTGGCTGGGCATGCTCGATCAGCACGCCGTCGACGCGGAAGCGGATGCGGTAAAACTTTTCAAATGGTTCGAAATGCAAGTCCGACGCGCCCATGTTCACGGCGTCCATCAGCATCTTGTTCAGGAAGCGCACGATCGGCGCATCTTCCACGTCGGACGCGCCCGGGTCGGCCGCGGTTTCGGCCTGCGGCGCCTGTTCTTCCGCGAACTGGATTTCCTCCTGTTCGCCGGCCAGGTCATTGAGACTTTGTTCAGCGCTGCGGCCCAGCGACGCCAGCAGTTGCAACAGGCTGTCGTGCGGCACGATGACGGGTTCCACCGATGACTCGGTCTGGAACTTGATCTGGTCCAGCGCCTGGGTATTGGTGGGGTCGGAAATCGCCACCGCCATCTTGTTGCCGCGTTTGGACAGGGCCACCACGCGCTGCGCCATCATCAGCTTCGGGTCGATGATTTTCTGCGGCAGCTGGTCGACCGCGAACGCCGCCAGGTCCATCATCGGGTAGGCAAAGGTTTCCGAGCAAAAGCCGGCCAGGTCGCGCGGCGATATCGCGCCGCTGGCCAGCAGCGTATCGATGAAAGGCTGTTTTTCAACCTGGGCTTTTTTTTGCAGGGCGTCGGCCTGCACCGGCGTCAGGCGGCCCGCCTGCATCAAGGCACGCGCCAGCCCCGGCAAGGGCGGGCTGGAGGCTGGATTGGGTTGGACTGCAGCCATAGCGCCGTTAGGAAAACTGCAAGATTGATAGTCAGGCCCGAAGGTATCCGACGATGATGCCTGTGGGCATCATTTTTGTAAAGCCGCGCTCCAACCGTGCGCACGGTCAGGACGGCTTCAGCTGCGCAGGCGTATCAATTTCACGACTTTGACCGATTGATTCTGCACCTGCACCACTTCAATCACGCATCCGCCTGTTTTCACACTGATGGGCGCTTCCGGGATGTCCTGCAAATATTCCAGCAACATGCCATTCAGGGTTTTCGGCCCATCCAGTGGAAAGTTTAATCCCAGTCGCTTGTTAATGTCACGTAACGCCACCGACCCTTCCAGCAGGCAATCGCCCTGGGCGCTCCAGGCAAACGAATCGGCACGGGCGGCGCCTGGCGTGGAGGTGGTGAATTCCCCAATCATTTCCTCGATGATGTCGTCCAGCGTCACCAGGCCCTGGACTTCGCCATATTCATCGACAATGATGCCCAGGCGTTCCTTGTTTTCCTGGAAATACTGGAGCTGGGTCAGGACGCCGGTGTCCTGGGGAATGAAATACGGTTCCGTCAACAGGGCGCGGAAATCGTCGGCCGTCAATTCATCGTCCTGGGTCAGCAGGGCCATGGCCTTGCGCACGTGCAAGATGCCGGCAATCCGGTTGATTTCCCCTTCATAGACGGGCAGCTTGTTGTGGTAGCACGTGGTCAGCTGACGCTTGATTTCCTCGACCGGCGCGGCCAGGTTCAGCGCTTCGATCTGTACCCGCGGCGTCATGATGTCTTCCACGGAAATCGCTTCCAGGTCGAACAGGTTCAGCAGGATGCTGCGATGCTTTTGCGGCATGGCATTGCCGCCATCGAGCAACAGGGTGCGCAATTCATCGGGCGACAGCCGCGCATCGTGCAGCGGCGTCCCCATGCGGATGCCAAAGACGCGTAACACGGTGCTGGTGAACAGGTTGATGAACCACAATAGCGGGCGGGCCGCCGACAGCAGCGGACGCAGCAGCATGGCGGTGGGCAGCGCGATTTGTTCGGCATACGTGGCGCCGATCATCTTGGGCGAGATTTCCGCAAACACCACCAGTAAAAACGTCATGGCCGCGGTGGACCCCACCACCAGCCATTCGTCATAGCCGAACGTGTGGATCACGATCGCCGTGACCAGCGCAATGGCGGTCGCGTTGATCAGCGTATTGGCGATCAATACCAGCGACAGCAGTTTATTGGTGCGTTCCAGCAGCCACAGCGTGGCCACCGCGCGCCGGCTGCCGCGCTTGGCCTTGTGGCGCAGGCGGTGCCGGTTGGCGGCCATCAGCGCGGTTTCCGCCATGGCGAAAAACGCGGAACACAGGATCAGGAAGGCAAGCGCAGTCAGTTGCGCCCATATGGGTACGGTATCCAATGGGTCACCGTGAAATAGCAGGCATGGGATAGTGAATTCAGCAGGGGCGGGAACCGGCCCGTGGCGGCGGCCGCATGGCGCGGTGTGGTGGATTTTAAGGCAAGCAGTGTTGCCGGGCAAGCCAGCACGGCCGGGATCAGGCGCGCGCGGCTGTAGCGAAATTCAGCGTAGATTGGGCTACTTGCTTGTCAACAGGGTGTTTCAACATCACCGCGGCAAGGCGCTGTTACAACGCGGCGGTTCGTCGACATGGTCTGAAGGAGAAGGTCATGGAAGCTTGGTGCAAAACAATGTTCCGCCGGCTGTGGCCGGTGCTGGCCCTGATGCCCCTGGCGGGCGCCCAGGCTGCCGTACTGGCGGCCGGTCCCGGCCAAACCTATGCGGCGCCGTGCGCGGCGCTGGCCGCGGCGCGCGCCGGCGACGTGGTGGAAATCGAAGGCGCTTATACGTACAGTGGTGACGTCTGCTACATCGCCGCCAGCAATATCACGATCCGCGGCGTGCGCGGCCGCCCGAAAATCGATGCGGCCGGCAGGAATGCCCAGGGCAAGGGCGTGTGGGTGGTGGGCGGCAGCAATGTCGTGGTGGAAAACGTGGAAATCTATGGCGCCAAGGTGCCGGACCGCAATGGCGCGGCGTTCCGCGTGGAAGGGACCAACTTCACGCTGCGCAACAGTTTTATTCACGACAATGAAAACGGTATTCTGTGCGGGGCCAACGCCAATTCCAATATCTTGTTGGAAAACAATGACTTTGGCCACAACGGCGATGGCAGCGGCCAGACCCACAATGTGTACATCGGCGCCATTGCCAGCCTGGTATTCCGCTATAACTATTCGCATGACGCCGTCATCGGTCATAACCTGAAATCGCGCGCGCTGGTCAATACCGTCACGTACAACCGCTTTTCCACGCGCAGCGCCACGGAAACCGGGAGCACCGCGGCGGGGCGGCCCAGCTATGAAATCGATTTGCCCAATGGCGGCACCGCGTATGTGATCGGCAATGTGATCCAGCAACCGGCCGCGTATGAAAACAGTACCTTGCTGGCTTATGGCGGGGAAGCCAGCAGCGGGTCGGCCGATGCGTTGTATATCGTCAACAATACCTTCCTCAACGATGGCGCCAACGGTGTATTTATCAACATTAACGCCCGCATTACCAAGCCGGCCTATATCCAGAACAACCTGTTTGCCGGCCGCGGCACCCTGACCACGCAGGCGGCAGCCACTTTGCAGACCAATTACAAGGCGGACCAGGTGGCGTTCGTCAACCGCGCCGCCTATGACTTGCATCCGCTGCCGCACCCGCAAATCACGGGCGCCGGCTCGGAACCCATCGTCCCGCCCAGCGGCGTGGTGTTGCGCCCGACCATGGAATACGTGCACCCGGCCAGCGCCGCTCCGCGCCCAATTGCCGCCAAACTCGACATTGGCGCATACCAGACCGGCGCCGTCACCGCGATGGCGCAACTCACCCCCGCCCTGCCGCGCTAGCCCTGATAAGGGCCTGGCCCCGTTAGCACTATCGTTCACCAAGCGCACGCTAGTGCGAAAGGGGCCAGGCCCCAAAAGGGTTGCAAAAGGGTTGCAAAATGGTTATTTTTTTGCGCTCAGGCAGGTCTTCATGAAGGCTTTGCGGTCGTCGCCCTTCATGCCTTCCGCATCCTTGTTGCAGGCTTTCATCTTATCTTGCTGCGTGGCGGGTGCCGATGCAGCGGCCGCGGCTGGCTTGTTGCTCAGGCATTCTTTCATGAACGCCTTGCGCTCATCGCCTTTCTTGCCTTCCGCATCCTTGTTGCAGGTGACCATCTTGTTTTGCTGGGCAGTCTTCGGCGCGTCGGCGGCGGCGGAAGCCGAGGCCGAGGCCGACGCGGCGGCGGCAAATGCCGACGACGAGCACAGCGAAGCAACAGCAGCCAGGGCGGCAATGGCGGAGACGGCGATCAGTTTTTTCATGGCAAGAATCCTGTTCAGTAAGAGGTACGATCCGAATTACTATACGACAAGTTTGATCTGTGTCATGTTCCGAAACGCGCGGCCGTTGTTGCTGGTTGACACAATCGCGCTCAACTGCCCCGGTAAGTCGAATACGCCCACGGCGACACCACCAGCGGCACATGGTAGTTTTGCGCCGGGTCGGCAATGCCGAACGCAATCGTCACCTGGTCGATGAAACGCGGTTCCGGCATGGCCACGCCCTGGGCCGCAAAGTAGTCGCCGGCGTGGAACACCAGTTCGAACTTGCCTGCCCGCATGGACGGCCCTTCCAGCAGCGGCGCCGTGCAACGCCCGTCGGCATTGGTGACGTCGGTTTTCACCAGGACGCGCCCCTGCGGCAGGATTTCATACAGTGTCACCGTGACGCCGGCGCCCGGCTTGCCTGCCGTGGTATCGAGGACGTGCGTGCTGAGCTTGCCCATTGGCATACTCCTATATAAGTTGGGAAAGGGGCGATATCGTGCGAATCTTATACTGATGTCGTTATCGGCATATATTATTGGTGAAATGCATGGTCTTTGCTATCCCTAAACCAAGAGACACGGCCACACGATGAGCACTTACGATAATTATCCACGCGACATGATCGGCTACGGCCGCACCCCGCCTCACGCGCAATGGCCCAACGGCGCCCGGGTGGCGCTGCAATTCGTACTGAATTACGAAGAGGGCGCGGAAAACAACGTCTTGCATGGCGATCCCGCTTCGGAAACCTTCCTTTCCGAAATCATCGGCGCGCAAGCGTTCCCGACCCGCCACCTGTCGATGGAAACCATTTATGAATATGGTTCCCGCGCCGGCCTGTGGCGCCTGCTGCGCATGTTCGAAGACCGCAAACTGCCGCTGACCATCTTCGGCGTATCGATGGCGCTCAAGCGCAATCCGGAAGCCGTGGCCGCGTTCATGGAACTGGGCCACGAAATCGCCTGCCACGGCTTGCGCTGGATTTCGTACCAAAACATGGATGAAGCCACCGAGCGCGCTCACATGAAGGAAGCGGTGGAAATCATCAAGGAATTGACGGGTGCGGCGCCGCAGGGCTGGTATACCGGCCGCGATTCCCCCAACACGCACCGCCTGGTGATGGAACACGGCGGCTTCCGCTACGACGCCGACCACTATGGCGATGACTTGCCATTCTGGATGGAAATCGAGCACAAGGACCCGGACAGCGGCCTGACCGTGGTGAAACCGCAATTGATCGTGCCATACACGCTCGACACCAATGACATGCGCTTCGCGGCCATGCAAGGTTTCAATTCCGGCACGCAATTCTTCGATTACCTGAAGGATGCGTTCGATACGCTGTACGCCGAAGGTGATCCGGAAGGCTTGAATGCGCCGAAGATGCTGTCCATCGGCCTGCACTGCCGCCTGGTCGGCCGCCCGGCGCGCGCCGCCGCGCTGGCGCGCTTCCTCGATTACGTGCAAGGCCACGAGAAGGTCTGGATCACGCGCCGCATCGATATCGCGGAACACTGGCACCAGCACCATCCGTTTGTAAAATGACGTCATGCCGCGCCCCCGCGCGGCATGGGAAATGCTGATGCACGACATCAGCCATTTCATATAGGGAGTGCGGCGGGAACTGATAGTCTTGTATGCACTCCATCCTTTTGAAGGCCATTGCCGCTGTCAAAGCGCAGTGAACACACCATGACTGACTGGCTCACCGACCCTGCGGCGCCCGCCGTGTTGATCACTGTCGCGAAAGTCGAAGGTTCCGGCCCGCGCGAGACCGGCGCGAAAATGCTGGTGACCGGCGTGCGCGTGTTCGACACCATCGGCGGCGGCCACCTGGAAATGCGCGCCATCGATATCGCGCGCGACATGGTTTCCCAGCACAGCGGCCCGGCCGTGCGCTATGAACGCTTCGCGCTCGGCCCCAGCCTGGGCCAGTGTTGCGGCGGCGTGGTCTACCTGTTGTTTGAAAAAGTCGATGCGCGCCTGGCGCCCGTGATGGACCAGTTGCGCAAGCGCGTGCGTGAAGACAGCTGGCGCGTGACCGCGCTCGACGGCCCGGCCGCGTCCGCGCTGTTCGATGCCGCCGGGCAGCCGCTGACGGTGTCGGAATTCGGCGCGCCGCGTTTCGACCGCGCCTTGCCGGCGCACCTGATGACCGACGAGGCGGGCCGCCGCTGGCTGGTCGACCCGGTGCTGGCGCCGCGCGCGCACCTGACCTTGTTTGGCGCCGGCCACGTCGGCGCCGCCATCGTGCGCGCGCTGGCGGACTTGCCGTGCACCGTCACCTGGGTCGACGAGCGCGAAGACATGTTCCCGCCCACCGTGCCCGCCAATGTCGCGGTCGAGGCGACCGACATGCCGGAAATGTGCGTGGGCGATGCGCCCGCCCATGCCAGTTACCTCGTCATGACGCACAACCATGCGCTGGACCAGCGCCTGACCGAAGCCATCCTGCGCCGCGACGACGTGTACTGGTTCGGCCTGATCGGCTCGAAGACCAAGCGCATGCAATTCGAACACCGCCTGCAGGCCAAAGGCTTTGAACTGGAAAAAATCGACGCCATGGTATGCCCGATCGGCATCGCCGGCATCACCAACAAGGCGCCCGCCGTGATTGCCGCTTCGGTGGTGGCGCAATTGCTGGGCGTATGGGAACAGCAGGAAATGGAGCGCATGCCGCGCAAACTATCGCAAACCATGACGATGCTGCGCGCGCCATCGCAGCACAAGCAAGGAGCCGACGATGCAAGCCTTCCGTGCCAGCCTGCTGCACTTCAGCGCCGATCCGGCCTTTCATGACCATGCCCACCACTGGCACGACGATGGCCTGCTGGTGATCGACAACGGCAAGGTAACGCAGGCCGGCGACTACGCCGCGCTGCACCCCACCTTGCCGCCCGGGACGCCGGTGACCGATTACCGGGGCAAGCTGATCACTCCCGGCTTCATCGATACGCACATCCACTACCCGCAAACCGACATGATTGCCTCGCCCGCACCGGGCTTGCTGCCATGGCTGGACAATTTCACATTCCCCACCGAACGCCGTTTCGAGGACCCGCACTACGCGGCCGCCACGGCCGAGTTCTTCCTCGATGAATTGCTGCGCAACGGCACCACCACGGCGCTCGTGTATTGCACCGTGCACCCGCAATCGGTGGACGCGTTCTTCCACGCCAGCAGCCGGCGCGGCTTGCGCATGGCCGCCGGCAAGGTGTTGATGGACCGCCATTGCCCCGATTTTTTGCAGGATTGCGCCGAGTCGGCGGGGCGCGACAGCGAAGACCTGATCCGCCGCTGGCACGGCAACGGCCGCCAGCTGTATGCGCTGACGCCGCGCTTCGCGCCCACCTCCACCGACGAGCAGTTGCAGGTGGCCGGCGCCCTGGCGCGCGCCTATCCCGATGTCTATATCCAGAGCCACGTGTCGGAAAACCAGGACGAGTGCCGCTGGGCCATGGAACTGTTCCCCGGCGCGCGCAGCTACCTCGACGTGTATGACCGCTACGGCCTGCTGCGTCCGCGCGCCGTGTATGGCCACTGCATCTGGCTCGACGATATGGACCGCGCGCGCATGGCGGCCAGCGGCGCCGCGGCGGCCGTTTGCCCGACGTCGAACCTGTTCCTGGGCAGCGGCCTGTTTGATTTCGCCAGGGCCGACGGCGCCGGCATGCTGCTGTCGCTGGCCACCGACGTGGGGGCGGGCACGTCGTTTTCGATGTTGCAAACCATGAATGAAGCCTATAAAGTAGCGCGCTTACAGGGCAGCTACCTGCCGGCCCTGCGCATGTTTTACCTTGCCACGCTGGGCGCCGCCCGCAGCCTGCAACTGGACGGCGCGATCGGCCATTTCGCCGCCGGCGTGGAAGCGGACTTCATCGTGCTCGACCCGAAGGCGACGCCGCTGCTGGCGCGCCGCACCAGCCATTGCAGCAGCCTGGAGGAAATGCTGTTCGCGCTGGCGCTGCTGGGCGATGACCGGGCCGTGGCCGCAAGCTATGCGCAGGGGCGCCTGGTGCATGAACGCGTGGCGGAGGCTGCCCCCGACCTTCAATAAGACAGGGCACCCCATGCACAAAAAAAGTTTGATTGCCGCCACGCTTGCAACGACATTGGCCGCCGCGTTCACCGTTGCCGCGCCGGCCCGCGCCGCCGGCAATGAAGACATCGTCAAGCGCCACTTCGCGTCGCTGGTGGCGGGCGGCCAGCCGAAGCTGGCGGAATTGACGCTGTTCTTCACCATGATGCCCAAGGGCGGCGACCTGCACCACCATTATTCCGGCGCCATCTATGCCGAACAATTCCTCGATTGGGTCGACCGCCAGAAGTATTGCGTGAACAAGGCCACCTACCGTATCGAGACCGATAGCGCCTTCAACGACGCGCAGCGCAACCTGCCGGCCAAGGACCGCAGCTGCATGGCCGGCGCCGACGTCCTGCAAGACAACACGATGCTGGCGGAATTGCTGCAGCGCTGGGCCACCAAGGACTTCTACAACCACAGCGGCCTGCAAGCGCCGCCCGACCGCACGTTCTTCGACACGTTCCCGTATTTCGGCCCGGTCTCGTCCACCAACACGGCCGACGGCTTGCGCACGCTGAAGCAGCGCGCCATCAATGAAAACGTCGCGTACATTGAAACCGTGTTTGAAATCGCGCCGCTGGCGCAATACGCGGACTTCGACAAGGCGGTGCTGGCGCCGGGCGCCGGTGCAGCGGACCTGGCCGGCCAGTTCGAAGCGCTCCTGGCCGCGCTGGACAAGGACGCCGCCTGGAATGGCTGGATCGGCGCCTACAACGCCAACGTCGACAACGCCAGCGCCGGCATCGACGATGCGCAATTCACGATGCGCTACCAGCCGTTCGTGCTGCGCTTCCTGTCGCCGTCGCAAGTGTTTTCCGGCATGGTGTCCGGCTTCCGGCTGGCGCGGCAAAACCCGAAGATCGTCGGCGTCAACATCGTCGGCCAGGAAAGCACGTATGTATCGATGCGCGACTACACGCTGCACATGCGAATGTTTGAATTCCTGAAAAAGAAATACCCGGACGTGAAGCTGTCGCTGCACGCCGGCGAACTGTCGCTGGGCATGGTGCCGCCGGAAGGCTTGCAGTCGCACATCGCCGAAGCCGTCCATACGGCCGGCGCGGCACGCATCGGCCACGGCATGGACATCGCGCACGAGCGCAATGCGCTGGCGCTGATGAAGACCATGCGCGAGAAGGGCATCCCGGTCGAAGTCAACCTGACCAGCAATGAATTCATCCTGGGCGTGAAAGGCGAGCAGCACCCCGTCACCCTGTACCGCAAATATGGCGTGCCGTTCGTGCTGGCCACCGATGACGCGGGCGTATCGCGCAACAACCTGGCCAACGAATACGTGCTGTTTGCCAGCCGCTACAAGACCGATTACGCGGAAATCAAGAAGCTGTCGTACGACAGCATCCGCTACAGTTTCCTGGCCCAGCAGGACAAGCAGCGGCTGCTGAAAGCCCTCGATGCGCGCTACGCGCAATTCGAAGCCGATGTTGCAGCTTCGCTGCATCCGGCAAAAAAATAAGCTTACATAAATGCGCCGGCGGCCTGCCCGCCGGCGCGATATCATTCCTGCAATTCTCGTGATGCTGTGTTGTGGACATACTACAAGCACAAACTTTTGTACGATTAGTATGCTTTTTCCACATGAATCCTATTCAAGCACTCTTATAATCCCGCCTTAATCCCTCATTCCGGCCACTTCTGGTCGACTAAAACTAACGGATTTATACATTTAGCGTCTCAATTCGAGAAGAAAATCGAATTTGTCATGCATTTTTGCTTCGTGCATAGTGGATTTTAACGTCGCAAAAATGTTGGTTTTGCAATCACATCCTGATGGGATCCACGGCTTTCTTGTGTGTCACGGTATTGAAATATTGCAAAGTTAGACTGATTCGTAGCTCAGCAGAATAAGTACGGCGCCACGTTCGCCGCACATCACGGTTTGCAGCAAAAGTAAAAGAGGAAGCACGGACGGCCGGCCTGTTGGACGGCTGCCAGTGCTTTCATGAATATTTGTCTTTTTTGGGGTTATACAATGATGAATCATCCACGGCTCCGGTTGACGCAGATTGCGCTCAGCCTGTCTATCGCGCTTGCGGCAGCACCGTCGTTCGCACAGAACACCACCTCGGCCATCGGCGGGCGCGTGTCCGGCGCGGATGGCAAGCCGGCTGCCGGCGCCACCGTGACGATCGTGCACAATGAATCCGGTTCCATCAGCAACGTGACGACCGACGCCGATGGTCGCTACGTGGCGCGCGGCCTGCGCGTGGGCGGTCCTTACACGATCATCATCACGAAAAACGGCGTGACGGAAAAGCGCGAAGAGATCTACACCAACCTGGCGGAAACGTCGAGCGTGGATGCGACCCTTGGCGCCCCGGCCATGCAGACCGTGACGATCGCCGGCGTGGCCGGCGGCCGCTCCGACAAATTCTCCAAGACCACCATGGGCGCCGGCACCAGCCTGTCGTCGACGGAACTGGCGATCCAGGGTTCGATCAACCGCAACCTGCAAGACTATGCGCGTTCCGACCCGCGCGTGTCGCAGACCGACAAGGAACGCGGCGAAATGTCCGTGGCCGGCCAGAACAGCCGCTACAACTCGCTGACCATCGACGGCGT
>CBIHOX010000119.1:0-19980 GCA_966211685.1 uncultured Pseudoduganella sp.
CCCATGCCGATCCAATACATCCGCCGCCTGACCGGCGCCGAGCGCGCCGCCGCCAGCAACCGCCACCTGGGGATCGCGCTGGCGTTCGTGGCGGGCGCCGCCAATGCCGGCGGTTTTCTTGCCGTGCGCCAGTACACGTCGCACATGACCGGCATCGTGTCGGCCATGGCGGACAACCTGGCGGTCGGTGCGGCCGGCCTGGCGCTCGACGGTCTCGGGGCGCTGCTGTCGTTCCTGGCCGGGGCGGCCTGCTCGTCCATCATGGTCAATTACGCGCGGCGCCACCGCATGCACAGCACGTACGCGCTGCCGCTGCTGGTGGAAGCGGCGCTGTTGCTGGGCTTTGGCGTGCTGGGCGCGCGGCTGGCGCAAATCGACCTGTTTTTTATCCCCGTCACGGTGATGTTGCTGTGCTTCACCATGGGTTTGCAAAACGCCGTCATCACCAAACTGTCCAATGCGGAAATCCGCACCACCCACATCACCGGGCTGATGACCGATATCGGCATCGAGCTGGGCAAGATGGCGTACTGGAACGTCACGCCCGGCATGCCGCCGGTGCAGGTCGACCGTGCCCGGCTGCGCATCCTGCTGGCGCTGGCGGGGGCGTTTTTCATCGGCGGCGTAGCCGGCGCGCTGTGCTTCACGCGCATCGGCTATGGCGCCACCGTGCTGCTGGCGCTGGTCCTGATCGTGCTGGCCATCGTGCCGGTGTGGGACGACGCCCGCGCCGCGTGGCATAAGGTCGGCAGCCAGCGCGGCAAATCCTCCTGAAACACGCGAAATCCGCATTTCAGCGCCGTTTTTCTGCCATCTGTCGCATGAGCCGGGCGCCGCCCTCGGCCGATTCCTATACTGTGTCAGCGTTTCATCCAACGCAGGGGAGACTTTGTCCGAATAAAAACCCGCCAGGCCGCCACCCGCGCCTGCCACCATGAAAGAATCCGATGCACAAACCAATCTGGAAATCCAAAGCCATGCTGGGCGCCATCACGCTGGCGTTTGCAACCCTGGCCGGCAACGTCGCCGCCGCCGAACCAGCGTGGGTGACGAAGAGCAATGACAACGCCAAACTGTTGTTGAACGTGATGGCGAAATATTCGCCGGAGAGCGCCAGTTCGCTGGGCGTGGATGGCTATGACGAACAAATCACGGACATGTCGCGCGACCTGTATGACGCCAGCGTCAAGGATACGCGCGCCGTGGTGGCGGAACTGCAAAAGCGCCTGAAAGCGGAAACCGACCCGAAAATCCGCCAGGACCTGGAAATCCTCATCAAGGCGGCCGATGAAAACCTGGTCAGCAATGCGCTGCAGCGCAAGCTGATGCTGCCGTACCAGGACTTGAACCGCCTGTTGTTTGGCGTCGTGCGCCAGACGCTGGATCCGCGCATCCCGAAAGAACGCCAGAAAACCCTGGTGGTGCGCCTGCAAAAATACGCCGGCCTGGCCAAGGGCTATCGTCCGATCACGGAACTGGCCCAAGACCGCCTGAACGAGCGCCTGAAAGCCAATCCGAAGCTGCTGGGCCCGTTCAAGGGGGAAGTGGAACAATCGCTCAACGATGCGCCGACCATGATTGCCGGCATCAAGGACTTGCTGGCCAAGAGCGGCCTGGAAGGCTGGGAACCGGCCTACGCCGCGCTGGAAAAACAGCTGGCCGCGTATAACGACAACGTGCGCAAGCACATCCTGCCGCGCGCCCGCGCCGACCACCGCCTGCCTCCGGAAATCTATGCGGACAACCTGAAGCAGTTCGGCGTCGATATCAGCCCACAGGAATTGATGTCGAAAGCCCTGACGTCGTTCTCGGAAATCCGCAACCAGATGAACATCACGGCCGGCCTGATCGCCAGGGAGCGCAACTTGCCGAATGCCGATTACCGCTTCGTGATGCGTGAATTGAAGAAGCAGCAAATCCCGGTCGACAATGTGATGCCGCTGTACCAGGAGCGCCTGGCGCAGATCGAATCGGCCGTGCGCGACCAGCGCATCGTGTCGCTGCCGGACCGCAAGGCCGTGATCCGCCTGGCGTCGCCGGCGGAAAACGCCGCCCAGCCGGCGCCGCACATGAATCCGCCGCGCCTGATCGGCAACACCGGCGAATATGGCGAGTTCGTGCTGACCACCGGCATGCCGCCCGATGCATCGGGCAAGGCCAAGGTGTTCGACGACTTCACGCACCAGGCCGGCACCTGGACCCTGACCGCGCACGAGGCGCGTCCCGGCCACGAACTGCAATTCGCCAAGATGATCGAGACCGGCGTCTCCACGGCGCGCGGCGTGTTCGCCTTCAACAGCGTGAACGTGGAAGGTTGGGCGCTGTACGCGGAAGCGGAAATGCAGCCGTATGAACCGCTGGACGGCCAGCTGTTCGCGCTGCAGGCGCGCATGCAGCGCGCGGCGCGCGCGTTCCTCGACCCGATGGTGAACCTGGGCGAGATTTCGCCGGAAGGCGTGAAATCGTTCCTGATGGAGGAAGTCGGCTTGTCGGAAGGGATGGCGACGCAGGAAATGCAGCGCTACACGTTCCGCGCGCCGGGCCAGGCCACGTCGTACTTCTACGGCTACCAGCGCCTGATGGAAACCCGCCAGGCCGCCGAAGTGGCGCTGCGCGGCAAGTTCGACCGCAAGGCCTTCAACGACTTCGTGCTGGCGCAAGGGCTGGTGCCGCCGGCGCTGTTGCGCAAGGCTGTGATGGAAGAGTTCGTGCCGGCGCGTAATCAGGGCGTGGCGCAGCAATAAGCAGTCGGCACCGATCAACGGGAAGTGGAGTGATCCCTTCCCGTTTTTTATTTTATTAATTAAAAAATAATAAGTGATGGATTTTATAAATCGTTGATAGCGGCCACCCATGCCTACAATGGATGCCTTCCCTGTCACCAGGAGTCTGGCCATGCAACGTCACCGTATCGTACAGTCGTTCATTGCAGCCGCCGCCGTGGCCGGTGCGGCGTGGGCGGCGGAGCCGGCCAAACCGGCGCCCACCGCGGCGGAAAAAGCCATGTGGGACAAGATGGCGCAAGCCGGCACCCCGGGCGAGGCGCATAAAAAGCTCGAGCCGCTGGTCGGCAAGTTCACCGTCAAGTCGAAATCGTGGATGGACCCGTCCAGGCCGCCCGAGGAAAGCACCGGGTCGTCCGAGCGCAAATGGATCATGGGCGGGCGCTACATCGAAGAGCATTACCAGGGCACCTATGCCGGGCAGCCGTTTGTCGGCAAGGGCATGCAGGGCTATGACAACGTGACGAAAAAATATTTCGGCACCTGGATGGATTCCGGCAGCACCGGCATGACCGTGGCATACGGAACGATGAGCGGCAATACCATCAAGTACCAGGGCACGATGTCCGACCCCATGAGCGGCAAGGAAGTGACTTACACCATGGCCACCACCCTGGCCGGCAACGACAGCCACAAGGTGGAAATGTGGGGCCCCGGTCCCGGCGGCAAGGAGATGAAGTGGATGGAACTGGTCTATACGCGGGTCAAATGAACGCGTGGCCGGGTGAGGAACCGGCGGCTGCGGTTATAGTGTCGGCTTTGCCGAACGCCGCCCCGAGGAACCGCCATGACCTACGAAGAATACCTGGATGAAGTCACCACGCTGATCGTGGAAAAATACAACCTGGCCGACCAGGCCGCCATCAAGATCGTGGTCGACGCGCAGGATGCCGAGTTTTTCGTCAAGCATGACGACGACAAGCGCCTGCGCAATATCGACCAGGCGCACAAGGATGCGAAAACGCTGTACATGGCGGCCACCGGCAAGGGCAGGAAAGCCTGAGCCGCCGCGCCATCCCGCATAGCCGCATGGCCGCACGGCGCACGGCCGCCGGGCCGCGGGAAGCGCAGGGTGTCCGGGCTTACGCCTTGCGCACGAATTCCGTTTTCAAGCCCATCTGGCCAAAGCCGTCGATCTTGCAATCGATATCGTGGTCGCCGTCGACCAGGCGGATGTTTTTCACCTTGGTGCCCTGCTTGACCACACCGCCGCCGCCTTTCAATTTCAAGTCCTTGATCACGACCACGGTGTCGCCGTCTTGCAGCACGTTGCCCGACGCATCGCGCCAGACCCGCGCCGCCTCCTGCGGCGCCTCGCCGGCCACCGGCCATTCGTGGGCGCATTCGGGGCAGACGTACTGGCCGGTGCCGTCTTCATAGGTAAGGGTGGAGGAACATTGGGGGCAGGGAGGCAGGGAGGACATGGGAAGCACGCGTAAAAGAGGAAACCCGGGATTGTAACAGCTGCGCCGGCGGCCTCTGCCTGTAACCGGTGGTGGCTGGCGGCAGTGGAATGCGGTTTTGCGTGGTCTTTCTGGCACGAAAATCGAACGTTAGTGCTGCGCGGAAGGCATTTCTTGTGTAAGGTGTTGCCAAGCCCGGTAAACCTTATGAAAGCAACCCAGCATGGCAAGTGATGCACCGCTCTACAAGAATCAGGTAATGCTGCTGTCCCAGAGTTTTTTCATCAAGGATAACCAGGCTGAACTGCAGTTACACGCGCATAAATACGATTTCGACTTCCGATTCTTCAACGAAGTGAAGGAGTTCGTCGAAGCCGTGGTGGCCGACCGGGGCCACAGCCTGTTCGTGATCGACCTTGATGCACTGCACAATATGCAGTCCGACATGGCCGACAGCCGCAAGACCTTGATGCTCAGTGAATTGCTGCAGCGCCTGCCCAGCGATCAGAGTTACGTCTACCTGCAAAGCGCGCGCCAGGGCGGCCGCTTCCTGTTGCAGCAGCGCCTGGTCGACAGCAATTGCCTGGCCTATGCGGAAAAGCCGATCGCCAACGACGTGCTGGTCGATAAATTGTTCAACTTGTTTGTCCAGCGCAAACGGGGCGACCTGGTGCGGCTGATGTACCTGGGCGAGCCGGTCGGGCTCGATGATGGCGCGCTGCTGCAGCGCCGGATCGAAATGATCCACCATGGCGATGCGCAGACCCTGCATTTGCGCGTCAAGGAGTTACAGCCCGATATCGTGCTGATCACCGACGCCGAATATGCGCGCACCGAAGCCATCGTGCGGGTATTGAAGAAAAATATCGAAGCCGACCCGGTGCGGGAAATCATGCTGTTGCAGCGCCAGCCCGACGCCGCCGTCACGGCGCGCGCGCTGGACAGCGGCTTTGACGATATCCTGCTGTTGACCGATCCCGGCGTGCTGGCGTCGCAACTGGTCAACCGCGCCAACAAGATCCGCATCAACAAGGACTTGATCGGCAAGGACCGCGCCACCGGCCTGCTGAACAAGGTAGGCCTGCAAAAGAAGGCGCAAGACCTGATCCGCCGCGCGGCGCGGGAAAACCTGCCGCTGGCCTTCGGCGTGGTCGACATCGACAAGTTCAAGACCATCAACGATACCTGGGGCCATTATTTCGGCGACATCGTCATCAAGCGCCTGGCGCTGACCCTGGCGCCATACATTGGCGAAGACGATTTATTGAGCCGCTTCGGCGGCGAGGAATTCGTCATGGTGTTCTGGAATTGCACGCTGGAGCAGGGCTGGCAAAAAATGGATGCGCTGCGCCAGGCCTTCGGCAAGATCCCGTTTGAAGTCAAACCGGGCGACGTGCGCCACTTTTCGTTCAGCGGCGGCGTGGCCGCCTATCCGGAATACAAGACGGAAAACGAATTGTTCCTGCGCGCCGACGCCATGCTGTATGAAGCCAAGCAAGGCGGCCGTAACCGCATTTGCATGCGGCCCGGCGGCTGAACGGCAACCAATGGACGGCGCGCGCCGCGGCGCCGCGGCAGGCTTCCCGCCGGCGCCCCCCCTCTGGCCGTACGCCGGCAGGGCGCGTCAGAGCCGGCAGGCTGCGGCTGAGGCGTAGCCTGCGCGCGCCAGCCGTGTCCCGTACGGCTGTTGGGCCACGGCCGGCGCGTTAAACGCGGCAGGCCGGCAGGGCGCCTTCGCCGCCCACCCTTTGCGGCCGGCAAGCATCAGACATAGCGCGCCAGCAGGGCGCCGTTCAGGCCGAGCGCGGTATCGACCGGCATGCGCACCAGGTGGCCGGCGCCCGGCGCCACCGTGATCTCGCGGCCATCGTCGGCCAGCAGGCGCGTAACCATCAGGTCGCGGTTGCCGGCGGGGTGCACGGCTTCCAGCCGGTCGCCCACGGCAAAGCGGTTTTTCACGGCGATGCGCGCCCAGCCTTCCTCGATGCCCAGCACGTCGCCCACATATTGGCTGCGGTCGATTTCCGACGCCCCGCGCATATAGTTCTGGTAAGCCTGCGTGTGGTGGCGCTTGTAAAAGCCGTCGGTATAGCCGCGGTTGGCCAGGCCCTGCAACTGGCCCAGCAGGGCCGGATCGAACGGCCGGCCGGCGACGGCGTCGTCGATGGCCTGGCGGTAGACTTGCGCCGTGCGCGCCACGTAATACAGCGACTTGGTGCGCCCTTCGACTTTCAGGGAATCCACGCCGATCTTCACCAGCCGCTCGATATGCTCGACCGCGCGCAAATCCTTGGAATTCATGATGTAGGTGCCGTGTTCATCTTCAAGGATCGGCATCAGTTCGCCCGGCCGCTCGGCTTCCTCGATCAGGTAGGGGCGGTCCGCCAGCGGATGGCGCGGCTGCTGGTGCAGCGCCGAGAGCGGCCGTTCGGCCTGCTCCAGCGCCTGCCGGAACTGCAGCGGAATCACTTGCGGCGGCGCCAGGTCGCCGCTGGCGTCTTCCTCGGCATTGCCGACCTTGTAGTCCCAGCGGCAGGAATTGGTGCAGGTACCCTGGTTGGAGTCGCGGTGGTTGAAATAGCCGGACAACAGACAGCGGCCGGAATACGCGATGCACAGCGCGCCGTGCACGAACACTTCGAGTTCCATTTCCGGGCAGCGCTGGCGGATTTCCTCGATTTCATCGAGCGACAGTTCGCGCGACAGGATCACCCGCGTCAAGCCCATGCGGTGCCAGAATTTCACGTCGGCCCAGTTCACCGCGTTGGCCTGCACCGACAGGTGCACCGGCACTTCCGGCCACTTGTCGCGCACCATCATGATCAGGCCCGGGTCAGCCATGATCAGCGCATCGGGCTTCATGGCAATCACGGGTTCCATGTCGCGCAAATACGTTTTCAGTTTGGCGTTGTGGGCAAAGATATTGCTGGCCACGAAGAACTGCTTGCCGCGCGCATGGGCGCCGGCGATACCTTCCTGCAGCGCCTGCAAGGTGGAAAAATCATTGTTGCGCACGCGCAGGCTGTAGCGTGGCTGGCCGGCATAGACAGCGTCGGCGCCGAAGTCGAAGGCGGCGTGCATTTTGGCCAGCGAACCGGCGGGGAGGAGAAGTTCGGGAGCGGTCGGCATCGGATGAAACCTGCGAAAAATTTCACAGGCTAGCGGCCGCGTCCGGTGGTTGTATATGATCTAGATCAAATATCCTGCACTTTTTCTACAGTTCTTCGCGGAGTCGGGCCACCAGTTCATACGAATGCAGGCGGGCGCCGTGGTCGAAGGTCTGCGACGCAATGATCAATTCATCGGCGCCGGTGCGGGCAATGAAGTCGCGCATTGCGTGCCGGACCGTGGCGGGCGCGCCAATGGCCGTGCACGACAGTACCTGTTCCAGCATGTCGCGCTCCGGCCGCGCCAGCCGGTCCATATAGCCCGGCACGGGCGGCGGCAGCTTGCCGGGTTTGCCGGTGCGCAGGTTGACGAATGCTTGCTGCATCGAGGTGGCCAGTAATTGGGCTTCCTGGTCGGTATCGGCGGCAAACACGTTATAGCCCAGCATGACATAAGGCCGGGCCAACGTGGCGGACGGGCGGAATTGCGCGCGGTAGATGTCGATGGCCTGCATCATCATGGCCGGCGCGAAGTGCGATGCGAATGCAAACGGCAAGCCCAGCGCGGCGGCCAGCTGGGCGCCGAACAGGCTGGAACCGAGGATCCACAACGGCACGTCCAGGCCGGCCCCCGGCACGGCCTTCACGGCGCGGCGCGGCGAGCCGGCAAAGTATTCCATCAATTCCACCACGTCTTGCGGGAAGTCGTCCGGATCGCTGGCCAGGTTGCGGCGCAGCGCGCGCGCCGTTACGTGGTCGGAACCGGGCGCGCGGCCCAGTCCCAGGTCGATCCGGCCCGGATACAGCGATTCCAGCGTGCCGAATTGCTCGGCAATCACCAGCGGCGCATGGTTGGGCAACATGATGCCGCCAGCCCCCACCCTGATCGATTGCGTGCCGCCCGCCACGTAGCCCAGCAGCACGGCGGTGGCGGCCGACGCGATGCCTGGCATGCCGTGGTGCTCCGCCAGCCAGAAGCGCCGGTAGCCGAGGCGCTCGGCATGGCGCGCCAGGTCCAGCGTATGGGCGAATGAGGCGCGCGCATCGCTGCCTTCGGTGATGGGGGAGAGGTCGAGGACGGAAAACGGGATCATGGCGGTCGCGATGGCGCGGGTGGGCTGCGGAAAGCCATTAACTGGTGGCGCCGGCGAGCGAATCAAGGGCGCGTCCGCAAAACCCGCATGGCCGGTGCGGGCTTTACGGACGCGACGCCCGGGTTCAATAGGCCGAGCCGCCGGGCTGGGTCGAGCTCAGCACGCCATTGACTGCCGACAGGCTGTAGCTGGCCGTCGCGCCGTTGTAGGACGCCCAGTTGCGCAAGTCGAACGCGCCGCCGCCGGACAGGCGCTGCACGCCGACGTTGCGGTACGTTAGCGGGGTTTTGGGCCGGCACACGCCGGGCAAGCCGACCGTGGCGAGGAAATACACCGACCCCGCGCCAACCCGGGTGGCCGTGCCGTCTTCCACCAGCAGCGCGGTTTCCACGTCCACGCCGATGCCATGCACGGCGGGCGCCCAGCCATCGTTGACGATGCGCGCCATGAACGTGAGGAGGCGGCCGATGCGGTCGCGCGCGACGAGGTGGGAATCCGTGATCACGCCGCCCATGTCGGGTAAAGCCAGGAAATCGCGCTCCAGGGTGACGCGCTTGTCGTACGGGTTGGCCAGCGCTTCGCCGGACGTGACGCCGCCATTCAAGCCGGAAAAACCGTATTTTCCCAGCAGCGCCATGCCGGCGCTGGTGCCGCCGACCGGGATATTGCTGGCGGCCAGTTGCTGGATGGCCGCTTGTACCGGCGTGCCTTGCCACAGGTTGATGTAATCGGACTGGTCGCCGCCGGCAATGAACAGCGCTTCGGCGCCGCGGATGCGTTCGGCCACGAACGGGTCATTGGCCGCCTCGCGGCTGGGGATCACCAGGGTTTCCACCGATTGCACGCCGCCCATGGCGTAGATATACGGATTGTAGGCGTCGTCGCCGCGGCTGCGCAGCACGACGAAATTGCCGCCGCCGCCGTGCGCGATCATCCAGGCAAAGGCGGCGTCGACGTCGGGGCCGCCGCCCATCAGCACCAGCGATGGCTTGGCCGGGTGCGGCAAGACCACGTTGGCGGGGTTGCCGACCACGGCATACTGGTAGGGTTTGCCGGCAACGGCTGCCGGGCTGGCCAGGCATGACGCCAGCAGGGCCAGGGTGGCGGTGACGCGGGAAAGCAGGGAAACACGGGAGAGGCGGGCCATGGCGGAGTCCTCAGCGGGGAAGGGAAGGCCATTGTACGCCGGGTCCGCTAGCGCGGCCGTTCCGCATACAGTGTGCTGACCGCCACCGGGCCGCGCCATTCTGTCTTGTCGCCGATACCGCCGCTGTCCTGGAAATACACGTGCAAGCCGTCGCACGTGACATAGGCGCTGCGCCGCGTCAAATCCATGCGCAGCGCGTCGCGCACCACCGGCAGCAGGCTGGGCGTCGCGCCCTTGCCGGGGTTGAACTTCGGTAAGAATTCAGCGCTGGCCGCCACCACCAGGTCGTGGAAATCATCGTCGACCAGCCTGGGCAGTGCCAAACACAGCCGGGTGTCGCTTGGCGGGCAAGCCGCGCGCGGCGCATGGCCGGCAAAAAATTGCAGGGCGTCGCGCTGCTGGCACTGGGCGTGCGCTGCCAGGGGCAGGCCCAGCAGCAGGGAAATCAATGTCTTTTTCATAACGTGATGATCGCATGAAAAAGACGTCCGCGTCATCTTGCGGCGGGCATGGCCCGGCCCGCCGGGGCCGCCCGATAGCCGGTCGCACAAGCGGCAGGGTTGCACAGGTCATGCGGGCCGGCGTGCCCCGCCGGGCCCTGGTCACTGGTAAGTGCCGTTGCGCACAGCCGGCGCTGTCCGGCGCGCCGCAGGCTTGGCCGGCCGGGGCGCCTGCGCCAGCCGCACCACCGTGCCTGCCGATGGCGCGGCGACAGCGTTGCTCAGCTTGAAGACACTGACGATCTGTACCAGCTGGTCGGCCTGTTCCTTCATGGATTCGGCGGCGGCGGACGCCTGTTCCACCAGCGCCGCGTTTTGCTGCGTCGACTGTTCCATCTGGCCGATGGCCTGGTTGACTTGCTCGATGCCCGCATGCTGTTCGCGGCTGGCGGACGTGATCTGGCTCATGATGTCGGTCACGTGCCGCACCCCGGTCACGATGTCGCTCATGGTGGCGCCAGCCTGGTCGACCAGTTGCGTGCCGGTTTCCACCTTGGCGGCGGAATCGGTGATCAGCGCCTTGATTTCCTTGGCGGCCGCGGCCGACCGTTGCGCCAGGTTGCGCACCTCGGACGCCACCACGGCAAAGCCGCGGCCCTGTTCGCCGGCCCGCGCCGCTTCCACGGCGGCGTTCAATGCCAGGATATTGGTCTGGAATGCAATGCCGTCGATGACGCCGATGATGTCGACGATCTTGTTGGCCGAGGCATTGATCGAGCCCATGGTGTCGACCACGCGGGTCACCACTTCGCCGCCCTTGAGCGCGACGTCGGACGCGGACGCGGCCAGGTCGTTGGCTTGCTGCGCGTTGCCCGTGTTTTGCCGGACCGCGTCAATCAACTGCCCCATCGCGGAGGCGGTTTCTTCCAGCGCCCCGGCCTGCTGTTCCGTGCGCGACGCCAGGTCATGGTTGCCGACGGCGATCTGGTTCGAGGCGGTGGCAATGGTATGGGCGCTGGTGTCGATCTGGCTGACGATGGCGGCCAGGCTGTCGCGCATGGTGCGCATGGAAGCCAGCAGGCTGAAGTGATCGTTGTCCCGGGTCTGGATGTGAATGCCCAGGTTGCCGCCGGCAATCTGTTCGACGATGTTGCGGGCATAGGCGGGTTCGCCGCCGAGTTCTCGCACCACGCTGCGCGTGATCAACACGGCGGCCGTGGCGCTGGCCGCCAGCGCCAGTGCGCCAAACACCAGCATCATGGTGCGCGCCCGCGCATAGTCCGACTCGGCCTGGGCGTTGGCTTCTTCGTTTTGTTTCTTCTCCAGCTCGATCAACTGGTTCAACTGTTCCCACCATTTTTTTTGGGTGGGGCGGAATTCAAAGCGCAACAGATGATAGGCTTCCTCGCGCTTGCCGGCCAGCGCCAGTTCCATGCCCTTGGCGATGAAGGGCGCCGACGCCGCGGCGCTCTGGCGGATCGCGTCGAACAGGGCTTTTTCCTGTGGATCGGTATTGCTGCCCGGCGCGTCGAGCATGCGGCCCAGACGGTCGGCGGCTTCAGTGTACTTGTCGCTTTGCGCCTTGATGCGCTTGACTTCGATTTGCACTTCGGTGGGATTGTCGCCCAGCAGGATGAGGTTGCGCAGCGCCAGCGCGCGTTCCGTGATGGTGAGGTACATGGCCGACGCATGGGCGGCCTGCACGTCGTTGACGGTGGTGATGTCATCCATCCGCCGTTTCAGTTCGCTCATGCGGTTCAAGCCCAGCAGGGTGATCACTGCCAGCAGCAGTGACACCAGTCCAAAACCGATACCCAGCCGGGTCGATACCTTCCAATTCGAGATTGTCATCGTTAGCACTCTTCCCATTCGTTGCCGGCCGCCGTGCTGGCGGGCCGGGGTTTTTGCGTACCGGCGGCAGGCGCCCCCGGCATGACGTAGGCCAGCCTTACCGGACTGGGCTTGGCTGCCGCGGCGCCAGGTGCGATGGCCGGGCGCGCGGCGTCGATCTTGAAGACGCTGACGGCCGCGGCCAGTGCGCCGGCCTGTTCCGACAACGCCTCCGATGCCGCCGCCACTTGTTCCACCAGCGAAGCGTTTTGCTGCGTGGCTTCATCCATCTGGCCGATGGCGTGGTTGATCTGTTCGATGCCTGAAGTCTGTTCCAGGCTGGCGGAAGTGATTTCACCCATGATGTCGGTGACGTGCTTCACACTGTCCAGGATTTCCTGCATGGTGGCGCCGGCGGTATCGACCAGCCGGGAGCCGGCGTCGACCTTGGACACCGAGTTGTCGATCAGCGTCTTGATTTCCTTGGCGGCCGCGGCCGAGCGTTGCGCCAGGCTGCGCACCTCGGACGCCACCACCGCGAAACCGCGCCCCTGTTCGCCGGCGCGGGCGGCTTCCACCGCCGCGTTCAGCGCAAGGATATTGGTCTGGAACGCAATCCCGTCAATGACACCGATGATGTCGACGATTTTCCGCGCCGACTCGTTGATTTCGCCCATGGTGCCCACGACTTCGGCAATTACCGCCCCACCGCGTGTGGCCACGGCCGATGCGGATTCCACCAGCGTGTTGGCTTGCCGCGCATTGTCGGCATTGTTCTTCACGGTCGCCGTCAACTGTTCGATCGAGGACGCGGTTTCTTCCAGCGCGCTGGCCTGCTGTTCGGTACGGGCCGAGAGGTCGGCGTTGCCGGACGAAATTTCGCGGCTGGCTGGCGCAATGGAGTCGGCGCTCGTGCGCACGCGGCTGATAATGTCGTGCAGTTTTTCTATGAATGCATTGAGCGACGTGGCCAGCACGCCGAATTCCGCAGCCAGGACCGGCAGGCGGTAAGTCAGGTCGCCGTCGCCGGCGCGCAAGTCGTCGACCGCGGCCAGCACCTGCTTCAAGGGCGACAGGATACTGCGCGTGATCGCGATCGCCGCGGCCGCGGCAACCACCGCGGCCAGCGCACCGCCCATCAGCAGCGTGTTGTGCATCAGGGTTTCCAGCGCCACCATTTCCGCCGAGCGCGTGGCCAACAGTGTGGTTTCCGCCTGGCTGAATTCCACCAGCCTGGCGCGCATGGCGTCCATGCCGGCCTTGCCTTTGCCGAGCTTGACGAAGGCAATGACTTCGTCCATTTTCGCCGGATCGCTGTTGGCGGCGCGCCGTTTTTCCAGCACTGGTTCGAGCGCTTCTTGGACCCACAGGCGCTGCTTCTCGATAAGTTCCCGCAAGCGGGCTTGCTGCTGCGGGTTGTCGGCGGTCAGGGATCTGGCTTTTTCCCAGTGTTTGTTGAAGTCAGCCAGTCCCGCGCGGTAGGGTTCCAGCGACGCTTCGTTGCCGCTCAAGGCAAACCCGCGTTCTCCGGTTTCGATATTGACCAGGGAAAGCAGGAGGTCACTGGCTTCCGCCAGTACTTCATGGGTATGCGTATTCCATGCGGCCGACCGTGACAGGTTGTCAAAGTTCCGGTTGGCGACCGCAAGCAGGATGATGAAGCAGGCAACGACAACGGCAAACCCTGCATACAACCGTTTGCCGACGTTCAGATTTGTAATCCACATGATTGGCCGATCCTCTGGTGCCGGTGGGTGCGAGACATTACACAATGGAAAATATAGTAGCTTTAGTAGTAACAACCACAAGCAAGTAATTTCCACTATTTACAGTTCCGAACCTCGTATTTACACGGGATAGGGGTCGAATATTATTCGGTGAACAGGTCAAACAAAAGATTGGCCGAAAAATTACCTAAAAAGTCTTGTTTTGAGTAGGACAAAATAAAGCCGTATAAAAATGTTCCCGGCAACCACTTGGGAAATTTTGTAATGACGGTTGGCGAAATTAATAAGAGCTTACTTGCAGAAAAATAGCAATTTGTGAGGTGGCATGGCAATTTCCCATGCCGGTGGTTGAAATTTGCCTTATTATTTTTTATTAAACTTGTTAATTGCCTCAACGATGTGCAGCTGCTTGCGGATACCGGCGCGGCGTATCCTGGTCGGGCAGGTGGCGTGAAAAAACAACTTATTGCATTCCGGCATGACAGGCGTAAGCTGGCGGAAAAGGAGCTCCGCCATGGCTACCCAATACACTGCCGCCATTGAAAAGCTGTATGTGGCGTATTTCAACCGTCCCGCCGACGTTGGCGGCCTGGCGTTCTGGGAAAGCGTGGTCGCGGCTTCCGGCGGCGATACCCGCGCGGTCTCCCAGGCCTTTGCGCAGTCGAAGGAATATACGGATTTGATGGGCTCGCGCACGCCAGCCGACATCATCGACAGCGTCTATGTGAACCTGTTCGGACGCCATGCGGAAAAAGCCGGCCTGGCGTTCTGGACCGGGCTGTACGAGGCGGGCGCCATCGGCCCCGCCGACGTGGTGGCGGTGCTGGCCGACGCGGCGGCCGGCGCTGACGCGCAAGCCGTGGCCAACAAGGTCGTGGTGGCGACCGGCTTTACCCAGGCGCTGGCGTCGTCGGACCGTCCGGACGCCTATAACGGCGCCGCAGCGCAGGCGTACGCGAGGCAATTCCTGGCCGGCGTGACCGATGACGCGTCGGCGCTGGCGGCCAGCGCCGGGCTGCAGGGCGCGGTGCATGCGGCGGCCGGCCTGGGCGCCGCCCATGTGCTCGACAGCCAGGGCGCGCCATCGGTGCCCGCCGTGCCGCTGGTGCCGGCCGCGCACCCCGTCGTGCCCGATCCATCGATCGCACCGGGCGATGTGGATGCCAGCAAATACATGGCGCTGCTGCAATGCAGCGTGTCGTGGTACGGCAAGTTCATCCAGCAGGCGCCGCATGGCACGCCGCTGACGATCACGTACAGCTTCATGACCGCGGTCCCGGACTATTACAATGAGTACGAGTACAGCCGCCAGCCCAACGTGGCGCGCGTGACGGGCTTCGAACCGTTCAACGGCGAGCTGATGGACGCGGCGCGCGCGATCTTCGCCATGCTCGCGCAAGCCACCGGGCTGTCTTTCCAGGAAGTGCCGGCCACGCTGGACGCCGACATCGCGCTCGGCATGCGCGACATGAGCCTCAATACCGGCGGCACCGCCTATGAACCCGGGGTCGACGACGGCATCAGCAACGACAATCCCAAGTCGCTGGACAACCTGGACCAGCAGGGCACGTATGGCGACGTCTTCCTGAACGCCAACATCATGCGCGGCATGGCGACGCAGCCCGGCAGCGAAGCGTATTACGTGCTGCTGCACGAGATCGGCCACGCCCTGGGCCTGAAGCACGCGGTGGTGTCGGACGGCGGCCTGACGGCGGCCGAGGACAACCAGGACTATACGGTCATGACGGAATCGTACGATCCGGGCGGCCATTTTGCCACGCACTATGGCGCCTATGACCTGGCCGCGCTGCAATACCTGTATGGCACCGACGCCGGCGAAACCGCGCAGCGCGCCGGCACCGGCACGGTGTTCGATGGCGCGGCCATGGCCATCACGGCCGCCGCCGCCGGCGGCACGCTGCTGGGCACGTCGCTGGCGGACCGCATGAGCGGCGGCGCCGGGGCCGACACCATGTGGGGCCGCGCCGGCAACGACGTCCTGGCCGGCGGCGCCGGCAACGATACGCTCGACGGCGGCATCGGCAACGACGTCCTGTCCGGCGGCAGCGGCGACGACTTCCTGCAGGGCAGCTGGGGCGCCGACCGCCTCGACGGCGGGGCCGGTATCGACACCGTCAATGGCGGCAACGGCAGCGACGTGCTGGTCGCCAGCGGCGATGGCGACACGCTGATCGGCGGCGACTGGGCGCCGTCGGGCGTGGCGGACACGGTCGACTACAGCGCCGCCGGCGCCGGCGTGACGGTGCGTTTGTCGGACACCATCGTCACCAACGACACCGAATACCACTTCGACGGCACGCGCGGCTATGCGCACGTGACGGGCAGCGGGCAGGTGGCCGGCATGCCGGGACACGACACGCTCATCAACGTCAATGGCGTGATCGGCACGGCCTTCGACGATTATTTGTCCGACAGCGCCACCACGTTTTATTTCGATGAACGCCTCGAAGGCGGCGCCGGCAACGATACGCTGGTCAGCCACGGCGGCGGCCACTATGGCTACAGCAGCCACGACACCCTGGCCGGCGGCGCCGGCGACGACCGCTACATCCTGTCGATCGCCGCGCTGGCCGACGGCGCGGTCACAATCGTCGAGGCGCCCGGCCAGGGCCACGACGTGATTGAAATCACTGGCGGCACGGCCGTACTGACGGCGCCGGCCAACGTGGAAGACGTGGTCTGCGGCCCCAACGCCACGGTGCAGCTGACCGGCAATGCGCTGGACAACCGCCTGGTCGGCGGCGGCGGAAACGACGTGCTGCGCGGCGGCGACGGCGACGATACGCTGGCCGGCGGCGACGGATCGGACACGTTAAGCGGCGGCGCCGGCGCCGACCGCTTCGTCTGGACGCCGGCGGCCGGCGGCGACGCGCAACATGACGTGATCACCGACTTCAACGCGGGGCAGGGCGACCGCATCGTGCTGTCCGGCGTGGTGCTGGCGTCGGCCGGGGCGGCTGGCGGCAATGCGCTGCTGACGCTGTCCGATGGCGTCAGCATCGAACTGGTAGGGGTAGCGGCGTTCGACCTGGCGTGGCTGGGATGATGCTGTCCGGCACGGCGCCACGCTGGTCGCGGCGCCGCGCCCGGACATCAAAACCGCATGAAGTGTTCCTCGGCTTCCTGCATGAAGTTGGTCCGGCCGGGGGCCGGCTTGCGGACCGGCTGACGGCCGGCCGATTCCCAGGTCATCGAGGCGACGGGGCGGGCAATGGGCCGCTTTTCCGCCGCCAGCTTGAAGAATGAAATCGTCAATTTCAACTGTTCGGCCTGGTCACTCATTTCCTCGGCGGTGGCCGCCAATTGTTCCGAACTGGATGCATTTTGTTGCGTGGAATGACTGAGCTGGCCGACCGCCGCATTGATTTGCGCAACACCGGACGATTGCTCTTCCGACGCGGCCGTGATTTCCTGCACCAGGTCGGACGTGCGCTTGATGTTGGGCACCATTTCATCGAGCAACTTGCCGGCTTTTTCCGCCAGTTTCACGCTGTTGCTGGCGACTTCGCCAATTTCCTGCGCCGCCACCTGGCTGCGCTCGGCCAGTTTGCGCACCTCGGCCGCCACCACGGCAAAGCCCTTGCCATGTTCGCCGGCGCGCGCCGCTTCGATGGCCGCATTCAGCGCCAGCAGGTTGGTCTGGTAAGCGATGTCGTCGATGATGCCGATCTTGCGTGCGATCTGGTTCATGGCTGACACGGTTTCCCTGACCGCCGCGCCGCCTTCGCTGGCTTCCTGCGCAGCCTTGGTGGCGATGCTGTCGGTGACTTTCGCATTGTCGGTGTTTTGCGAAATCGACGCGGTGATCTGTTCGATCGAGGCGCTGGTCTGTTCCACGCCGGTGGCCTGGGTGCTGGCGGCCTGCGACAGCGCCTGCGCGGTGGCGCTGACTTCCTCGGACGCGCTGGCCAGCGTTTCCGCGCCGCTGGAAACTTCGTTGACGACCTCGGCCAACTTGGCGGCCATGCTGTTGACCGCGTTCTTCAATTCGGCGAAGGCGCCCAGGTAATCGCCGTGAATGACGGTGGTCAGGTCGCCATTCTCCATCCGCGCCAGCACTTGCTGCACTTCGCGCAGCGGCGTCACGATCGCGTCCAGCGCATTGTTGACGCCATCGACGATGCGCCTGAAGTCGCCGGTGTGCCGGCCCGCTTCCGCGCGCGTATCGAGCTGGCCGGCTTGCGCGGCCTTGGCCAGCATGCCGGTGTCTTCGATCAGGGCCATCAGGTTGGCGCGCACCTGTTCGATGGTCTGGTTGATGAATATCTTCTTGCCCGGGAACGTTTCCAGCTGCGCGCTGAAATCCCCCTCGCCAAACGATTTCACGCAGGCCATGGCTTTCTTTTTCACGGCAATGTGGCCGGCCACCATGTTGTTGATGCCTTGCGCCATGGTGCGGAAATCGCCTTCGAATTTCTGGGCGTCGATCATGACGTCGATGTCGCCGCGGTCATGTTCCGATGACATCCTGTTCATCTCGGCAATCAGGCCCTTGAGGTTGCCGCGCACCTGTTCGATGGTGTCATTGATGAATGCTTTCTTCCCGGGCAACTGATCGAGGCGGGCATCGAAATTGCCGCGGCCGAATTCCCGGATCACATTCATCGCGGTCTTTTTCACGGCTATGTGCGCCGCCACCATCGCGTTGATGCCGTGCGCCATGGTGCGGAAATCGCCTTCGAATTTCTGCGCATCGATGGTTACGTCGATGTCGCCTTTGTCATGTTCCGACGCCATCCTGTTCATCTCGGCAATCAAGCCCTTGAGGTTGGCGCGCACCTGTTCGATCGTGTCGTTGATGAATGCTTTCTTGCCTGGCAACTTGTCCATCGGCGCATCGAAGTTGCCGCGGCCGAATTCCTTGACGACATTCATTGCCATTTTTTTCGTGGCGATGTGCGAGCCCACCATGGTGTTGATGCCTTGCGCCAGGCTGCGCAATTCGCCGGCATAGCGGTGGGTATCGATCACGGCGTCGATGTCACCCCTGTCGTGTTCGGCGCTCATGCGCTCGGTGTCGGTACGGATCGCCTGCAGGTTGTCCAGCAGGCGGTTCATCGCATCGCCCGCCTTGCCCAGCATGGGGGGCAAGGCATCGGCATCGACCCGCTGCGAAAAATCGCCGCCCGCCGCAGCAACAATAATTCGCGTGAAATGCCTTTCAATGGCGCTATCAAGCGCATCTTGTTCCAACTTTAATTGCCGCGACGTTTTGATCTGGATCATAAAATCCTCACGTAGACATGAATAAGCATTGAAACTGCAGCGTATTTAAATCATATACTGCATTTCAAAGGTGGGTTTCAGTTACGTAGGGAATTTTGTTGGACGTGTTGTTATTGTGGCGGGGCAAGTTTTTGCGCTGTTGCCGCCAAATAAAAAACGCCAATCCGGAGATTGGCATTTTCTCAATACAGGAGCGAAGTCGGACCGGGCTTCGGTGAATTTTCAGCAAACCAGGCGGCGGGAATAAGTCTGGACAGGAAGGCGTTCTCCAAAGCGCTCCGTCGGCGAGTAGTACGCGACCTATCTCCCGGGCGGATGCGCCGCAGCGGCGGCTCCCTGCCGTGGCACACCGGCATGAAACCCATGGCTCTGCCCAAGCGTACATGCTGCGCTCACGCTACTGCGATCCAGTTCCTGTTCAATGCTGGCCAGGCGCGAATACGCGCAGCCGATGGCCGTCCGGATCGAGGCCGACGAAGGTGTAGCCGAAATCCATCCGGGTCGGAGCCTGGGCGATAACGATACCCTTGGCAATCCAATGCAGGTGGCGCTCGTTCACCGTGGCGTCACCGTCCACCGCGAAGGCCAGTTCGCCACCTCCGGCGCCCGCTGTCGCCTTGGGGGCGACCGTATCCTGGGCCCAGAGACCCAGCATCATGCCGTTCTCCAAAGCGAACATGGCAAATGTGGGTGAGGCCTCGACCGGCTGGGTTCCCAGCAGGTCCGCATAGAAAGCGGCGCTGGCGGTCGGGCTGCCGACGTAGAGGAGCAGGAAATTGGGATGTTGCACGATGTTCTCCGATAGGTAAGGTTGGTCGCGGATCGCCGCCCCTTGGGCAGCGGCCGATCCGTGTACCTATCGTAGTAGGCGGTAGTGACAGTTTCCGTCAGCAGTCGAACTACCGGGCCGGAATGCGTTCCTGCTGCCGCCACTTCGTGAGCAGGCTCTGGCGGCGCTCGGGATAACGCTCTTCCCTGACCTGCAGGTTCTTGATACGGTCGATCCGGAAGTTCCTGAAATCCTCCCGCAACTCACACCAGGCCACCATGACCAGGCATTGGTCAAAAAAGCCGACAGCACAGGGCCAGAGGGTTCGTGTGGATTCCTGCCCCTTGAGGTCCTGGTAGCACACATCCAGTTTGCGTTCGGCCCGGATGGCGGTCCGGACCTGGAAAAGCAGCAGTTCGCCGGGCGAGGACGG
>CBIHOX010000120.1:0-19668 GCA_966211685.1 uncultured Pseudoduganella sp.
TGGCCACGTTGTTGAGCGTATCGCGGCTGGTCTGCAGCGCCCGCAGGATCGGCACACCGGACCCGGTCGTGATGGCCAGGGTGCTGGCAAAGCGCGCTGTGTTCAGGCTGCGCTCGAACTTGCCGTACAGCGGCGCCGTCAGCAGCCATGTATGCCAGCGGGTCTTCAGGGCCGGATTGTCGAGCGCGCGGCGCCACGCGAACCACGCCCCCACCAGCGCCACCGCGACCGCCACGCCATAGGTGCGCACGAAGTCCGACACCGCCAGCATGATGATGGTCAGCACCGGCAGCTTTTGCTTGGTGTTGGCGAACACCGACACGATTTGCGGCACCACGTACGTCAGCAGGAAAATCACGATGGAAAACGCCACCACCGTAACGATGGCCGGATACGTGAAGGCCAGCTTGACCTTGTCGATCAGCGCATTGCGGCGTTCGATGTAATCGGCCAGCCGCGACAACACGCGCGACAGGTGGCCGATCTGTTCGCCGGACGCCACCAGCGCGCGGTAGATTTCCTGGAAGTCGCGCGGATGGCGCCCCAGCACGTCAGACAGCGCGGCGCCGCCGATGATTTCCGAGCGGATCGATGCGATCAAGTCGCGCACATAGGGCCGTTCGGCCTGTTCCAGCAGGGCGGTAAACGATTGCTCCAGCGGCAGGCCGGCTTCCAGCAGGCTGGCCAGCTGGCGCGTAAACAGCGCCAGTTCGGTGGAAGACAATTTCTCGCCGAAGCCGGCGCGGCGCGTGGCCTTGCCGCTGGCGTCGACCTGCGCGGCGATCGCATCGACCTTCAGCGGCGTCAGTCCCTGCGCGCGCAAGTCGGCGCGGGCGGCGCGGGGGCTGTCGGCGTTGACCACGCCTTTTTTCGTGGAGCCGCCGGCATCGACGGCTTCATAGCGGAACGCTGGCATCCTGAGGTCCTAACCCTTAATCCTTGGCCACGCGCAGCAATTCCGCGCGCGTGGTGATACCGGCCTTCAGCCAGCGTTCGCCGTCTTCGCGCATGGTCACCATGCCGTCGGCCTGCGCGGCGGCGCGGATCGCCGCCTCCGATGCCTGGTCGTGGATTTGCGCATTGATTTTCGGCGTGGTCTGCAACAGCTCGTAGATACCGACGCGGCCATGGAAACCCGTGTGGCCGCACGCTTCGCAGCCGACCGCATGCCATTCGCCATGTTCGTCGACGCGCTTGCATTCGTTGCACAGCTTGCGCACCAGGCGCTGCGCCAGCACGCCCAGCAGCGAGGACGACAGCAGGAACGGTTCGATGCCCATGTCCAGCAGGCGCGTGACGGCGGCCGCCGCATCGTTGGTGTGCAGGGTGGCCAGCACCAGGTGGCCCGTCAGCGACGCCTGCACCGCGATCTGCGCGGTTTCCAGGTCGCGGATCTCGCCGATCATGATGACGTCCGGGTCCTGGCGCAGGATCGCGCGCAGCGCCTTGGCGAACGTCATGTCGATCTTCGCGTTGACCTGGGTCTGGCCCACGCCGTGCAGGTCGTATTCGACCGGGTCTTCCACCGTCATGATGTTGGTGGTGGATGCGTTGAGCATCGACAGCGCCGCGTACAGCGTGGTGGTCTTGCCGGAACCGGTGGGGCCGGTGACCAGCACGATGCCGTGCGGCTGGTTGATCAGCTTGTCGAACTGCGGCAGCATGTCCGCGCTCATGCCCAGGTGGTTCAGGTCGAGCCGGCCCGCTTCCTTGTCCAGCAAACGCAATACCGCGCGTTCGCCGTGGCCGGTGGGCAGGGTCGAGACCCGCACGTCGACCGGCTTGCCGCCCACGCGCAAGGTGATGCGGCCGTCCTGCGGCAAGCGTTTTTCCGCGATGTCGAGCTGCGACATGATCTTGATACGCGAGATCAGCGAACCGTGGATGGCCTTGCGTGGGCGCACGATGTCGCGCAGCGCGCCGTCGACGCGGAAGCGCACCACCGAAGTCTGCTCGAACGGTTCGATGTGGATGTCGGACGCGCCTTCGCGCAGCGCCTGCGTGAGCAGCGCATTGATCATGCGGATCACGGGCGCGTCGTCGCTCGACTCGAGCAAGTCTTCGATGGCCGGCACGTCCTGCAGCAGCTTGGTCAGGTCGAGGTCGGCGTCGAATTCATCGGCCACCTGCGAAGCGTCGCTGCCGCCGCCGGCATAGGCCGCGGCAATGGCTTCCTCGAGGTCGGCGCGGCCCATGTGTTTCAGGTTGATCCGGCCAAAACGGCGCGACACTTCGGCGATCGCTGCCGGCGTGGTGGCGCCGGAGACGAACACGTCGACCGCGTTGCCGCCGCCATCCGGTTGTTTGGCCAGCACCGCGTAATCGCGGGCAAAGGCGTAGGGCAGCAGGTTGCTCATTGCTTGGACTTGTCGGCAGGGGCTGGAGCGGCCGGCGTCACGGGACGGGCCAGCTGGCCGACGCCGGGGACCGGCTGGCCATTGTTCAGTTGCGGCAGCATCGGCTGGCCCAGGTCTTTCAGCAGCACGGTGTCGTCGGGCTTCACGGCTTGCTGGGTCGCGCGCATATAGTCATAGCGGTCGGTGGCCAGTTCATTGCTCTGGTCGCGGTTGCGCACCACCACCGGACGCAGGAACACCATCAGGTTGGTCTTCGTGCGGCCGCGCTTCTGGTACTTGAACAGGTTGCCCAGGATGGGAATGTCGGCCAGGCCGCGCACCTTGTCGGCGCTGTCGGTGGCGTCGTCGGAAATCAGGCCGCCCAGCACGATCACCTGGCCATCGTCGGCAATCACGTTGGTTTCGATCACGCGGGTCTTCAGGATGATGCCGCTGTTCGAGCTGACCGACGTATCGATGCTGGAACTTTCGTTATAAATCGCCAGCTTGACGGTGCCGCCTTCGGAAATCTGTGGCCGCACTTTCAGGGTCAGGCCCACGTCCTTGCGGTCGATGGTCTGGAACGGGTTGGCGTTGGTGCCGGACGTGGTGGTGAACTGGCCGGTCAGGATCGGCACGTTCTGGCCGACGCGGATGGTCGCCACTTCATTGTCCAGCGTGACCACGTTCGGCGTCGACAGGATGTTGGTGCCGCCATCGGTTTCCAGCGCATGCGCCACCGCGCCCAGGCCCAGCGCGCCGCTGGCCAGTTGCTTGAACACGCCAATGGTCAGGCCATTGCTGACCGACGGCGTGCCGGCTTTTGCTTTGCCGACCAGGGTCGCCAGGTTGCTGTCGCCGCTGCTGAGCGACTGGATGCCGCCCACGCGGTACGTGCTGTTGTCGTTGCCGGTCGCGCCCATCCACTGCACGCCGAATTCCGACGCCTTGTCGGACGACACTTCGACGATCAGCGATTCCAGGTACACCTGCGCGCGGCGCACGTCGAGCTGGTCGATCACGGCGCGCAGGTTGCGGTAGACCGATTCCGGCGCCGTGATGATCAAGGTGTTGGTCGAGGCGTCGGCCTGGATGAAGCCGCCCGCGCCGCCCGCGTTCAATTGCTGGCCGCTGTTGCTGCCGGCGTTCAGCAGCGGGTTGGTGGAACCGGTACCGGCGCCGCCCATGCCGCCCTGCTGTTGCTGGCCGCCGGCCAGGCTGCCGCCGCTCTGGCCCTGGCCCAGGCCGCCGGCGCTCGAACCGGAACCGCCCAACGCAGCGCCGGTGATCGAACTGTCGCCCGACACCACGGCGCGCAGCGTTTGCGCCAGCTTGGTCGCTTCCGCGTTTTTCAGGTACACCACGTGCACGTTGCCCAGTTGCTGGGTCGGCTGGTCGAGCTTGGCGATCAGCGACTTGGCCAGGTTGGCGCGCGCGGCCGATGGCGCGCGCACCACCAGGGAATTGGTGCGAGGATCGGCCAGCACCGAGACGCGGCCGGAATCGCCGCCGCCGCCGGCGCCCGGCTCGAGCAGCTTGTTCATCATGGTGGCCAGGTCGCTGGCGATCGCATAGCGCACCGGGATCACGTCCAGGTCCGTGTGCGACGGCGCATCGAGCGCCGCCACGATCTTGCCCAGGCGCTTCAGGTTGTCCGCGTAATCGGTCACCACCAGCGTGTTGTTGCCGGGGTTGGCGTTGATGGTGTTGTTCGGCGTGATCAGCGGGCGCAGCACCGTCACAAGGTTGGCCGCCGATTCATAATTGAGCTGGAATACCTGGGTGGCGATCTGGTCGCCCTTGAGCGTGGCGCCGCCCACCTGGGTCGGCGTGGCCTGCAGCTTGGCTTCGGCTTCCGGCACGACTTTCGCGTAACCGTCGCCGCTGACGATGGCAAAGCCCTGCAGGCGCAGCGCGGACGTCAGCAGCGCAAAGGCCTGGCTCTTGGTCAGCGGGCCTTCCGACACCAGGGTCAGCTGGCCTTTGACGCGCGGGTCGATCAGGAACGTGATGTTGGTGTAATGGCCGACCGCCTTGATCACGGCTTCGATGTCGGCGCCGACGAAATTGAGCACGGTGTCATCGCCGGCGGCCGCCCATGCCGGAGGTTGACTGGTCACCATCGCGCAGCACAGTAACGCAGCTGCACCGATGCGGCGCAGTGGGAAATTCGGTTTGTTCAAAGACTGTTTTTTCATTATCTGAACTCTAAAGCGATGATGTTTTTGCCGTCATTGGTAGGACGGCGCTGGCCCAGCAAATTCAACAAATTGCCCAGCGACTGCTCGTAGCCGTCGGCGGCCTGGGCTTGCCCTGAAAACTGCAGGCGGCCGTGATCCAGGCTGCCTTTCCCGCTCAACAGCAACGGGCCCCGCACGGAATGCAAATCCAGCTGCGCCTGCTGGCCGCGCCAGTCCAGCGCCAGCTGGTAACTGCCCAGCGGCTTGATCGGCGAGAGCTTCGACGACATGTCCGTCATCTCCAGCGTGGTGCGGCCATTGATGGCCACGGTATTGTCTTGCGCGGCCAGTTCCAGCGCACTCCACGACAAGCGCATCACACCCGACGGCGCCAGCGTATTGAGCGGCGCGCCCAGTCCCGCCAGGCCATCGGCCGGCAACCGCAGCGCGGACGGGCTCAATTGCCATTGGCGCCATGAACCGCTGAAATTCACCGCTTGCGTCAGTGCGTCCGGATTCGACAATTCCAGGTCCACCATGCCCACCAGCACCAATGGCGACAGCTTCCACGTGAAGCGTCCCGGCAGCAGCGGCGTCACCGCGCCATTGCTGCTGGCCGCGCCGCCGAGGAAAGCCGAACCGCGCCACAGCGTACCCTGCGCATCGCCCAAGGTCAAACGGCCGCCGGTCTGCTTTTCCACCAGTCCCGCCATCCAGGTGGCGGGAAAGAACAGCAATACCGTGGCCAGTGCGCCCAGCAGCGCGGCCAGCAGCCACAAGCCTGCACGTTTCACTGCGCCGCTCCCGCCGCGCGCTGGTGCAGCGTCAGGTTGGCGTCGACCATGCCCGGCGTCGCCGTGCCCGTGATCGTGGCGTCCTGCACGGCGATGGCGTCGGTGCGGCGCACCGTATCGAGCCAGGTGACGGCCGCGGCAAACGGCACACCCTTCAATTCCACCGTCACATATTCGCCGCGCAACACCAGCGACTGGGCCTTCAAGCCGTTGGCGGCCAGGCTGGCGTTGAGCGTGTCATTGGTGATGCGGTTGGGCTGGATCGGCGTGCGCGCCTTCAATTCCATCGCGGTGCGGCCCAGCGCCTGCAATTCGGCGGCCTGCTGCCGCTGCAGCGGCAAATCCTTGCGCAACTTGGCGCGGCCTTCCAGCGCCGGGTCGACCAGCAAGCCGTAAAACAGGCCCAGCCCCACCACCACGCCGCCGATCGACAGCATGCGGCGCTCCTGCTCGGTGCGCTCTTGCCAGAATGCCTGCACGGCGGCTTGCAGCTTCCGGGTTTTTGCAGTGAATTCGCTCACGATTTACCTCCCGCCATGCGGATTAGCCAGGAACCGCCTTCGCCTTCCGACAGCGCCAGGTTGCGCTGCGCCAGCAGGTCGCGCACCTGCGCCAGTCCACCGGCATCGACCGCGTTGGGTTTGAGTTTGACGGTCAGCACGCGGTCCTTGTAAGCGAGGCCGGCCACCACGTCGCGCTTGCCGGCCATGGCCAGCACTTCGCCCACGCTGGCGGCCAATGCCGTGAATTCGTCCGGCGCCACGTCGCCGCTGCCGGCCTTGGCGTTGGCGATGTTCCTGCGCATCTGCGCCACCGGGTCGAGGATGGCTTCCTGCGGATAGGCAGCGCGGAAAGTCTGTTCCATGCCCTTGCGCAGGTCGGCCGATTCGCGCTTCATGCGCAGCCATTCGATATTGAGCCCGGCCACGTTGACCGCCACGGCCAGCACCGCCAGCACGGCCGGCCAGCGCCAGCGCCGCCATGCGCGCGCCTGGCCGCCGTTCGACATGCCGGCCGCCAGGTCCGGCCCCGCCGTGCGGGCCGCCGCCACCCAGTGCGTCCAGTTGTCATGCTCGATCGACACGCCCACCATGGCGGCGGCCACCGGCTGGTATTGCGGCGCCAGCGCGGCCGGCAGGTAGACCGTCAGCGGCGCTTCGCCGGCCAGCGCGCGCAGCGTATGCAGCGCCGCTTCCGGGTCCGGCGCCACGGTCAGGCCCAGTCCCGCGTGGTGGCTGGTGCGCAGCGTCAGTTCCAGGCCCGCGTCGTCGGGCGCGATGGCGGCCGTCGCGCCGCCCGGCTGCAGCGGCAGGCACAGTTGCGCCGGCACCGCCGACACCGCATGGGCGCCCTGCGCCACCAGCGCCTTGACCAGCACGTCCAGCCACGCGCGCTGCACCACGGCCACCGTGCGCTCGCCGTCGGCCTCGTCCGGCCCGACCGGCGCCAGCGCCAGGATGCAATCGGCCGGGTCGCCCAGCAACTGGTCTTCCACCAGCGCCGGCAGCGCAGCCTTCAGGCGCGCGGCCGACAACGGCGGCGCTTTCACGCGCAACAGGGTGACGTCGGCGGCGGCCAGCAACAGCACCACGCGGCGCGCGGAAGACACCAGTTCAGCCATGTTGCCCAGGGCGGCAGCGCCCTGCTGCATCACGTTGCCGCTGTCACCGAGCAGTGCAAAGTGGCACTGCTGGATGGCGCCGCTGTCGGCCGCGGCCCGGGCGGGATACCGGATGTATAGCGTCGTCAAAGCATCTCTCTTTCGTTTATTCTTCTCAGTTTTCCCTGATCCACACGACATTGGCGGTCTTGCCGCGCCGGATCAGCGCTTCCGCATCCAGCGCCGCCCTGCCCAGCCGGATGTGGCTCTCCACCAGGAAATACGCGCTCTTTACCACAATCTTGCCGTTGACTTGCCGGCCATTGATGAAACTCTTGAAATCGGCTTCCTGGTAAAACGGCGTGCGCTTGCGGAATTGCACCAGGTTGCCGGCTTCCGACACGGAGTAATTCTCGATCATCGCCGCCAGCAATTCCGGCGCCGCCATATTGATGTTGATCCCGGTTTCATCGGTTTCCGGCAACACCACCACGAAAGGCCGCAATTTTTCCACCGCCTGCGGCGTAAAGCCCGCCACCGCCAGCAAATCCTCCACGCGCTGCGGCGGCAACGGCTCGCGGCCATCGAGCGGCACCGCCGACGGCGGCGCCTTCTGGCCCCCGCCGCCCTGCGGGTTGCCGCCGGCCGGCGCTTCCACCTTCAATACTTGGCTGCGCGCCACTTCTTCCGCCACGTTCTTGGCCAGGTTACCGTTCAACTGCAAGCCTTCCAGCAGGCGGCGGAACACCTGCATCTGGGTCGCATTGATTTCCCGGTTTTTGGCCAAATTCCCGAGATTGTAGCGCGACTGCGCATCGAGAATCCGTCCCGACAGGGTGGCGTCGTATTTTTCGTTGTCGTTGCGTTCACGCTCGACGTAATCGTCGAGCCGGGTTTCCGCCAGCGCCGTGGCCCACACGCTGGTTTCCGCGGTGACCTGGCTGTCACGGTCATCCTGCTGCAGGATCAGGCGCGCCCAGTCCAGCGCGCCGCGCAGGATCCAGCGCGTCTGCAAATGCAGGCGCTGGTTTTCAATCGAGCGCACTTGCACCTGCTGTTGCCAGAACAGGCTGGCCACGATGGTGACGGCCAAGGTCGTCAACAGCAGCGCCGTGACGATGGCCACGCCGCGCTGGCGCGCGCGCGCCGGCAAGCGTGCCGCCTGGGCTGAGCGGCGCGCCGTCATTGCGCCCCCACCAGGAAGTATTTGACCAGGTTCAGCGGCTGGCCAGCCTCCTGCCCTTGCTGCTGGCCCTGTTGTAGGCCCTGTTGTAGGCCCTGTTGCTGGCCCGGCACGGCGGCGCCCTGCAATTGCAGTGTCCATTCGATGCCGGTAAACCCGGTGAGTTGCTGCGGCGCCTGGGGGCTGGGCGCGCCGGACGCACCGGGGACGCCGCCAACCGCGCCGGGCGCCGCGCCGGCGGCGCCATTGGCGTTGCCCGGCACCGGCGCCGGCTGCCAGCCGCCCGCATCCCAGATGCGCGACGTCATTTTCGCCACGCCGCTTTGCAGCGCCACGGCGGGCGCGGGGCCGGTGTCGGCCAGCGCCGCCTGCCACAGCATGTCGAGCTGGCGCAGGTCGCGCGTGGCGACGGATTCCTTGCGGATCAGCACCCCATCGCGGATACGGTACGACACGGCCTGCACGCGGGTCGGCTCGCCTTCGGCCAGCACGTTGCGGATGAAGACCATGCTGGTGTCGTCGGCCACCAGGCGCGGGCGGTCACCGATCTGCATCTTGTCGGCCAGTTGTTCGAGGTCGTTTTGCAGCTGGGCGAACGCCAGCTGCGCGCCGCGGGTCTGGTCCATCTGCGCGGTCAGCGCCTGGCGCGACCGGATGATGCCGTCCAGCCCGCGCCAGCTCATGACGGCGATGAAGGCCAGGATGGTAATTGCGACCAGCAATTCCACCAGCGTAAAGCCGCCGTCCGTGCGCCCCGCCCTGTGCCGCATCATCCCTCCTGCAGCACCAGCTGGACCAGCTTGATGATCAGCCGTTCCGGCTGGTTCTGGTCATACACGCTGACTTCCACCCGGCGCAGGCGCGGGTTGGGCGTGGCGATCACGTCTTCCGTGCAGACAAGCTTCATGTCGCCCTGCGGGCACTCGAAATTGGTCTTGCCCAGTACCGGGAAGCGCTTGGCCAGCCGCACTTCCACCAGCCGGTTTTCCGCAGACCAGGTCGCCATCATGGTGGCGCGCAAGCCATCGCTGTTTTGCGTCAGGCTGCCGATCGCGCGCAGCGACGCGCCCAGCGCGGTACCCACGATCATCAGGGCCACCAGCACTTCCAGCAGGGTAAAACCGGTGGAACGGGAACGCAGGCGCATCGCTTACTCCACCGTGAAATGGCCGATGCCATCGGCATGGATGGCGACCGAGATGTCGCCGCTGACCATGGTCAGCGTGAAGGGGCGGTCGACCGGCTCGCGGCCGAACACCACGCGCAATTTGTCGCCGGGGACGGTCGAGGCGGGATCGAGCAGCAAGGTCACGGGGGCGCTCTTGAACGGGCGTTCGCGCAGCATGTCGTCCTGCGTCACGGCTTCCCAGGCGCGCACGTCGTTGCGCACCAGGAAACGGTACGCTTCGGCGTCGGCTTCAAACGCGACCGGACGGTTGCGCACGATGGCTTCGTCGCGCGCGAGCTGCAGCAACATGGCGATGCGCTGCGCTTCCTGCTGCATGCCCTGGCGCCGGCTCGGCGCCATGTTGACCGAGACGATCCCCAGCAGGATGCCGAGGATCACCAGCACCACCAGCAGCTCGATCAGCGTGAAGCCGCGCTGGCGGCTGGCGGCGGCAAACATGGCAGCCCGGCCCGGAACAGTTTAGTTGTCCCAGTTGCCGATGTCGGCGTCGTCGCCCGAGCCGCCGGCCTGGCCGTCGGCGCCAAACGAAAACACGTCGATTTCACCGCGCACGCCAGGCGCCAGGTACTGGTAAGGATTGCCCCACGGGTCTTTCGGCATCTTTTCCAGGTAACCGCCTGCCTTCCAGCCATTGGCGGCCGGGCCGGAAGTCGGTTTTTCCATCAGCGCCTTCAAGCCCTGTTCGGTGGTCGGATAGCGTTGGTTGTCCAGCTTGTACAGCTTGAGCGATTGCACGATGTTGGCAATATCGACCTTGGCAGCGGCGACTTTCGCCTCGCCCGTGCGGTTGAGCAGCTTCGGCACCACCAGCGCAGCTAGCACGCCCATGATGACGACCACCACCATGATCTCGATCAGGGTGAAACCGCGTGCGCGGCGTTGGGAAATCACTTTCTGCATGTAAACCTGTCCAAATAGCTAATTAACAATGGGCCTTGAGTATAAGCGTTAAGCGTTCGCCAGCATAGCTGCATCGCAGCGTAACCGCCAGCGAATGTCACATCGGAAGACGCTGGTGCAAGAAGCCGGCGCCTCAGTCGCGTTCACGCGCCCGCAAACCCGCATGCTTCAGCACGCCGTCATTGCTGCCGGCGATGTTGGACGACACCGGCGCCAGCGTCCTGACCTGTGGTGCATCGGAGACAAACGGCTTCACGCCCAGCGCCTGGTCCACTTCATGCGGATACACCAGGTAGCCGCGCGTAATGACGGCCGCGACCTTGCGGATATCGCCGATGTTCCTGGTCGGGTCGCCGTCGACCAGCACCAGGTCGGCCAGCTTGCCCGGCGTGATGCTGCCGCGCTCGTGGGCGGTGCGGGTGTACAGCGCGCCGTTGCGGGTCGCCACCTGGATCGCCTGCGCCGGCGTCAGGCCGGCCTGCACCAGCATTTCCAGCTCGGCCTGCAGCGTGAAGCCGGCCAGTTCATCGGTGCCGGCCACGATCGGCACGCCGGCCTTGTACAGGCGGCCCACGAATTCCACCATCTTGGCGTATGATTTTTCATAGCGTCGCAAAGTCGCCACATCGTCGATCTTCATGGTGCCGACGTGGAAGTTGCGCTGCACGTCCGGCGGCATGTGGCTGGCGATCGGCGCGAATGGCGTATTGATGTCGCCATCCTTTTGCTTGAGGAAGGCAAACGTGGCCAGGGTCGGGTCGATCACGGTCTTTTGCTTCGCCAGGCGGGCAATGAAGTCCTTGACCGGTTTGGAATCGAAGTCCAGGCCGGCGGTCTTCTCGGCCGGCAGGATGAAGCGTTCCAGGGTGCGGGTTTCGGTTTGCGGCGTGGCCAGGAAATTCAGCATCAGCTGGTTGATGTGCTGGATTTCATCGTAGCCGGCGTCGAGCGCCTCGAACGCGCGCAAGCCGGCCGGGATGTGGCCCGACACGCGCAAGCCGCGCAGGTGCGCATACGCCACGGTGTCCTTGAGGATCTCTTTCGGGAACGAATTGTAGATCTTCAGTTGCGGATAGCCGTGCTCGGCATACCAGTCGATCGCGTTCTTCGCCTGCTGCAGCGTCTTCACGACGAAGCCGCCATTGGACGAATACGGGCTTTCGCCTTCCAGGAAGCCGGCCGGCACCACTTGCGGCGACAACAGTTTGCCAGCCGTGGTTTCGTCGATGATTTGCTGGATTTGCGCATTGTCGTTGCCAAGGTCGCGCACCGTGGTGACGCCGGCCGCAAGGTTCAGCCCGCCTTCCCAGCGGCCCACGTGGCCATGCATGTCGAACAGGCCCGGCAACAGCACGCGGCCGGCCGCATCGATTTCATTGACGGCGCCGCGCACCGGCGAACCGGCCGGCAAGACCGCCGTGATGCGGCCGCGCAGCACATAGACGTCGGACGGCGCGCCCAGCACGGCTTTTTCACTGTCGAACACGCACGCATTTTTCACCACAGTCAAGCCGTTGAGCGGGCGCTGCAGGGTGGCGGCCAGGTCGGCCAGCATTTTTTGCTCGGCGTCCTTTTGCAACTGGGCCAGTGTCTTGTCATTGGCTTCCCAGCCTTCTTCCACGGCCACGAAGGCGCCCGGCGCCACCACGGCAAACAGGCGCGCCGGCTTGCCGTTGGCGCCGGTGGTGGCCCAGAAGAATTGCGGCGACAGGCCCAGGCCGGTTTGCGCCAGCAGTTGCACGGTCTGTTTCTCGCCGCCCTTGGTGACGACGGTTTCGGCCAGCTTGCGGTGCGTCAGCGTGCCGGACGGGAGCAGCGGCAGCTTGTTGTCCGGCGTCGCGGCCAGCGCGGCAATGGCGGCCGACGCGGTCTCAAACGAGCTGTTCAGCGGCACGTACATGGTGGGGCCGGTCACGGCGCGCTCGCCGCGTTCCGTGGTGGATTTCCAGGCAGCCTTGCCGTTGGCCAGCTCGAACGATTCGTCGACCACGGCGCCAAACGTGGAATTGCCCTTGACGGCATAGCTGGCCATGGTGCCGTCCGGGGCGTAACGGATTTTTTCCGTCAATTCCGGGCCGCGGCCATTGTCCTTGTAGATGAAACGCACACTGGTATTGCCGTCGTCGGCGCGCTCGACCACCTGTTCGCCCACCCGCTTGCCGTTTTCGGCAATGATCACATAGCGGGTGGAGGTGGCGGCGTGCGCGGGCGCGGAAAAGGCAACGGGAAAGGCGGTGGCTATGGCCAGCGCCATGGCAGTGGTGATGCGTTTCATTGGATGGGTGTCTCCAGGGGGTTATCAGGCTGCGCTTGTGGCGCAGACGGGGCATGCATCGTTGCGGGAGATGGCGATGCTGGTCCATTCCATGCGCAAGCCGTCGAGCAACAGCAGGCGGCCGGCCAGCGTTTCACCGATCCCCATCAGGACTTTCAGCGCTTCGGCCGCCTGCATGGCGCCCACCACGCCCACCAGCGGCGCGAACACGCCCATGGTGGAACAGGCCACGTCCTCGAATTGCTGGTCTTGCGGGAACAGGCACGAATAGCAGGGCTGGGCGCCGCCGCGCGGATCGAACACGCTGACCTGGCCGTCGAAGCGGATCACGGCGCCCGACACCAGCGGCACCTTGTGGGCGACGCAGGCGCGGTTGACCGCGTGGCGGGTGGCGAAATTGTCGGTACAGTCCAGCACCACGCCGGCCTGGCTGACCAGTTGCGCCAGGCGCGCATCGTCGGCGCGCTCGACCAGCGCCTCGATGGCGATGGTGGGATTGATGGCGGCCATGGTGGCTTTCGCCGACAGCGCCTTGGGCTGGCCCACGCGCGCCATGTCGTGCGCGATCTGGCGCTGCAGGTTGGTCAAATCGACCGTGTCATTGTCGACCAGGGTGATGTGGCCGACGCCGGCCGAGGCCAGGAACATGGCGGCAGGGGAACCCAGGCCGCCCGCGCCGATGATCAGCGCGCGCGCATCGAGCAGCTTTTGCTGGCCCTCGATGCCGATTTCATCTAACAGGATATGGCGCGAGTAGCGCAGCAGCTGGGAATCATCCATTGAATCTTGCTAACTCTTACTTCTTGACCGGGGGCTTGCCGGCAGCGGGTTTGTCGTCGGCCTTGTCGGCCTTGTCGGCTTTCGCGGAGGCTTCGAAATCGCGCACCACTTCGGTTTTCGACAGTTTGACGGGCAAGCCCTTGAAATGATTGATGGCCTGCGCCAGCTGGAAGTCATCCTTGCTGCCGAATTCGACGGGCTTCTGGTTTTTCGCCAGCGCAGCCAGGCGCAGTTCTTCTTCGAGTTCGTCGACCTTGGCCGACGGCGCCTCGCCATCCTTGTTGTGCAGGTGGCGGGCCAGGTCGGCTTCGCGCAGGCGCAGGCCGTTCAAGCCTTCGCCGTCCGCGGTTTCATCGACCAGCATGTCGGGCACGATGCCGCGCGCCTGGATCGAGCGCCCTTGCGGCGTGTAATAGCGGGCCGTCGTGAGCTTGACGGCGGTATCGGCGGTGAGCTGGCGCAGGGTTTGCACCGAGCCCTTGCCGAAGGTTTGCGAGCCCATGATGATGGCGCGCTTGTGGTCCTGCAGGGCGCCGGCCACGATTTCCGAGGCGGACGCGGAACCGGAATTGACCAGCACCACCATCGGCACGGATTTCAGCGCGGCCGGCATCTTCGCCAGCGGGTCGCCGTGGTTGCGGCTGGAATAGAATTCGGGACGGCCATAATACGTCTGCTTGGAATCCGGCAACTGGCCATTGGTCGACACGATCACCGCGTCTTTCGGCAGGAACGCCGCCGACACGCCGATCGCGCCCGGCACCACGCCGCCCGGGTCGTTGCGCAAGTCCAGCACCAGGCCCTTGATGCCGGGATTTTGCGCATACAGCGCGGACAGCTTGCGCGCCATGTCGTCCACCGTGGGTTCCTGGAATTGCGCGATGCGCAGCCACGCGTAGCCGGGCTCGATCATCCTGGCTTTCACGCTCTGCACGCGGATTTCCTCGCGCACGATAGGCACGATGATGGGCTTGTCCTCGCCCTTGCGCGACAAGGTCAGCACGATCTTCGAATGCGGTTCGCCGCGCATTTTCTTGATGGCGTCGTCCAGCGACAGGCCGCGGATCGGTTCATTGTCGAGGCGGGTGATCAGGTCGCCGGCCTTGATGCCGGCCTTGAAGGCTGGCGAATCCTCGATCGGCGACACGACTTTCACGTAGCCGTCTTCCATGCCCACTTCGATCCCGATGCCGACAAACTTGCCCAGCATGGTCTCGCGCATTTCCTTGAAAGCTTTTTTATCGAGGTACACCGAATGCGGGTCGAGCGAGGCCACCATGCCGGAAATCGCATCGGTCACGAGTTTCTTGTCGTCGACGTCTTCCACGTAATCGGTCTTGATCAGGCCAAACACGTCGGATAGCTGGCGCAATTCTTCCAGCGGCAACGGCGTGCCCATGGGTTTTTGCGCGATGGCGGAAAATTGCATGGAAGCGGCAATGCCGGCGACCATGCCCAGGCCGACCAGGCCGAAACTCTTGATTTTATTGCCCATGATACGCCTGCGTCCCTCTGTGGCGGGCTGGTTGCCCGCGTTCTCTTACAGGCCGTTTGAAAAGCCCGCAGCGTTGTTGCAGTCCCCGCGGCAGGTGATACCGCCGCCGGGATCCCTTAAAACTTCACCCAGGAAGCCGGATCGAACTCTTTGCCCCGATGCCGGAGTTCAAAGTATAAACCCGATTCCTCGTTGCCACCGGTATTTCCGGCTGAGGCAATCACGTCGCCGCCCTTGACGGCATCGCCTTCGCGCCGCAGCAGCGACTGGTTATTGCCGTAGATACTCATGTACTGGCCGCCATGGTCGACGATGATCAGGTTGCCGAACCCGCGCAGCCACTGGGCAAACACCACGCGGCCGGCGGCAATCGCGTGGATTTGCGCACCTTCGGCGGTGCGGATGAACATGCCTTTCCAGCTCGGGCCATCGCCGCGCTTGGCGCCGAAACGCGCCGCCACCTTGCCGGCCACCGGCGGGCGCAGCTGGCCTTTCATGGCGGCAAAAGCGCCTTCCGATGCGGCCGGCGCCAGCGCCACCTCGGCGGCGCGCGCGGGACGCGGCGGCGGTTCGTCGGCCGGCACCTCGCGCACGGCGATCGGTTCGCGCGTGGCGGCAGGCTTGGTGTCGGCGGCGGCAATGTCCTTGCCGGGCTCCCTGACGGGTTCCTTGACCGGCTCCTTCGCCGGCTCCTTCACCGGCGGCTTGATGGCGGCCGGGTCGGCTGGCGCGGAGGCGACGCGGGTTTCGTCCGGCGTCGGCTTGACCGGCGTGGACACCGGGGCCGACGGCGCCGGGACCGGTTTGCCCTGCTGTTTCGCCAAGCGTTCCTTTTCCGCCTGCTGCGCCTTCGCGCGCAATTGCGCCAGCTGGCGCGCTTTCGCCTCGGCTTCGGCCTTGGCCTTGGCGCGCGCTTCCGCGTCGGCCTTGGCTTTCGCGGCCGCCAGCAATTCCAGGCGGCGTTTTTCCGCGGCAGCCGCCCTGGCCTGTTCCTCGATCAGCTTGTTGAGGCGGTCCACCAGCGCGCCCATGCGCTGTTCATCCTGGGCCACCTTGCCGGCTTCCTTGCGCTGCGCCGCCAGGCGTTGCGACAGCGACGCCAGCGCGGCGGCGCGCTTGGCTTTTTCCTGCTCCAGCAAGGCTTTCTGCTGCCGTTCTTCCTGCGCGATTTCTTCCAGCTCGTTGCGCGCATTTTCCGCTTCAGCCTGGTTGTTTTCCACGGCTTTCAGGTTGGCGCGCAGCGATTCCAGCAGCCGGGCCTGGGCCTGCGACACATAGGCCATCATTTGCAGGTCGCGGTTGATGCGGTTCGGGTTGTCACCCGACAGTAACAGCTTGATGCGGTCTTCATTGCCCGCCACGTAATGCTCACGCAGCAACTTGGCCAGCTGCTGCTTTTGTTTGTCGACCGTGGCTTGCAGGCGCGCATGTTCGGCCGCCAGTTCGCCCAGGCGGGCATTGGTCTGCGCCTGTTCGTCGGCCAGCTCGCGCAGGGTGCGGTTGGCCTTGGAAATCGCTTCCTCGGATTCCGCCAGGGTGTCGGCGGCGTCTTCGCGCGCACTCTCGGTCTTGCCGATGTCGCGTTTGAGGGCGCTGAGCTTTTGCTGCAATTCCGCGCGTTCCGCTTCGGCGGCGGCTTTTTGCTTGCTGCGCTCGGTCGGCTTGGCGGCTGCGGCGGCGTGCGCCGTCCCGGCCGTCCCCACCATCAGCGCGGACGACAGCAGCAGCGATAACAGCACAGGCAACCGTACGGGAGCACGCCGCGCGCGCGGCTTGCTTGCCGCGCGGCGGAAAATCGAAGACCACGGCATCAGGAATTACTTGGCCTTACCCTGGTTGGCAACGGCTGCCTGCGCGGCGGCGATCGCGGCCGGGTCGCCCAGGTAGTAGTGGCGGATCGGCTTCAGGTCGGCATCCAGTTCATACACCAGCGGCTGGCCGTTCGGGATGTTCAGGCCGACGATGTCGCTGTCGCTGATGCCGTCCAGCATCTTGATCAGGGCGCGCAGGCTGTTGCCGTGCGCGGAAATGATGATTTTCTTGCCGGCGCGGATGGCTGGCGCGATTTCCTCGTCCCAGGCCGGCATCACGCGGGCCACGGTGTCCTTCAGGCATTCGGTCAGCGGGATCGACGCTTTCGGCAAGCCGGCGTAGCGCGGGTCGTTGAACGAGGTGCGGTCATCGTTTTCCGCCAGCGGTGGCGGCGGCGTGTCATAGCTGCGGCGCCATACCAGCACTTGCTCGTCGCCATATTTGGCGGCGGTTTCCGCCTTGTCCAGGCCCTGCAGGCCGCCGTAGTGGCGTTCATTCAGGCGCCAGTCGTGCTTGATCGGCAGGTACATCATGTCCATCTCGTCCAGGGTCAGCCACAGCGTGCGGATCGCGCGCTTCAGCACGGACGTGTAGGCCAGGTCGAACGTATAGCCCTCTTCCTTCAAGACCTTGCCTGCGGCTTTGGCTTCCGCCACGCCTTTTTCTGTCAGGTCAACATCGGTCCAGCCAGTGAAGCGGTTTTCGAGGTTCCAGGTGGATTCGCCGTGGCGCATGAAAACAATTTTGTACATAGCTCTGTCTATCAAGTGTGAAAAAAAGCTGCTGAAGTGGTGTTCAAGCTTCTATTTTATAATGCGCGGATATTCTTAAACCATTGGAACACCGTGAAATTCCTCATCGACCAAATCTTTCTTATTGGCATTGCCGTCCTGTCCGGCGGCGCGCTGCTGTGGCCAGCCCTGACGCAACGGGGTAAAAAAGCATCCCCGCAAGAGGTCACGCTATTGATAAACCGGACCAAAGCCGCCATTGTGGATATCAGGGATGCGGCGGCGTTCAGCGCCGGCCACTTGCCTGACGCGAAGCATATTCCGGCAGGCGAACTGGCAAACCGCACCGGCGAGCTGGAAAAGTTCAAGAACCGCACCATCGTCGTTGTGTGCCAGCAAGGTTCGCGCGCTTTCGGCGCCGCCAAGACCCTGGAAAAAGCTGGATACGAAAACGTGGTCGTCCTCGAGGGCGGCCAGGCCGCCTGGGAAACCGCCGGGCTGCCACTGGCAAAATAAAGGAGTGAGCCATGACTGCCCATGTCACCATGTACAGCACCGCCGTGTGCCCCTATTGCGTCCGCGCCGAGCGCCTGCTGGTTGCCAAAGGCGTCAACGACATTGAAAAAATCCGTGTCGACCTCGACCCGGAACAGCGCGTGCTGATGATGCAGAAGACCGGCCGCCGCACCGTGCCGCAGATTTACATCGGCGATACCCACGTGGGTGGTTTCGATGACTTGTATGCGCTGGACCAGGCTGGCGAGCTCGATCCCTTGTTAAAAGGCTGACCCGCCCCATATTGGTTTTGCTACAATTGCCAGCGCACTTGGGCGGCAGCTACCCGCTGCCGCTGCAACGCATGACATCGTGAGCGGCCCGGCCGCTCTTTTCTACTCTACGAAAGCGTTCCATGTCTGAAGAAAACAAGCAACCCGTATTCCAAATCCAACGCGTCTACCTGAAAGACATGTCGCTGGAACAGCCTAACTCGCCGGCAATCTTCCTGGAACAGGAAGCGCCAAGCATCGAAGTGGCGCTGGACGTAGGCGCTGAGCCGCTGGCAGACGGCATCTTCGAATCGACCGTGACCATCACCGTGACCGCCAAGGTCAAGGACAAAGTGGCGTTCCTGGTGGAAGGCAAGCAAGCCGGTATCTTCGAAGCACGCAACATCCCTGCTGAACAGCTGGATCCGCTGCTGGGCATTGGCTGCCCGAACATCGTGTACCCATACCTGCGCGCCAACATCGCCGACCTGATCACCCGCGCCGGCTTCCCGCCAGTACACCTGGCTGAAATCAACTTTGAAGTGTTCTACCAGCAGCGCCTGGCCGCGCTGGCTGAACAGCAAGCCGCCACCGCCGCTGCCGCCGCGCCGGAAGCCAATGGTGCAGCGCACTAATTGCTTTTAAAGTAAGATAGCAGTACCCATCAAAGGCCGGCGACGGCCTTTGAACGTTTTCAGATCCCTGCCTTCGAGATGACCCGTATGCCCCGTACCGCCACCCTGTCCCGTTTGATTGCCGGCGCCGCCCTGTTGCTGGCCGCCAGCGCCAGCCATGCGCTGGACTTCAAATCGGTGGGGGCGGCCCCGGCCATCCTGTACGACGCCCCGTCGACCAAAGGCAGCAAATTGTTCGTGGCGCCGCGCGGCATGCCGGTCGAAATCGTGCTCAGCTACGGCGACTGGGTCAAGGTGCGCGATGCCGGCGGCGACCTGGCCTGGGCCGAGGCGCGTGCGCTGAGCCCGAAACGCACGGTGGTGGTGAAAGCGGCCACCGCCCGGGTGCGCACGGCGGCCGACGACAATTCCACGCTGGCCTTTACCGCCGATAAAGGCGTACTGTTGGACCTGGTGGAAATTGTTGCGGGCGGCTGGGTCAAGGTGCGCCACCGCGACGGCGCCACCGGTTATGTGAAAAGCAGCGACATCTGGGGCATTTGACGCATGCAAGACAAGAAAAAAACACGGGTCGCCGTGCTCGGCGCCGGCGCCTGGGGCACGGCTGTCGCCATTGCGCTGGCCCATCGCCATGACGTAATGTTGTGGGGCCGCAACACCGCGGCCATGCAGGAAATGGCGGCTGCGCGCGACAACCTCGCGTATTTGCCGGGCCATCCCTTCCCGCCCGGGCTGGCGGTGGCCACGGATTTCGATACCGCGGTGGCCCACGCCGGCGACGATGGCTTGCTGAGTGCCGCCAATCCGGTGGCCGGCTTGCGGCCGCTGCTGCAACAGTTGAAGGGCCGTCCGATTCCCAACATCGTGTGGCTGTGCAAGGGTTTTGAATATGAAACCGGCTTGCTGCCGCACCAGATCGTGCAAGAGATCCTTGGCGACGCGGCGCCGGGCGGCGCCTTGTCCGGTCCCTCGTTCGCGCAGGAAGTCGCGC
>CBIHOX010000121.1:0-19623 GCA_966211685.1 uncultured Pseudoduganella sp.
CCGCGCCGCCGGGGCGGCCATGCGCAGTTGCGCGGCATTTCCCATGAACAGGTCTGCATCCTGGTGGCGCGCGACCGCAATGGCCGCACCCTGGATTTCGTGACCGGGCGCGGCGCGCTGACAAAACGCGCCCTGCACCAGTGCCTGCGGCCGGCGCTCGATCCCGACATTTTGCTGGTGACCGACGCCAATGCGGCGTACCGGGCCTTTGCCATGGAGGCCGGCATCAGCCATGAAGCCGTGAATGTGAGCGCCGGGGTTCGCGCGCGTGGCGCATTGCACGTCCAAAACGTCAATGCGTACCACAGCCGCTTCCGCAACTGGCTGCACCGGTTTCACGGCGTGGCCACGCGCTATTTGCCGAACTATTTGGGCTGGCGCTGCGTTCTTGATGCACATCGCATCGACAGCCCGGAAAGCATGCTTAAAGCAGCGATTGGGTGCTTTCCACGATTCGCGGTGACATAGCCAAAGAAAAACCCCGGTCACCCGGGGTTTGCTGGGGACAAAGTCGGCCGGATTAGACGAACGCGCCGATCTTGGCTTCCACGGCCTTGCGCACCGAACCGGTGGTAACGAACGAGTGCGCCACCTGCACGTCGTTGTGGAACCAGCGGTCGCCGTCGAGGCAGGCCGGAATTTGCTTGCGGATTTCCTCGTAGGCCGCCTGGGTGCCTTCGCCCAGCACGAAACCTGGCAACAGGTGTTCCGTCATGGTCAGGCCCTGGGCCGCCAGCAGCATTTCCACGCCCACGATGTACTGGGTGTTTTGCACGATGGTGTGGGCCTTGCGCGCGCACCAGGTCGAGTTGGAAATGTGGTCTTCCGAGTTGGCTTTCGACGGGATCGAATCCACCGAACCCGGCATCGACAGGGTGCGGTTTTCCATCACCAGCGACGACATCGAGCACTGGATCACCGGGTAGCCGGTGTTCACGCCACGCAGGCCGGACATCAGGTTGCGCGGCAAGCCCCACGACAGGGTCGGGTCGATCAGGCGCGCGATGCGGCGCTCGACGATGGAACCCAGGTCGGTGATGGCCATGGCCAGCAAGTCCATGGCTTGCGCCAGGTATTGGCCGTGGAAGTTACCGCCCGAAATGATCTCGAAGCCGCCGCCATCCTTGCCGAAGATCAGCGGATTGTCGGTGGCGGAATTGATTTCATTCTTGACGATGTTGTCGATATAGTCGAGCGCATCGAACACCGGGCCATACACTTGCGGCGTGCAGCGCAGCGAGTACACGTCCTGGATGCGCGGCGTGTATTCGATGTCGGTGCGGCGCAGCTCGTCGGGGAACTGGATCGCGCGCGCTTCGTGCGTGGTGCGGGTCGAACCCTTGAGCAGCTTGCGCACGGTGGCGGCAGTCTTGATCTGGCCTGGGTGCGGACGGGCTTGCTGGATGCGCGGATCGAAGCCGGCCATTTCCGCACGCATGGCTTCCAGGGTCAGGCCCAGCGAGACGCACGCGTCAGTCAGCAAGTTGCGCGCATCTTCGGCCGCCATCACGGCCACGGCCAGCGAGGCGGTGCAGCCATTGATCAGCGCGGACGCATCCTTGGCTTTCAGGTCGAACTTGACCGGGCCGACTTCGGCCTTGGTGATGGCTTCGGCGGCCGACATGCGCTGGCCCTTGTACATCACTTCGGCTTCATCGAAGCCGGCAATGGCGGCGCCCAGGTAAGCCAGCGGCGCCAGGTCGCCGGACGCGCCGACCGAGCCTTTTTGCGGCATGATCGGGTGGATGCCGGCGTTGATGAACGCCAGCAGGCGGTCCACCACTTCCACGCGCGGCGCGGAATAATTCGAGGCAAACGCATTGGCGCGCAACAGCATGGTGGCGCGCGAGACTTCTTCCGAGAACGGTTCGCCGATGCCGCCCGAGTGGGCCTTGATCAGCTGGGTCTGGAACAATTCAATGTGCTCGACCTTGATGCGGGTGTCTTTCAGCAAGCCCACGCCCGTGTTGAAGCTGTACATCATCGGCGCTTCATCGTGCATCCACGTCGATTCGATATAGTCGCGGCTTTCCTTCAATGCAGCGCGCGACGATGCGGCCAGTTCCACCTTCGCGTTGCCGCGCGCCACCGCGAGCACTTGCTCAGCGGTCAGGGTGAAGCCGTCGATAATCACTTTTTCAGTCATGATATTTCCTTGGTGTCAGATGGGTAACCCCACGCTGCAGCTGTAGCGGTAGGGCGGATTAGGCGTCAGCCGTCATCCGCCATGCGCCGTCGAGACGCTTGCATGGCGGATCATGATCCGCCCTACAGCTACGGCTACAGTTGTCATGTGGGTGCCCGGCCTGAAGGCCCGGCACCCATGTTGTCGAATTAATTCGCGCCCGATTCAAACCAGGTGCCGATCAGCGCGCGTTCCGCGTCGGTCATCTGGGTCATGTTCGCCAGCGGCATGTCCTTGTTCTGGACGGCGCGCTGGAACACCTTGGCAGCCTGCTGCTTGGTCTGTTCCTGGGTGTCGAGCACCACGCCGCCCGGGGCCGAGGCGAAGCCTGGCTGGGTCGGGTTGGCCGAGTGGCACGACACGCAGCGCTGCGTCACGACCGCCTGCACCGACGCCCGGTCGGCGGCGCCCGCGGCGCCGGCGGCCGGAGCGGCGCCTTCATGGCCATGGGCGTCCGCCGCGGCGACCGCGGGAGCGGCAGCCGGCTTGCGTGGCGCCGGAGCGATGGCCACCGCGACAGCGACCAGCAGGGCGGCGCCGGCGGCAGGGAAGCCGATCGACACTTTCCCGGCGTGGCGCAGGTTGAAGAAGTGACGGATCAGGACGCCGGCAGCCATGATGGCGGCCAATACCAGCCACGAGTAAGCGTGGGTGTAGGTCATCGCATAGTGGTTGCTGATCATGATCAGCAGCACAGGCAGCGTGAAGTAGTTGTTGTGCACGGAACGCACCTTGGCGCGCTTGCCGTAGATCGGATCAGGCGACTGGCCTTTTTCCATGGCTTGCACCAGTTTGCGCTGGCCAGGAATAATCACGAACAGCACGTTACCCACCATCATGGTGCCGATCATGGCGCCAACGTGGATGTAGGCGGCGCGGCCGGACAGCGTATGGGTCAGCACGTAAGCCATGGCAACGATCAGCACGAACAGCACGGTGCCCAGCGCGGCAGGGTTTTCCGACAACTTGGTCTTGCACAGCGTGTCGTACACCAGCCAGCCGCCCAGCAGGGTGCCGATACCGACGCCAACGGCTTGCAGGCCGGTCAGGTCGGCGACGTTCTTGTCGATCATCATCGCCGAAGCGTTGAAGTAGTAGACGATGAACAGCATCGCGAAACCGGTCAGCCAGGTTGCATACGCTTCCCATTTAAACCAGTGCAAGTCTTCCGGCAATTCGCCAGGCGCGACCAGGTATTTCTGCGGGTTATAGAAGCCGCCACCGTGCACGGCCCACAATTCGCCGCTCACACCTTTTTTCGCCAGCTCACTGCCTGGCTTGGGTGGCCGGATCGAGTTGTCCAGCCAGACGAAGTAAAACGAAGCGCCGATCCACGCGATGCCGGTAATCAAATGCAGCCAGCGTACCAGCAGGTTCAGCCACTCCACCCCATACGATCCGAATAAAGCTTCCATGAGTTATTCCATTCTTAGTCTTGTTCATCTGCCTCTGTTGGGCCTTCAGATGAGTGAGGCTTGCGCCCCCAATACAGTCGTGCTACTGCCGCCCCTACGACCGTGATGCCTGCTTCATGCGCGGCAGGCATCGACCTTCACCCGGCCACGGAAGGTGTCTCCTCTATTGCCGGGATGGGTGCAACGATATCGTTCCCGCCCTCGCGAGTCCTGCACCCATCCATATAACTTGCATATGTTTCCCGTTATAGGTCTTACCCGCAGGAATATGCGAACCTGTTATGCATAAGTGAAAATAACCGACCTCAGGAGAGACACATGTCACGCTTGCCAGAACACCTGGACCTTCACCTCATCCGCATCCTGTACCTGCTGTTGTGCGAAAAGAATGTTTCGCGCGTCGCCCTCAAACTCAACCAGCCGCAGCCTTCGATCTCGGCCTCGCTGCGCAAACTGCGTGAACTGACGGGTGATCCCCTGCTGGTGCGCGGCGGCCGCGGCATGGTGCCGACCCAGCATGGCGAAAGCCTGCTGAAGCCGGCCAAGCGCATCCTCGACGAAACCGAGGCCCTGTTCAGCCCGAAGACGGCGTTCGTGCCGCAGGAAGAGGCGCGCACCTTCCGCATCGCGGCGCCGGACTATATGAATACGCAATTCTTCACGGAAGTCATTGCCCGCGTGCGCCGTGAATCGCCGAAAAGCCGGCTGGTGATCCATGCGCTGGGCCCGGACGCCGATTACGTGCGCCTGCTGTCGGACGGCGAACTGGACCTGGTGATCGCCAACTGGGACGAACCGCCGCATCACCTGCACATTTCCAAGCTGTTCGACGACCCGATCGTCTGCCTGATGCGCGCCAACAGCGCCTATGCGCGCCGCACGCCGAAAGACGGCATGACGGTGGAAGACTACCTGACCCTGCCGCACGCGGCGCCGGCGCTGATCCTGCCCGGCTACCACGGCAACATCGATGCCTTCCTGGAACAGCAAAACATGGAACGCAACATCGTGGTGGAATCGGCGCACTTCCGCATGTTGCCGTACATCGTGGCGCAGACCGACCTGGTGCTGACGGCCGGCCAGCAATTCGCCAGTTTCTATGAAAATACGCTGGGCCTGAAGTCGTACAAGGTGCCGGTCAAATTCCCGCCGCTGCGCTTTTACCAGCTGTGGCACGAACGCGCGCACCATGCGACCGAGCACAAATGGCTGCGCGCGCAAGTCAGCACGGCGGCGCGCCTGCTGGCGAAGTAAGGCAACGCAGCAGGCCACCGAAGCAAGCCAACATCGCGGAAGGGCGACGGCGCATTGCGCCCCCGCCATGCGCCCTGTCCGCCCCACGCCCCCTCCGCTATACCCCGCCCCTGCCATCACATATCGCCGTGACAATATAAGTCCGGCGGTATGGCCCTCTATGATCGATTCGCATCATCACCACCGGATTGCACGATGACGACTCTGAAGCAACTGAATACCCCGCAGCAGCATGCACTGGGCGCCACGGTCGTGGCATGGGCCGAGCAGTTGGGCAGGCTCAGTGAAGACAGCCATGGTTTGACTTGCACCTACATGAGCGCCACGCACCGCGAAACCGCGGTCCAGCTGGCGCAATGGATGCGCGAAGCCGGCATGCACGCGCATATCGATGCCGTCGGCAATGTGGTGGGCCGGTTCCTGTCGACCGATCCGCAGGCGCGCACCCTGGTCACGGGGTCGCATTACGACACCGTGCGCCAGGACGGCGCCTGCGGCGGCCGCCTGGGAGTCCTGGCCGCGATTGCCGTGGTGCGGCACTTGAACGACCGCGGCATCAGCCTGCCCTTCCACCTGGAAGTGATTGCCTTTGCCGAGCACGAAGGCGTGCGCTTCGGCAGTACCTGGCTGGGCGCGTCGGCCGTGATCGGCCAGTTCGATCCGGCCCTGCTGGACTTGCGGGACCGCGACGGCGTGCCGCTGCGCGACGTGCTGGCCGAGGCCGGCCAGGACCTGGCGTCCATCGATGCGATGGCGCGCGATCCGTCGGATCTGCTCGGCTATGTGGAAGTGCAGCTGGAACACGGCCCGGTGCTGGCTGGGCGGCAGGCGCCGGTGGGCGTGGTCACCTCGATTGCCGGCAGCCGCCGGTTCCAGGTCCGCCTGAAAGGCGTGGCCAGCCATGCCGGCGCCACGCCGATGGCGTTGCGGCGCGACGCCGCCGCGGCTGCCGCGGAAATCGTGCTGTACGTGGAACAGCGTTGCGCCGACGACCAGGCGCGCTGTCCCGATGCCGCGCTGGCCTGCACGGTCGGCCAATTACAGGTCCCGAACGGTTCCGTCAACGTGATCCCGGGCGCGTGCGACTTTTCACTGGAAGTGCAAGCCGCCGCCAATGCCACGCGCGACGCGGCCGTGGCGGATATCCTGGCAAAGATTGACAGTGTGTGTCAATCGCGCCACATCCAGTTTGCCATCGAGCCGGCCGGCGAAACCGGTTCCGTCCCGTGCGCGCCCTGGCTGATGGCGCAGCTGTCAGCTGCCATGGAGCGGGCCGGCGCCCCCGCCTGCGCCCTGGTGTCCGGCGGCAGCCACGACGCCGTGCCGATGGCGCGCGCCACCGACGTTGCCGTGCTGCTGGCCCGCTGCGGCAAGGGCGCCGGGCAGGCGTCGCCGGCGGACACCCTGGCGGTGGATGACGCCGACGTCGCGGCGCGCGTCTTGCTGGATTTCCTGCGCCACTTCCGGCCCAAACCCGTCCGCGCCAGCCGCAAGGCGCCGCAGGACACCGCCGCGCCCCGGGAATATACGGAATAATCAATAAAGGGTATGCCCTTTCTCATAAGCAGCCGCACAGCCCATCAGCGACAGTACATATAACGCAGCATATAAAAGATTGCGTGGCTAAACGGATTCGAGAAAGTGGAGACGCGACATGAATTTCCTGGATAATTATTTCAAGCTCAGTGCGAACGGCACCAACGTCCGCACTGAAGTGCTGGCCGGACTGACAACCTTTTTGACGATGGCGTACATCATCTTCGTCAACCCTTCCATCCTGGGCGACGCGGGCATGCCGAAAGACGCGGTGTTCGTGGCCACTTGCGTGGCGGCCGCGATCGGCACGCTGATCATGGGCCTGTATGCGAATTTCCCCATCGGCCTGGCCCCGGGCATGGGCCTGAACGCGTATTTTGCGTATGGCGTGGTGAAAGGCATGGGCTTCGCGTGGGAAGCCGCGCTGGGCGCCGTCTTCATTTCCGGCTGCTGCTTCCTGCTGGTGTCGCTGCTGCGCATCCGTGAAAAGATCATGAACGCGATCCCGGCCTCGCTGCGCACGGCGATCCCCGCCGGCGTCGGCCTGTTCCTGGCGCTGATTTCACTGAAAAACGCGGGCATCGTGGTCGCCAGCCCGGCCACCTTCGTCACCATGGGCGACCTGCACCAGCCGGCGCCGGTGCTGGCCATCATCGGCTTCATGGTGATCGTGGCGCTGGACCGCCTGCGCGTCACCGGCGCGCTGCTGATCGGCATCATGACGGTCACCGTGCTGTCGTTCTTCTTTGCCGGTAACCAGTTCCACGGCATCGTTTCGGCCCCGCCCTCGATCGACGCCACGGTCATGAAGCTGGACGTGGTCTCGGCGGTGTCGCACGGCTTGCTGAACGTGGTGCTGGTGTTCTTCCTGGTGGAACTGTTCGACGCCACCGGCACCCTGATGGGCGTGGCGCAGCGCGCCGGCCTGATGAAAGACGGCAAGATGCCGCCGGCCATGAACAAGGCCCTGCTGGCCGATTCCGGCGCCATCATTGCCGGTTCCATGATGGGCACCTCGTCCACCACGGCCTTCATTGAAAGCGCGGCCGGCGTGCAGGCGGGCGGGCGCACCGGCCTGACCGCCGTGACGATCGCCGCGCTGTTCCTGCTGTCGCTGTTCATTGCCCCGCTGGCGGGCGTGGTGCCGGCCTATGCCACGGCCCCCGCCCTGTTTTTTGTGGCGTGCCTGATGCTGCGCGAGCTGACGGAGATAAACTGGGCGGAAACCACGGAAAGCATTCCGGCCGTGATCACCGCACTGGTGATGCCTTTTACGTATTCGATTGCCAACGGCCTGGCGCTGGGATTCATCAGTTACGCCGGCCTGAAATTGCTGACTGGCAAACATCGTGAAGTCAGCTATATGCTGTGGGGAATTGCGGGTATTTTCCTGTTCAAAACCATTTACCTGCCCGGCTGATCATCATTCAAGATTGTCCGACATAAAACACATAGAGGAGCACAACAAAATGTCCCAAGAGCAGTCTCAACCGATCCGGTTCTACTACCAGGGCAAGGTCCATGAAGTGACCGACGTGGCCCCAACCCGCACGCTGCTCCAGCACCTGCGCGAAGACCATCACTGCACCGGCACCAAGGAAGGTTGCGCGGAAGGCGACTGCGGCGCCTGCACCGTGGTGATCGGCTCGCTGGTCGATGGCGAACTGGAAATGCGCAACGTGAACTCGTGCATCCAGTTCGTCCCTACCCTGGACGGCAAGGCCGTATTCACGGTGGAAGACTTGAAGCAGCAGGATGGCAGCCTGCACCCGGTGCAGGAAGCGCTGGTGGAATGCCATGGTTCGCAGTGCGGTTTCTGCACGCCGGGCTTCGCGATGTCGCTGTGGAGCCTGTACTTGAAGCAGGAAGGGTCGAGCGAGCCGGTGTGCCGCAAGACCATCAATGAAACCCTGTCCGGCAACCTGTGCCGCTGCACCGGCTACCGCCCCATCCTCGACGCGGCCCAGCGCATGCTGGAATTGCCGCACGTGGACTTCGACAAGGCCGCGCTGGTCACGGCCCTGCAAGCAATTCAACGAGACAACATGTTCAGCTACACCCATAGCGGCCAGACGTTCTATGCGCCGCGCACCCTGGCGGAACTGGCGCAGCTGCGCGCCGAGCAGCCCACCGCCACCATCCTGGCCGGCTCCACCGACGTGGGCCTGTGGGTCACCAAGCAGATGCGCAACCTGGGCAACGTGATCTACGTGCGCATGGTGAAGGAATTGCACAACGTCGGCATGGTCGACGGCATGCTGGAAATCGGCGCCGGCGTGTCGCTGGACGACGCCTACAAGGCCGTGCTGGAACAGTACAAGGACGCCTCGCTGCACGAACTGTGGCAGCGCTTCGCGTCGCAGCCGATCCGCTCGACCGGCACCCTGGGCGGCTCGGTCGCCAACGGCTCGCCGATCGGCGACTCGGCGCCATGGATGATCGTGCTGGGCGCGGAAATCGTGTTGAACGGCTCGCAAGGCCGCCGCAAGATGCTGTTGCAGGACTTCTACGTCGATTACATGAAGAAGGATTGGCAGCCGGGCGAATTCGTGGAAGCCGTGCGCATTCCGCTGCCCAAGGCCAACCAGCAATTCCGCACCTGGAAGTTGTCGAAGCGCTACGACCAGGATATCTCGGCGGTTGCCGCGGCGTTCTCGCTGGAACTGGAAAATGGCATTGCGCGCAACGTGCGCATCGCCTATGGTGGTATGGCGGCAACGTCCAAACGCGCGCCGAACGCGGAAGCCGCGATCGAAGGCAAGCCGTGGAATGAGGAAACCATGAAGGCCGCGCACGCGGCGCTGGCCACCGACTACACCCCGCTGACCGACATGCGCGCCACGGCGGAATACCGCATGAAGACCGCGCAAAACCTCGTGCAACGCTTCTGGCTGGAAACCCGCCCGGATGGCGCCTTGCCAGCCTCTTCCGTCAACGCTTTCGCATTCGCTTAAGGAGTCATTCATGAACAGCAAATCCGAAGCCTTCATGACCATTGGCGCAGCGAAAGGCTGGGCCGAAGTTGGACAAAACCACCCGCACGAGTCGGCCATCCTGCACGTGCTGGGCGAAGCCACCTATACCGACGACATCCCGGAAGCGCAAGGCACCCTGCACGCCGCGCTGGGCACGTCGACCAAGGCGCACGCGCGCATCCTGTCGATCAACCTGGACCCGGTGCGCGCCATGCCGGGCGTGGTCGACGTGCTGACCTACAAGGATATTCCCGGCACCAACGATTGCGGCCCGATCATCCACGACGACCCCATCCTGGCCGAGGAAAAAGTCGAATACGTGGGCCAGCCGATCTTCGTCGTGATCGCGAAAACACACGACCAGGCCCGCCACGCGGCGCGCAAGGCCGACATCCAGTATGAGGAATTGCCGGCCATCCTGACGCCGGAAGCCGCGCGCGATGCGCAATCGTTCGTGGTGCCGCCGATGCGCCTGGAGCGCGGCAACGCGGCCGAGGCGTTCAAGCAATCGAAGAATTTCCTGAAAGGCACCCTGCACGTGGGCGGCCAGGAACAGTTTTACCTGGAAGGCCAGATTTCGTATGCGCTGCCGAAGGAAGGCAACGGCATGCACGTGTACTGCTCGACCCAGCACCCGACCGAAATGCAGCACGTGGTGGCCCATGCGCTGCACTACCCGTCGCACGCGGTGACGGTGGAGTGCCGCCGCATGGGCGGCGGTTTCGGCGGCAAGGAATCGCAATCGGCGCTGTGGGCGGCCTGCGCGGCCGTGGCGGCCGCCAAGCTGCGCAAGCCGGTCAAGCTGCGCGCGGACCGCGACGACGACATGATGGTCACCGGCAAGCGCCACTGCTTCTACTATGAATACGAGATCGGCTACGACGATACCGGCCGCATCACCGCCGCGAAAGTCGAGATGGTGTCGCGCGCCGGCTTCTCGGCCGACCTGTCGGCGCCGGTGGCGACCCGCGCGGTCTGCCACTTCGACAATACCTACTACCTGTCGGACGTGGACATCCGCGCCATGGCCGGCAAGACCAATACCCAGTCCAACACCGCGTTCCGCGGCTTTGGCGGCCCGCAGGGCGCGATCTGCATCGAATATATCGTCGATGAAATCGCGCGCAACCTGGGCCTGGACCAGCTCGACGTGCGCAAGGTGAACTTCTACGGCCGCAACGACGAGGAAGGCCGCAACATCACGCAGTATGGCCAGAAGGTCAAGGACAACGTGATCCACGAACTGGTCGCGCAGCTGGAATCGGAATCGAATTACCGCGAACGCCGCAAGGCCGTGGACGAGTTCAACGCGACCAGCCCGGTCTTGAAGAAAGGCCTGGCCATCACGCCGGTGAAATTCGGCATCGCGTTCAACGTGACGCACTTCAACCAGGCCGGCGCGCTGGTGCACATCTACACCGACGGTTCGGTGCTGGTGAACCACGGCGGCACGGAAATGGGCCAGGGCATCAACACCAAGGTGTGCCAGGTGGTGGCCCATGAACTGGGCATTCCGCTGGCCAAGGTGCGCGCCAGCGCCACCGACACCTCCAAGGTGGCCAATACCTCGGCCACGGCGGCGTCGACCGGCGCCGACTTGAACGGCAAGGCGGCCCAGGACGCGGCGGCCACGCTGAACAAGCGCCTGCGCGACTTCGCGGCAAAGACCTATGGCGTGGCGCCGGAAGACGTGCTGTTCGCGGCAGGCATCGTGTACGCCGGTGAAGTCACCACCACGTTCGCCGAACTGGTGGCGGCAGCCTACCTGGCGCGCGTGCAACTGTGGTCGGACGGCTTCTACGCGACCCCGGGCCTGTCGTGGGACCGCGCCACGATGACCGGCAACCCGTTCGGCTATTACGCCTATGGCGCGTCGGTGTCGGAAGTCATCGTCGACACGCTGACCGGCGAGTGGAAACTGCTGGACGTCAATGCGCTGTATGACGCGGGCAATTCGCTGAACCCGGCCATCGACGTGGGCCAGGTCGAAGGCGCGTTCATCCAGGGCATGGGCTGGCTGACCACCGAGGAACTGTGGTGGAACAAGCAGGGCAAGCTGATGACGCACGCCCCCTCCACCTACAAGATTCCGGCCGTGTCGGACTGCCCGGACAACTTCAACATCCGCCTGTTCAAGAACCGCAACCCGTTCGACAGCATCCACCGTTCGAAAGCCGTGGGCGAACCGCCGCTGCTGCTGCCGTTCTCGGTGTTCCTGGCGATCCGCAACGCGATTTCGTCGGTCGCCGGCCACCAGGTCAACCCGCCGCTGCGCGCCCCGGCCACCAGCGAAGCCATCCTCGATGCGATCGAGGCGGTGAAGGCGAAAGCCGCGGCGTAATCCGCGCGTTGTCATCCGCACCCGCGCCTGCGTGCACAAAGCCGGGCTGCCCTTGGGCAGTCCGGCTTTTTTCATGGCTCCGCTGCACCGATGCGGGCAGGCGGCGAACATCCTTATAATGACGCGGTTCCCGTTACCCGAGGATTCCCCATGACGCAAGCTCTCGCCCCGGTGCCGCTGGCCAAAGCGTACCGCCTGATCAACCACGGCCCCACGGTGCTGGTGTCGGCCCGCCACGGCGGCATCGACAACGTGATGGCGGCAGCGTGGTGCTGCGCGCTGGACTTTTCCCCGCCCAAGCTGACCGTGGTGCTCGACAAGTCGACCAAGACCCGCGAACTGATCGAGCGCAGCGGCGTGTTCGCCATCCAGGTGCCGACCGTGGCCCAGGCGCGGCTCACGCAGGAAGTCGGCAACCGCAGCCTGCACGGGCAGGCGGACAAGCTGGCGCACAGCGGCGTGACGCTGTTCGGCATCGACGGCGTCGATGTGCCGCTCGTGAAAGGCTGCTCGGCCTGGATGGCTTGCCGGCTGATGCCGGAACCGCACAACCAGCAGGCCTATGACTTGTTCATCGGCGAAGTCGTCGGGGCCTGGGCCGATCCGCGCGTCTTCAGCGACGGGCGCTGGCATTACGAAACCGCCGACCCGGCGTTGCGCAGCCTGCACCATGTGGCGGGCGGGCATTTCTATGCGATCGGTGACGCCATCCAGGTGCAGGACGATTAGCTGCCACCAGCACGGATTGTGGCGGCAAAACAAATATGTGGTTTGCACAATATAGCGACTGTCATTGCCGCCGCATCGACAGCGCCAGGGAAACCCCGTAGCATCAGGCAACCCTACAGCAGTCGCCCCGATGTCCACGATAAATAAAGCCTTGTTGATTGCCTTGCTGGCGCTGCCCCGGGCCGCGTTTGCGGACGAAGCGCCGCTGCGCGTTTGCAGCCTCAGCCTGGCGCCGCAGACCATGAAGGACGCCGGAGACCAGCCGGCCGGCTATGCCGTGGAAATCCTGCACAACGTGGCGGCGGCGCTGCACTGGCGCATCCGCATCGATTACATGCCGTGGGCGCGCGTGGTGTCGGAAATGAAGCTGGGCCGCTGCGACATGGCCATGACGGTGCTGTACTTCAAGGATTATGCGCAATTCATGCTGTTCCCGCATGAAGCCATCCTGGACCAGAAAAACGTGCTGGTGGTGCGGCGCGGCAGCGGCATCCGCTATGACGGCAACCTGGAAAAATTCATGCGCAGCTATTCGATCGGACTGTATGTCGACAAGCGCGTCAACGATACGTTCGAACGCCTGCGCAGCGCGCCCTGGGCGCGCGTCGACACGGCGCCGAGCGCGGAATTGAACATGAAAAAACTGTTGTTCAAGCGCTTCGACGCGATCGTGGAAAACGACTTGAACATCGCCTATGAAATGCGCAAGCTGGGCAAGCTCGACGAAGTGGAAGTGCTGTCGCCGCCGTTGAGTGTAACGCCGGCCTACATCGTGTTTTCACACAAGCCGGAATCGCTGGGCAGGATACGCCAGTACGATCATGCGCTGGCGCAGTTCAAGCGCACCGACCGCTTCCGAGCGCTGGCCAGCCGCTACCTGCCGGCCGGCCCGGCGCCCGAGTGAGCGGGCGCGGCGCCGGCTGGACTGCGTTGTTTGCGGCGCCTTACTCGAACTGCTTCTTGAACTCGGCAAACTGTTCCGCCAGGTCCGACACGTCGCGCCGCAACTGGGCCACTTCGGCTTCCAGCGCTGCCACGCGGCCGGCCTGCGTACCCTGCCCGGCGCCGGACGCGCCGCCGCCGAAACTGGCCGCGGTTTCCTCGCGCGCCAGCGCTTCCTCGCCCGACAGCAGGTGGCCGTAGCGCGGCTCCTTCGCACCCGGCGCCACGTTCAGGCGCGCCACCAGCGGCGGGTATTTGTCGATCAGGAATTGCAATGCCTGTTCAACGTCCGGCACGGTCTTGAATTCATGCAGCCGGCCGGTGCGCGTGCGCACCTCGCCCGCGGTCTGCAGGCCGCGCAGCATCAATACCGTCAACACGGCCAGCTTGTCCTGTTCCAGCGACCACTTGATGCGCATGCGGTGTTCATACTTGGTCACGCGCGCGCCGGCCTGCGTGATGCCGTTGACGAACTTGCGCTGCATGAGGCGCTGCAGCGTGTCGGCCACGGTTTCCTCGGAAATCGACATCACGGGATCACGGCTCGACAGCTGGTTGCAGCCATTGGTGATCGCATTGAGCGACATCGGGTAATTGTCGGGAGTCAGCGCTTCTTTTTCTGCCAGCACCGCCAGCACCCGTACTTCAAACGGGTCCAGCAGGTTGGGGTTGTCTGCATCGGTAGTCATGCGCGTTCCTTATTCGACGAGCTTGTTTAATTGGGCGGGATCGAATTTATCACACTCGGGCAAGGCCTTACAGTCCAACCCCGCCGCCTTCATGGTTGCCGCCAGCTGTTCGATTTGCCGTTCCTGCACCGCCGCGTGGTCGATCAGCGCGCGCAGCGCCTTCGACAGCGGGTCGTCGCCGTTGGACGTGACGCCGTAGGACGTGAACAGGTTGGCCACGGTGGCGGGCGCGGCATCCTTTTGCACGATGTGCGCCGGATTGCCCACCGCCGTCGCACCGGGCGGCACCGGTTTCAGCAGCACGGCGTTGGAACCGACTTTCGCGTATTCGCCCACCGTGAAGCCGCCCAGCACCTTGGCGCCGGCGCCGATGATGACGCCGCGCTCGAGGGTCGGATGGCGCTTGGCGCCGGTGGCCAGCGAAGTGCCGCCCAGGGTCACGCCCTGGTAGATCGTGCAATCGTCGCCGACCACGGCGGTTTCGCCGATCACCACGCCGAAGCCATGGTCGATGAACACACGGCGGCCGATGTGCGCGCCCGGGTGGATCTCGATGCCGGTCAGCACGCGCGCCACGTGCGAGGTGAAGCGGCCCAGCCACTTCATGCGGTGCGTCCAGCACCAGTAAGCCCAGCGGTGCATGGCAATGGCGTGCAGGCCGGGGTAGCAGGTCAGCACCTCCCAGGCATTGCGGGCGGCGGGATCGCGGTCGATGATGCTGTTGATGTCTTCTCTCAGGCGATAGAACATAAGCGCATAAGGTTATGACCGATATGCGCATCGTAGCGCATTCGGCGTGCGGTTGCTCGGATAAAAGATTGGGTTGGCGCCGGAAGGACGCCGGATGCAGGCGGATCAGCGGGCGCAGCCCACGTAATCCGCCTTCGCCTGCTTAGGCTTCTTTGGCGAGGCGCTGGCGGCGCGCCTCGTAGAGACAGACGCCGGAGGCGACTGAGACGTTCAGGCTCTCGACGGTGCCGAACATGGGGATGCTGACCAGCATGTCGCAGGTCTCGCGGGTGAGGCGGCGCATGCCCTCGCCTTCCGAGCCCATGACCAGCGCGGTCGGGCCGGTGAAGTCGGACTGGTACAGGCTTTTTTCGCCGTCATCCGAGGTGCCGATCAGCCAGATATCGCGGTCTTTCAGGTCGCGCAAGGTGCGCGCCAGGTTCGTGACCGTGATGTAGGGCACGTTTTCCGCGGCGCCACTGGCCACCTTGGCCGCGGTCGCGTTCAAGCCCACGGCGCGGTCTTTCGGCACGATCACCGCGTGCGCGCCGGCGCCGTCGGCCACGCGCAGGCAGGCGCCCAGATTGTGCGGGTCGGTGATGCCGTCGAGTACCAGCAGCAGTGGCGGGCCTTCGATCGCGTCGAGCAATTCATCGAGGTTGCGCGCCAGCGAAATCTGCTGGGCAAACGCAATCACGCCCTGGTGGCGGTGGGTGCCGACGATCTTGTCGAGGCGCGACGAGTCGACCGGCATCACGCGCACGCCCAGCGACTTGGCGTTGGCCACCAGGTCGGTCATGCGGCGGTCGTTGCGGCTGACATCGACAAAAATTTCTTCCACGGACGACGCTTCGTGGCGCAAGCGCGACGTCACGGCGTGGAAGCCGAAAATCATTTTATTTTTGGACATTGCTTATCGTTTCTTCTTGCTCTTGGCCGCGGTGGCGGTCTTCGAGCGCTTGGGTTTTGCAGCCTTGGCCTTCACGGCCGGGGCTTGGGGTTTGGCCGCCTTGGCGGCCGGGCTGGCTGCCGTGGCGCGCGGTTTGCCGGTGCGCGAGCGTGGCGGCGGCACCAGCGGTTCGTACAACGGTTCGAGATCGAAATACGACGGCAGCTTGCCGCCGGCCTTCGATGGCGCGGCCTGCGATGCGGCGCCGGCGGCGCGGCCGCCAGCCTTGCCGCCCTTGCCGGCCGCCGCGCCCTTGGCTGGTGCGCCCTTGGCGGTCGTGCCTTTGCCGGCGCCATTGGCGCCCGACTTGGAAGCGGATTTGCCGCCGGCCTTGCGGCGGCCGCGCGGCGCGTCGTCTTCCTCGTCGTCGAAGTCTTCGTCATACAGCGGCGTGATGCGTGGACCGTTGCCGGCCTCCGGCTGGCGCACGCCGATGGCTGCGGTTTCCGACGCCGCCAGGCGCAGGTCGATCTTGCGCGAATCGAGGTCGACCCGCACCACCTGCACCTTGACCTTGTCGGTCAGCTGGTAGCGTTTGCCGGTACGCTCGCCCTTCAATTCATGGCGCGCATCGTCGTACTGGAAGTAATCGGCGCCCAGGTCGGTGATGTGCACCAGGCCTTCGACGAACAATTCCTCCAGCTGCACGAAGATGCCGAAGGTGGTCACGCCGGTGATCATGCCGGTGAATTCCTCGCCCAGCTTGTCCTGCATGAAGTAGCACTTGAGCCACTGTTCGACGTCGCGCGACGCTTCATCGGCGCGGCGTTCGTTGGCCGAACAGTGCACGCCCAGCGCATCCCACACGGTCAGGTCGCCGGCGGCCTTTTGCGGCTTGCCTTCCTGCTTGTCCTTCAATTGCTGGCGGCGCGTGGCGTTCGATACGGCCGTGTTCAGCACGCTCTTGTCGCCGATCTTCGGTTCGTATTTCTTGCCCAGCAAGATCGCCTTGATGGCGCGGTGCGTCAGCAAGTCCGGATAACGGCGGATCGGGCTGGTGAAGTGCGCATACGCTTCATAGGCCAGGCCGAAGTGGCCGATGTTGTCCGGGCTATAGACCGCCTGCTGCATCGAGCGCAGCAGCATGGTCTGCAGCAGCGACGCGTCGGGCCGCTCCTTGATCTTGGCCATCAGTTCCGCATAGTCGGACGCGGCCGGCGTATCGCCGCCGCCCAGGCTCAGGCCAACCTGTTTCAGGAAGTTGCGCACCTGCGTGAGCTTTTCCTTGGTCGGGCCGGCGTGGATACGGTACGTGCCCGGATGCTTGTGGCGCAGCAGCAGGTCGGCCGCGCACACGTTGGCGGCCAGCATGCATTCCTCGATGACCTTGTGCGCATCGTTGCGCGTGCGCGGAATGATTTTCTCGATCTTGCCGGCCGCGTTGCAGACGATGTAGGTTTCCGTGGTTTCGAAATCAATCGCCCCGCGCACCTGGCGCGCCTGCTGCAGCGCATGGAACACGTCGTACAGGTTTTGCAGGTGCGGCACCAGCGGCGCGCGGCGCGCCGCTTCCGGTCCCTTGGTGTTGGCCAGGATGGCCGCCACTTCGTTGTACGTGAAACGCGCGGCCGAGTGCATCACGGCCGGGTAGAACTGGTACGCCTTGATTTCGCCTTTGGCCGTGATGACAGCGTCGCACACCAGCGACAGCCGGTCGACGTTCGGGTTCAGCGAGCACAGGCCGTTCGACAGTTTTTCCGGCAGCATCGGGATCACGCGGCGCGGGAAATACACCGACGTGCTGCGCTCGAGCGCATCGCCGTCGAGGCCATCGTTCGGCTTGACGTAGTGGCTGACGTCGGCAATCGCCACGATCAGGCGGTATGCCTTGCTGCGGCCGATCTTCACGGGTTCGCAATACACGGCGTCGTCGAAGTCGCGCGCATCCTCGCCATCGATGGTCACCAGCGGCACGTCGCGCAAGTCGACGCGGTCCGCCATGTCTTCATCGCGCACGACGTCAGGCAGTTTTTTCGCCTGGTTCAGCGCCTTGTCGGAAAAGATGTGCGGCACACCGAACTTGCGCACGGCGATTTCGATTTCCATGCCTGGGTCGTCCAGGGCGCCCAGCACTTCGACCAGGCGGCCCATCGGCTGCTTGAAGCGGCCCGGCTGTTCCGTCAATTCCACGCTGACGATCTGGTCCGGCTTGGCCTTGCCGACCGGGCCCTCGATCATGATGTCGTGCGAAATGCGCTTGTCTTCCGGCACCACCAGCCACACGCCGTTTTCCTTCAACAGGCGGCCGATGATGTGGGTATTGGCGCGCTGCACCACTTCGACGATGGTGCCTTCGGCGCGGCCACGGCGGTCCAGGCCGACCACCTTGGCCAGCACGCGGTCGCCATGCATGACTTTTTGCATTTCCCGCTCGGACAGGTACAGGTCTTCGCCCGGTTCATCCGGGATCACGAAGCCGTAGCCGTCACGGTGGCTGCTGACGCGGCCGGCAATGAAACCGGAATGGTCGGCCAGCACGTAGAAGCCGGACCCGTCGGACACGATCTGGCCGTCCCGCTCCATGGCGTTCAGGCGGCGCGTCAGGACGGCGTGAGAATCAGCTTTGACTTTGAGCGACAGCGCAAGGGCGCGCAAGTCGAGCGGCGCCTTGGCGCTGCGGAAGATGCCGAGAATTTCCTCGCGGCTGGGAATGATGTGGGTAGACTGGTTCAAAAGTGTTTGGTCTTATTCTTCGTTAAATTATTGAAACTGGCGCAGTGCCTATATAGCGCGTAGTGTACCGGAGGTCGCGCCAATCGCCTAACTTGCGCAAGGTTTATGCAATGCCAACTTCCAACGCGCCCATGTTTGACAACGGCTGGGATTACTCTATAATCCATGTCTCTTGCAGCGGCAACGCCGCAGGAGCGGCAAGTCGATACGCAGTATGGAATGGCAACGTTCATCTGGCGTGAGACTGGCCAAATAGCTATAATAGCAGACATTGCCCACGTGGCGGAATTGGTAGACGCGCATGGTTCAGGTCCATGTGCCGCGAGGTGTGGGGGTTCGAGTCCCTCCGTGGGCACCAAAAATTCCGTAAGAAGCCGCAAACTTTCACGAGTTTGCGGCTTTTTTCATTGGCGCTGTCTGCGAAATTCGTGGAACCATATTTTGCGTCTCCGGTCCAAGGAATCATGTTCCCCGTGTGGAGACGCGTCATGGAAACCCGTGCTTTCGCATCGCTGCTGGCCCAGCTGTCCAGCCTGACCGCGCGCCAGTGCGCGCAACTGCAAGCCCGGCTCGGGCAGGCCGACACCCGGCAGCAGGTGGGCCAGCTGCTGGACCAGGCGGCCCAAGCCAAACTGTGCTGCCCGCGCTGTGGCGCCCGCCACTGGTACAAGCACGGCCGCGAAAGCGGCCTGCAGCGCTACCGCTGCCGCCAGTGCGGCAAAACCTTCAATACCCTGACCGGTACGCCGCTGGCGCACCTGCACCACAAGGAAAAGTGGCTGCGCTACCTGGACAGCTTGCTGGACTCGCAATCGGTGCGCCGTGCCGCCAGCACGCTCGGCGTGCACCGCAACACGACGTTCCGCTGGCGCCACCGTTTCCTCAGCCTGCCCAAGACCGACCGCGCGCCGCTGTTGCGTGGGATTGCCGAGGCCGATGAAATGTTCTTGCTGGAATCACAGAAAGGCTCGCGCCACCTCGACCGCCCGCCACGCCGCCGGGGCGGCCACGCGCAGTTGCGCGGCATCTCGCATGAACAGGTCTGCATCCTGGTGGCGCGCGACCGCAATGGCCGCACCCTGGATTTCGTGACAGGACGTGGCGCGCTGACGAAACGCGCCCTGCACCAGTGCCTGCGGCCGGCGCTCGACCCCGACATCTTGCTGGTGACCGACGCCAATGCCGCCTACCGGGCCTTTGCCGTTG
>CBIHOX010000122.1:0-19497 GCA_966211685.1 uncultured Pseudoduganella sp.
CGGTGCCGGGCAAGCCGGTCGGCACCGTGTGGTTTGGCTGGTCCATCGATGGCGTGGTGCAGACCGAATGCCAGGTCTTCGACGGCGACCGCCAAGCCGTGCGCAGCCAGGCGGTCGCGCACGCGTTGCAGGGTTTATTGCGCAGGCTGGCGTGACGGCGCACCGGCCGATGGCGCCGCGCGGACAGGCGGGCGCGTTGCACGGGTGCGCGCCAGGGGCCGGCGCGGCTGGCGACGGGTTGCCGCGCCGATGGGCGGCGCCCGGTGGATGCATTAAGGCAGCGCCCGGCGCAGGCACGGCGGCCGATGCGGCTGGCTGGATGGGCGAGTTGGCGCAACGCGCTGTCGCGGCGGCCGATGCGGCTGGCCAGGTGGGCGGGTTGGCGCAACGCGCAGTCGCGGCAGCCGATATGGCTGGCCGGATGGGCGGACCGTTGCGCCGCCGGGCCCTGCAAAGCGCAAGGATTGCTGGACAGCCTGGCCTTGGCGGCCGGGCGGGCGGACCATTGCGCCGCTGGCTATTGCAGTGCGGATGGCTGGCGGCGCTGCTGGGCGCCGCCGGGTCGGCCGGCGCGGCCAATGCGGCCGGAGCGGATGGCGGACCGGTGCGCGCCACGCTGTTTGCCGCGGGCGACATCGCCGATTGCCGCTACAGCCGCCCGCCATTTTCCGGCGCGGCGCGCACGGCGGCCCTGATTGCCGCCGGCCCCGCCGACGCCACCGTGCTGTCGCTGGGCGACCATGCCTACCCTGCCGCCACCGCGGCCGCGCTGCGCGGCTGCTATGATGCGACATGGGGCGCGTTCCGCGAACGCACCCGTCCGGTGCTGGGCAACCATGACTATGCCGGCGGCCGGGCCGACGCGTATTACCAGTATTTCGGCGCCCAGGCCGGCCCGCCGCGGCGCGGCTATTACAGCTTCGAGCTGGGCGGCTGGCGCCTGTATGCGCTGAACAGCCATTTGAAAGGCGCCGAGCACGCCGCGCAGTTGCAATGGCTCAAGGACGAACTGGCGCGCCGTCCGGCCCGCTGCACGCTGGCTTACTGGCACGTGCCGCTCTATAGTTCGGGCGGCCATGCGGCCGACACCCATATGCGCGAAGCATGGCGACTGTTGCATGCCGCCGGCGCGGAACTGGTGTTGTCCGGCCACGACCACGATTACGAGCGTTTCGAGCCGATGGATGCGGAAGGGCGTATCGACCCGGCGCGTGGCGTGCGCCAGTTCGTGATCGGCACCGGCGGCGCCTACCTGACGCCATTCCTGTGGCCGCAAACCGGCAGCGCGGTGCGCCTCAACGACAGCCACGGCGTGTTGAAGCTCGAATTGCTGGCCGACGGCTACCGCTGGCAATTCCTCCCCGCCGACCCCGGCGGCCCGGCCCCTGAATTCCCACCCCCGCCCCAACAGGACACCGGCTCCGCCCGCTGCCACTAACCCCTCGGGGCCACACCTCGGGGCCAGGCGTGCGTTGATGCGTTTCTCCGGTGTCCAGGCACTGTAAGTAATTGATTTTATACAGCCTAGCCCGTGGAAGCCAGGCGTGCATTGATGCATTGCCGCAGCGCGCCTGCAACCGCGGGCGCCATGGCCGAATGCACGAACGCACGCCTGGCCCCACCGGGGTGGTGCGCAGTGGCAGGGGTGGCATGCGTGGGGGGAATGCATCAATGCACGCCTGGCACCAGGGTGTGGTAACATATGAATATATATTCATATGTTTAAGTTATGACAGCCTCTCCTGTTTCCGACGCATCCGTGGCGCAGTTGGCGGATTTGTTTCATTTGCTGGGCGATCCGACCCGTTTGCGCATCGTGCTGGCATGCCTGAAGGAGCCGATTGCGGTGGGTGATATCGCCGCGTCGCTGCAACTGTCGGGATCGCTGGTGTCGCACCACCTGCGCCTGCTACGCGCCGCGCGCATCGTCAAGTCGGAACGCCAGGGCAAGCAAGTGTTTTATTCCGCCGCCGACGCCCACATCAGCGGCGTCCTCCACGACATGCTCGAACACATCGCCGAACCGGACTGACACCATGGGCCACGACCACCACCACGCACACGGCCACGACCATGGCCATGACCACCACGGCCACCAAGGCTGCAGCCACGGCCACCACGGGCACAGCCACGGACATGGCCACGGGCACGGCCATCATCACCATCATGGCGATCCCGACAGCCAGGGCCGCGCGTTCGCCATCGCCATCGCCCTGAACGCGGTTTTCGTCGTCATTGAATTCACGTACGGCTTCCTGGCCAATTCCACCGCGCTGATGGCCGATGCCGGCCATAACCTGTCGGACGTGCTGGGCCTGGCGCTGGCGTGGGGCGCCGCGATCCTGGCCAAACGCGCGCCCACGGCCCGGTATACCTATGGCTTGCGCAGCAGTTCCATGCTGGCGGCCCTGTTCAACGCCATGCTGTTGATGGCCGCGTGCGGCGCGATTGCGTGGGAAGCCGTGCAGCAATTGATGCACGCCTCGCCCGTGGCCGGCGCCACCGTGTCGGTGGTGGCGGCGATCGGGATTGCCGTCAACGGCGGCTCCGCCCTGCTGTTCATGTCCGGCAGCAAGGATGACATCAACGTGCGCGGCGCTTACCTGCACTTGGCGGCCGATGCCGCGATCTCGCTCGGTGTGCTGCTGTCCGGCCTGGCCGTGATGGGCACCGGATGGACCTGGCTCGACCCCGTGGTCAGCCTGGCCATCGTGGCGTTCATCATGATGAGCACGTGGTCGCTGCTGAAGGAATCGCTGAAGATGGTGATGGCGGCGGTGCCGGAATCGGTCGACGCCGGCGCCATTGAACGGTTCCTGCGCGGACGGGAAGGCGTGCGCGACGTGCACGACCTGCACATCTGGGCCATGAGCACGACGGAAACCGCGCTCACGGCCCACCTGGTGATCCCCGGCGCATATCCGGGCGACCAGGCCATCGATGACATCGCCGCGCGTTTGAAAGCGGAGTTTTCCATCCACCACTGCACGCTGCAGGTCGAGCAAGGCACAACCGAACACGCGTGCTGCCTGCAGGGGCAGCACAAATAGGCTCAGGCCGGGTCCGCCAGCCCCGCGTACAGCGCGGTACTCAGGTAGCGCTCGCCAAACGACGGGATGATCACCACGATCACCTTGCCGGTGTTTTCCGGACGCTGCGCCACCTGGGTCGCGGCCCACAACGCGGCGCCGGCGGAAATCCCGACCAATAAGCCTTCCTGCGAAGCGGCCTGGCGCGCGGTGTCGAACGCATCGTCGTTTTTCACGCAGATCACTTCATCGTACACCTGCGTATTGAGCACGCCCGGCACGAAGCCGGCGCCGATGCCCTGGATCGGGTGCGGCCCCTTGGTGCCTTTCGACAGCATCGGCGATGCTTCCGGTTCCACCGCGATGCACTGGAACCCCGGCTTGCGCGCCTTCAGCACTTCGCCCACGCCGGTGATCGTGCCGCCGGTGCCGACGCCGGCCACCAGGATATCGGCGCGGCCCTCGGTATCGCGCCAGATTTCCTCGGCCGTGGTGCGGCGGTGCACGTCCGGGTTGGCGGGATTGTTAAACTGTTGCAGCATCAGGTAGCGCGGATCGGATTCGGCCAGTTCCTCGGCCTTGCGGATCGCGCCCAGCATGCCTTCGCTGCCCGGCGTCAGGATCAGCTGGGCGCCATAGGCGCGCAACAGCATGCGCCGCTCGCGGCTCATGGTATCGGGCATCACCAGCGTGCAGCGGTAGCCGCGCGCCGCGCACACCATGGCCAGCGCGATGCCGGTATTGCCGCTGGTGGGTTCGATGATGATGGAATCGGGACGGATCTGCCCGGCCGCTTCCGCCGCTTCCACCATGGACAGGCCGATGCGGTCCTTGACGCTGTGGGCGGGGCTGTAGAATTCGAGTTTGGCCAGGATTTGCGCGGGCGCGCCGGCGGCCATCCGGTTGATGCGAACCAGCGGCGTATTGCCGATCAGTTCTGTGACGTCGTTGGCTATTTTCATAGGGACTCCGAGCGGGTGGCAGGAGTCCCTAGTCTACGCTTAATTATTTCACTTCGACCAACTCGACGTCGAAAATCAGCGCGGAATTGGCGGGAATGTCATTGCCCATGGCGCGCGAACCATACGCCAGTTCCGCCGGGATGATCAGGGTGCGCTTGCCACCCACCTTCATGCCCTGCACGCCCTGGTCCCAGCCTTTGATGACCTGGCCGCGGCCGACCGTGAATTCCAGCGGGTCACGGCCCACCGACGAATCGAACTTCTTGCCGCGCTGGTTTTTCGCCAGCGGACGGTACAGCCAGCCCGTGTAAATCACGCGCACGGTATTGCCCGGCATGGCTTCCTTGCCGTGGCCGACCTTGTGGTCGGTGATGATCAACTGGTCCGCCACCGGGCCGGGCTGGGCCGAACCCGCCACCACGGGCGCCGGCGCGGTTGCCGGAGCTGCTTCCGCCTGGGCAACGGCTTGCTGGCTGGCGGCCGGCGCCTGTGCGAAGGCCTGGGCGGCGGCCACCGCAGCGACAACAAATGCAAACAAACTACGGGTCATGATGTAAGCTTTCCTTCAAATTGAGGTGCGCGCATGATATCAAATGACTCCCCCGCCGAAACCAGGCGCAAGCTTTTTTTCGCGCTGTGGCCCGATCCCGCCACCCGCGCCGCGCTGGCGGCGCTGTTGCCGCTGGTGCAAGGGCGCCGCATCCCACCGGACAAATTGCACCTGACCCTGGCGTTCCTGGGCCAGCAGGACGAGGCGCGGGTGCCGGCCCTGCTGGACATCCTGGCGCGGCTAGATATTCCCCCGATGCACCTGCAGGTCGACTGTTTCGGTTATTTTGCGCGGCCCCATATCGCCTGGGCCGGCATGACCCGGCCGCCGGCGGCCTTGCTGGCCATGCAGCGGCAATTGATGGAAGCCTTGACGGCGGCCGGCTTCGATCCGGCCACCCATGGTGAATTCAAGCCGCATATCACGCTGGCGCGCGAAGCGAAGCAGGCGCCCACGGACGCCGCGTTCGCGCCTGTCACGTGGCGCGCGTCGCAGGTGGCGCTGGTGGAATCCGTGCCGGAGACCGGGCGCTACGTACCGCTCGCCACCCTGCCTGCATGATCCGGGCTTCCGTTGCACCGGGATCCGCACCGGCGGCCGCCATGGAGGGCCCCGCACGGCACGGCACGGCACGGCACGGCAGCCGATACTACGGCAAGCGCCACGGCCAGGCACACCCGGCGGGCGCGACTGCGGCACGGCTGCCGGCACTACAGCGGCGGATACCCGGCGGACGTCCCCGCAGGTGCCGCCATCGGCTTTGCCGGCTCCTGCGCTTCCTGCGGCTCCTGCGCTTCCTGCGGAGCCTGCGCTTCCTGCGCTTCCTGCGGCGCCTGCATTTCCCGCTGCTCCTGCGGCGCCACCTGCGCAGCCAGCTTGCGCAGCAGATGCCCCGCCGCCACCATGCCGAACGTGGCCGTGACCACCATCGACGAGCCGAAGCCCGCGCAATTGAGGCCGGTCACGCCGGCGCCGCGGTCGTCGCCGTCGACCGAGCACACTTCGCCGGTCTCGGGAAACTTCAGCGGTTCCATGGAAAACACGGCGTCCACATTGAACTTGTTCTTCATGCCGCGCGGGAAGCCGTAATCGCTGCGCAAGCGGCGCCGCACTTTCTTCAACAGCGGTTCCTGCTCGGTGCGCGACAAATCGCGCACTTCGATCTTGGTCGGGTCGGTCTGGCCGCCCGCGCTGCCGATGATCACCAGCGGGATGGCGCGCTGGCGGCAATACGCGATCAGCGCGGTCTTGGCCTTGGCGCTGTCGATCGCATCGACCACGTAGTCGTACTGGTGGGCGCCGATCATGGCGTCGAGGTTGTCAGGCGTAATGAAATCCTCGACCAGCGTGACCTGGCAATACGGATTGATTTGCGCAATGCGCTGGGCCAGCGCCTCGATCTTGGCCTGGCCGATGGTGCCGGTCAGCGCCTGGATCTGGCGGTTGATGTTGGATTCGGCCACGTTGTCGAGGTCGATCAGGGTCAGGCGGCCGATGGCGCTGCGCGCCAGCGCTTCCACGATCCACGAACCGACGCCGCCCACGCCCACCACGCACACATGGGCGTCGCGGAAACGCTGCAGCGCCGCCTGGCCGTACAGGCGGCCGATCCCGCCGAAACGGCGATCGAAATCAATTTCTTCCAAGTCCGGCTGGCTTCCGGAGGGATTTTCTGGGATAGGTAATGCGTTCATCCCGTCATTTTAACGGACACATGCACAGACTATCTCTTAGAATCCCATTATTGCCACTCACGCCACTCACGCCATTCACGCCAAGCCCACCATGAGCACATCCCTGTTCGACACCGCCCCCGATTTCAGCCAGCCCATTGCCGTGCTGAAGCACTGCCATGACCGTATCCGCAAACAGTTGGCCACCCTGCAAAAGCTGCTGGCCCACTTGCCGCAGCACGGCGCCGATATCCAGGCGCAGCAGGCGGCCCAGGCCATCCTGAAATACTTCGACAATGCGGCGCACCTGCACCATGAAGATGAGGAACAGAACCTGCTGCCGATGCTGCAAGCCACGGCGCAAGGCGACGACGCCGCGCTGCTGCAAGACCTGGTGCCGCGCATCCTTGCCCAGCACCGGCAAATGGATGGCAATTGGCTTACAATAAAAGCACAACTTGACAAAATTGCCATCGGCACAGACCGCGCATTGTCCGAAGCCGCCGTGCAGCAATTCGTCGACGCGTACGCGGGGCACATGGAAATCGAGGAACAGCAGATTGCCCCGATGGCAAAACGCCTGTTCAGTGAAGACCAGATGCGCACGCTGGGCGACGCCATGCAACAGCGCCGCCAGGTCAAGCCGGCGGCGCAACAGCCGGTCACCGCGGGCGGCGTCGATATCGCGGACTTGCGGCTGGACTATGGCCGCGCCAGCCTCGATGAAAGCGACGTGCTGGACCACCCGCTGGACCAGTTCGCCAAGTGGTTCGACGAAGCCATGAAGGCCCAGGTCTTTGAAGCCAACGCCATGAGCGTGGCGACCGTGGGCAACGATGGCAAGCCGAGTTCGCGCATCGTGCTGATCAAGCAGTATGACCAGCGCGGCTTCACGTGGTACACCAATTACGACAGCCAGAAAGGCCGGCAACTGGCGGAAAACCCGAACGCGGCGCTGCTGTTTTTCTGGCGCGAACTGGAACGCCAGGTGCGCATCGAAGGCCGCGTGGAAAAGACGTCCGGCGAGGAGAGCGACAAGTATTTCCACAGCCGTCCCGTGAAAAGCCAGCTGGCGGCGGTGGCTTCGCAGCAGAGCCAGCCGATCGCCAGCCGGGAACAGATGGAGACCAATTACGCGGCCGTGGAAGCGGCCAGCGGCGACCATCCGCAGCGCCCGCCGCACTGGGGCGGCTACCGGCTGGTCCCGGAACGCGTGGAATTCTGGCAAGGCCGCGCCTCGCGCTTCCATGACCGCATCGTATTCACCCTGCAGCCGGACGGCAGCTGGAGCAAGCAGCGGATCCAACCCTGATCGTTCCCAGCCCTTCCGGCCCATGATGGACGGAGGGGCAACGTGTTCCTGCAATCGGTTTTTCTATCCCGCCTCAGCACCTGGATGACCCGGGTGCGGCGGCAAGTGGTGCTGCCGCTGCGCGTCGAGCTGTGGAATGGCCAGCAGCTGGACTTTTCCAACGACACCCCGCGCGTGACGATCCGCGTGCCGCACCCGTCGGCGGCGCGCTACCTGCTCACGCCGTCGCTGGCCAACCTGGGCGCCGCCTACGTGGAAGGGGCGATCGAAGTGCACGGCGCCGCGCGCGACATGATTGCCGTCGTCAATGCGCTGGCGCGCACCACGCTGAGCCAGCCGGGCCGCGCGGCCAGGGTGGTGCGCAATGCCGTGCACAGCAAGGCTACCGATGCGGACGCCGTGCGCTACCACTACGACGTGTCCAACGAGTTTTATGCGCAATTCCTCGACCCGGCCATGGTGTATTCGTGCGCGTATTTCGAACACGGCCATGAAGACCTGGCCACCGCGCAACAGAAAAAAATCGACCACATCCTGGCCAAGATCGGCCTGCGGCGCGGCCATACCCTGCTCGACATCGGCTGCGGCTGGGGCGCGCTGGTCATGCGCGCGGCGCGGCGCCACGGCGTGCGCTGCGTCGGCGTCACGCTGTCGGAAAACCAGCATGCGCTGGCCCGGCAGCGGGTCCACCAGGCGGGCCTGGCGCACCTGGTGGATATCCGCCTGCAGGATTACCGCGACGTGCGCGGCACATTCGACCGCATCACCAGTGTCGGCATGTTCGAGCACGTCGGCCGGCGCCACTTGCCGGAATACTTTGCCGCCATGGCGCGCCTGCTGGCCGACGATGGCGTGGCCATGAACCACGGCATTACCGGCACCGATCCGGACAATGGCGAAACCCCGTATGGCGGCGGCGAATTCATCGACAAATACGTGTTCCCGCAGGGCGAGCTGGTGCACGTGGGCGAAGTCTTGAAAGCCATGCGGCAAGGCGGACTGGAAGCGTACGACGTGGAAAACCTGCGCCGCCATTACGCCCGCACCTGCGCGCTGTGGACCGACAATGCGGAAGCCCATGCGGACCGCATGCGCGCGCTGGGCGGCGACAAGCGCTACCGTATCTGGCACGTCTACCTGGCAGGCTGCGGCTATGCGTTCGAGCAGGACTGGATCAGCCTGTACCAGATCGTCTGCGGCAAGGCGGGACGCCATCCGCAGGCATGGCCATGGTCGCGCGCGTACATGTACGGCCCGAATTAAGTTGACAGAAAGAAAATTGCCAATTTATCATCCCTGGCTTTCCCCTTGCCAGAACCGCCATGATCCGATTCCGCACCATCGCATTCAACCCGGTACTCACGGTACTGTATGCCGCACTGGCAGCGGCGGGCAGCGCCCGCGCAGCCCCGCCTGTCACGCCGCAGGCGCCGCACGAATGGACGGCGTTGGCGCAGCGCGACCTGCAAGCCGTCGCCGATGCGATCCAGTCACGCCATTACGGCGCGCACGCCGCCCACCCCAACGTGCTCGAGCCGCTGCAGGCGGCGCTGCCGGTGGCGCGGCTGGAAGCGGCCCAGGTCAGCAATGAAGTGCAGTACAACCGCATGCTGAGCCGCTTCGTGCGGGCGTTTGGCGATCCCCACACGGGACTGCACCTGGATTTGCCGGTGCGCGCCTGGAATGGCCTGGTGCTCGACCACGTGCAAGGCCGCTACCGCGTCGTATGGCGCGAGGCGGACTGGCCCGTCCCCCTGCCTCCGGTGGGCTCCCAGGTGCAGCAATGCGATGGCGTCTGGACCGGCACGTACCTGCAAAGCCGGGTCGCCCCCTACATTGCCACTGCCGGCGAATACCCGCATGCGCACAGTGACATGGCGCGGGCCGTGATGCTGGAGCAGGGCTATGGCTGGACGCCCGCCGCCTGCACTTTTGAACTGGCCGACGGCACGCGGCGCAGCTATGCGCTGCCGCAGCGCCGCGTGCCGGACGAAGTGGCCGCCGGCCGCGTCGAGGCCGCGCTGCGCCGGGTCGTCGCGAGGGCGGCGCCGGTGGCGGTGCGCCATCTGGGCAGCAACCGCTATTGGGCCGGCATGCCCGATTTCGGACCATCCGACGGCGGCAGCGCATACCAGGCCATGTATGCGCAACTGAAAGCGCTGAAGCACCCGCAATGGGTGGTGTTCGACTTGCGCGGCAACGGCGGCGGCGATTCATCCTGGGGGTCGCGCGCCCTGGAAGCGCTGTACGGCAAACCGTTCGCGGACCGGCTGGAAACGCGCGGCGGTTACGCGGTCTACATGCTGGCCAGCCAGGAAGCCATCGACTTCCAGCGCCGGATGGCGGCCCATCCGAATTTTGCGCAGGTCAAGGCCTTGTTGCTGGAAAACGCAGACAAACTGCAGCGCGGCAGGGACCAGGGCCAAGCCGTCGTGCTGAGGTCGGGGACCGACGACGATGCGGCCGCGCGCGAAGCGGACCAAACCTGGCCGGCGCCACGCGGGCCGCGCGTGGCCGCCGTGATCGACCGCAACTGCTTCAGTTCCTGCATGAACTTCGTGCAGCAGTTGCGCGGCGTGCGCGGCGCCGTCGTGCTGGGCGAGGCAACCCAGGGTTATTCGCCCTACGGAGAGATCGGCCCGGTGGCGCTGCCCAGCGGCCGCGGCACGTTCCAGTTGCCGTCGGCGTGGTTCAAGACCGCCACCGCGGCCCGCGAACCGCTGTGGCCGGACGAACCCTATGCCGGCAACATGGCAGACGACGACGCCCTGATGCGCTGGGTGAATGCCCGGCTGGCCGCGCGCCGCTGATGGCGCGCAGCCGGCGACGCGCGCCGCGCCGCGTTAGCCGTGTCAGCCGTGTTAGCCGTGTTAGCCGTGTCAGCCGTGTTAGCCGCGCCGGCCGCCTTTCGCGGCCAGCTCGCGGTACACGTCGGCCAGCGCCACCGCCAGCGCCTCGGCATCGCCGCTGCCGGCGGACAGGCGCTCGGCCGCCGCGATGGCGCGCTGCGCGCCGAAATTCACCAGCACGCCTTTTAAACTGTGGACGGCGCGCGCCGAACGTTCATGGTCGCCGGCGGCGCGCGCCTCCAGCACTTCGCGCCACAGTTGCGGCCCGTCCGCCAGGAACAGCGCGGCCAGTTCATGCAGCAAGTCTTCGTCGCCATCGAGCCGCAACAGCGCGGCCTGCCAGTCCAGCACCGGCGCGGCCGCCTGCGCCACGTATGGCGCCAGCGCCTGGCGCAGACGGGCCAGGTCGACCGGCTTGGACAGGTAGTCATCCATCCCGGCTTCCAGGCACAGTTCACGGTCCCCCGCCATGGCGCGCGCCGTCATGGCAATGATGGGAACGTGGCGCTGGCCGCCCTGTTCCCGCTGCCGGATATGGCGCGTCGCGGCCAGCCCGTCGAGTTCCGGCATCTGCACGTCCATCAGCACCACGTCATAGCCGGCGCTGGTGGCCTGTTCCAGCGCGGCCACGCCGCTGGCCACCAGCGTGGGCCGGTGGCCCAGCTTTTCAAGCAGGCGCAGCGCCAGGCGCTGGTTGACCGGGTTGTCTTCGGCCAGCAAGACCCGCAGGCTGCCGGGCGCGATGGGACCGGCGCGCTCCGCGCCTGGCGCGGCCGATGGCGGCGGCGCGGCGGCGTCGGCCTGGATGTCGGCCAGGCTGTCGGCCGGCGCGGCCGTGCGCAGCGGCGCCACGGCGGCCAGGCCGGTATGGCGCAGCGGCACCGTGAAGAAAAAGCAGCTGCCCTGGCCCGGCTCGCTGGTGACGCGCAATTCGCCCTGCATCAGGATCACCAGGCGGCGGCAGATCGTCAATCCCAGTCCGGTGCCGCCGAACTGGCGCGTGGTGGAACCGTCGACCTGCGCGAACGGCTCGAAGATCAACTGCTGCTTTTCCCGCGGGATGCCGATGCCCGTGTCGCGCACGGCAAAGCGGATGTCGCACTGTTCGTCGTTGTCGCGTTCGAGCGCCAGCGCCACCTCGACGTAGCCGCTGGCGGTGAACTTGATGGCGTTGCCGATCAGGTTGATCAATACCTGGCGCAGCCGCCCGGGGTCGCCGCGCACGTTGCGCGGCAGCGAAGACGGCAGGCGGCAATGCAGTTCGAGCCCTTTCTGGCGCGCCCGCAGCGCCATCACGCGCACCGCGTCTTCCACCATTTGCCGCAAGTCGAACGGCACGTCTTCGATATCGAGCTTGCCCGCCTCCACCTTGGAAAAATCCAGGATGCCGTCGACGATGTTCATCAATGCCTCGGCCGACGCCTTCACCAGCGCCAGGTCGGCGCGCTGTTCCCGCGTCAGGTCGGACTCCAGCACCAGTTCCGTCATGCCGATGATGCCATTCATCGGGGTGCGGATTTCATGGCTCATGTTGGCCAGGAATTCGCCCTTGGCGCGGTTCGCGGTTTCCGCCGATTCCACCGCGCGCTGCATGGCGTCCCGGGCGGCGCGCTGCTCGCTGATGTCGATGAAATAGCCCAGCATGTAGTCATGGCCGCCGCTGCTGATCACGCTGCGCGAGACGATCACGTCGCGCGGCGGATCAAAGCCCATCAGGCGCCGTTCGCTGTGCACCACCTGGCCCTGCCACGCCAGCGCATCCTCGCGCCGCGTGGCTTCGGCCCAGCGCGGCGAGGCGATGTGCTCGATGGTGCGGCCCAGGATTTCCTCGCGCGTGCGCTGTGTGTATTCCTCGAAGCGTTTGTTGAAGCGCAGGTAATGGCCGGCGCGGTCCTTGAGGAAGATCGGGATCGGCAACTGGTCGAGGATCTGCTCCGTCAATTCCTGGTTGTGCAGGGCGTCGTCTTCGCGGTGCAATTGCAGGTCCTGCAGCAGCGCGGCCAGGCGGCGCGCTTCCTCGCGGCCGCTACGCGAGCCCAGGCCGTGGCGCGCGGCTTCCTGGTGCAGCAGCAGGTTTTCAGCGCGCACCAGCGCCAGCTCGGCCTCCACCTCGCGCAGGCGCGGCTCCAGGCCGGGATCGGCGCGCTCGCCTTCCTGCAGCAGCGCCACAAGGCCATTGGCCAACGACGTTTCGCCGATCGCGCGCAGCGACGCCAGGCGGTGCGCCATCTCCTCTTCATTGACGGCGCCCAGCGCGCGCCGTATGAGTTTGAGAAGGCGGAAATACTGCATTTCAGGCCGCGCCTTCGGCGCCGGGCTCGGGGTCTTCGTAGCGGGCGCGGATGGCCTGCACCTCGTCCCAGCGCGCCAGCAGCGCCGCCACGCAGCGCGGATCGAAATGGCTGCCGCTGTTGTCCAGCAGGTACTGGCGCGCCGCTTCCATGGTCCAGGCGCGCTTGTAGGGGCGGCGGCTGGTCAGCGCGTCGAACACGTCGGCCACCGCCACGATGCGGCCGGCCAGCGCGATCGCGTCGCCCCGCAAGCCGCGCGGGTAACCGGCGCCGTCGTAGCGTTCGTGGTGCGTCAGCGCGATGGTGGCGGCCAGCTGCAGCATGCGCGCCTGGCTGCTTTTCAGGATGTCGTAGCCGATCTGCGCATGCTGGCGCATGACGGCCATTTCATCGTCGTTCAGGCGGCCGGGCTTGAGCAGGATATGGTCGGGCGTGCCGACCTTGCCGACGTCGTGCATCGGCGCCGCGTTGAAGATGTCTTCCTGTTCCTGCGCGGGCAAATCCAGTTCACTGGCGATCAGGCGCGAATAATGCGCCATGCGCAGGATGTGGGCGCCGGTTTCCGGGTCGCGGTATTCGGAGGCGCGCGCCAGCAGCATGATGGTTTCCTGCTCGCGCGAGCGCAATTCCACGGTGGCCTTGGCCACTTCGTCGGCCAGCCAGCTGGCGCGGTGCTGCAGGCCGACGGTGGCGCGCCGCAACTGCAGCATGTTGCGCGTGCGCGCCAGGAATTCCACCTTGTCGATCGGCTTGATGAGGAAATCGCTGGCGCCGTTTTCCAGCGCGCGGTGCCGCACCTCGACGTCCGTGCTGGCGGTGACCATCAATACCGGCGGCCGTTCGCGCGGGTCGCCGTGCAGGCGGGCGATCAATTCCAGCCCGTCCATGTCCGGCATCATGTAATCGATGATCAGCAAGTCCCAGCGGTGGCTGTTGCACCAGTCCAGCGCTGGCCGCGCCGCCTGGAACGTCACGGTCTGCACGCCATCGAGCTTGTCTACCAGGCGCGACATCAAGACCAGGTTGATGTGCGTATCGTCGACGATGACAACGTTCATCGGCCCGCGCCCTCCCCCGGCGCTGAAGGTCGTGCGTGTTTGTTGTGTGTTATTTGAGGCGGCTGCCGTGCATCTTGCGGAACTTGGCGACTTTCGGCTCCACCACGAAGGCGCAATAGCCTTGCAGCGGGTGCTGGGCAAAGTAATTCTGGTGGTAATCCTCGGCCCGGTAATACGGTTGCGGCGCCGCCAGTTCCGTGACGATCGGCGCATTCCACACCACGGCCATTTCCGCCATCACCTGGCGCGCCGTGGCTTCCTGTTCGGGCGACTGGTAATAAATCACCGAGCGGTACTGGGTGCCGACGTCGTTGCCCTGGCGGTTCAGGGTGGTCGGGTCGTGGATGGTGAAAAAGATTTCCAGGATGTCGCGGTACGTGATGACGGCCGGGTCGAACGTGAGTTTCACCACTTCGGCATGGCCGGTGGCGCCGGTGCAAACCTGTTCGTAGGTCGGGTTGGGCTGCTGCCCGCCGGTATAGCCGGACTCCACCGACGTGACGCCCCGCACTTCCAGGTATACCGCCTCGATGCACCAGAAGCAGCCGCCGCCGAGAATGGCGGTTTCTGTCGCGGTGTTGACGGTTGCGGAATCCATGGTCATACAGCCCCCTGCGCAGAGATAGCTTTCATATCGGGTACTGTAACGCAAAAGGGGCCGGCCTGCATCCTTGCGTTCTTTGGCATAATGGCGGAAAGATACAGGCATCCTATGAATACAAGTTCCCCCCGCGCCGAGTCGCGCGAATTCGATTCCCTGCATTTCCGCCAGGCGTTGTCGCAATTCGCCACGGGCGTCACCGTCATTACCACCCGCCTCGAAGACGGCAGTTTCCGCGGCTTGACGGCCAGTTCCTTCAATTCCGTCTCGCTCGATCCGCCGCTGGTGCTGTGGAGCCTGGGCACGGCCGCCAACAGCCTGCCGATTTTCAGCGGCAATTCGCACTACGTCATCAATGTCTTGAATGCGGACCAGGCGTACCTGGCGAAACTGTTTTCGCGCCGCACCGATGACCCGTGGGACGGCGTGGAGTATGAATTGTCGCGCACCGGCATGCCGATCCTGAAGGGCGCGATTGCGTGGTTCGAATGCCACAACCGCAGCCGCTACCCGGAAGGCGACCACGTGATTTTCGTCGGCGAAGTCGAGGAATGCGCATTTGCGCCGCAGGCGCCGCTGATTTTTCACGGCGGACAATTTGGCAAACTGAAATAGCGTGTAAAAAACGCAAATTGGTGTCGCCATTTCAAAAGCCGGGCGCCGGGCAGCGTTCTAGAATGGTGGGATCATTCACCATAATGAGAGACCACTACGATGAGCCAAGCCCGCGCGCAATTCCACTGGGATGATCCCCTGTTGTTGAATAGCCAGCTGAGCGACGACGAGCGCATGGTGCGCGACGCCGCCGCGGCATATTGCCAGGACAAACTGGCGCCCCGCATCCTGGAAGCCTTCCGCCATGAGCGCATGGATACCAGCATCTTCCGTGAAATGGGCGAACTGGGCCTGCTGGGCCCGACGATTCCGGAACAGTACGGCGGTCCGGGCCTGAACTATGTCAGCTATGGCTTGATTGCGCGCGAAGTCGAGCGCGTCGATTCCGGCTACCGCTCGATGATGAGCGTGCAATCGTCGCTCGTGATGGTGCCGATCTACGAATTCGGCAATGAAGAGACGAAGCAGAAATACCTGCCGAAACTGGCCACCGGCGAATGGATCGGCTGCTTCGGCCTGACCGAGCCGAACCACGGCTCCGACCCGGGCTCGATGGTCACCCGCGCACGCAAGGTCGCGGGCGGCTATGAATTGACCGGTTCCAAGATGTGGATCACCAATTCGCCGGTGGCGGACGTATTCGTCGTCTGGGCCAAGGATGACGAAGGCGCGATCCGCGGCTTCATCCTCGACAAGGGCATGAAGGGCTTGAGCGCCCCGGCCATCCACGGCAAGTTCGGCCTGCGCGCCTCGATCACCGGTGAAATCGTGATGGATAGCGTGTTTTGCCCGGAAGAAAACGCATTCCCGGACGTGCGCGGCCTGAAAGGCCCGTTCACCTGCCTGAATTCGGCCCGCTACGGCATCGCCTGGGGCGCCATCGGCGCGGCGGAAGATTGCTGGCACACGGCGCGCCAGTACACGCTGGACCGCCACCAGTTCGGCCGCCCGCTGGCGGCCAACCAGCTGGTGCAAAAGAAGCTGGCCGACATGCAAACGGAAATCACGCTGGCGCTGCAAGGCTGCCTGCGCCTGGGGCGCATGAAAGATGAAGGCACGGCCGCGGTGGAAATCACCTCGATCATGAAGCGCAATTCCTGCGGCAAATCGCTGGACATCGCCCGCACGGCGCGCGACATGCTGGGCGGCAACGGCATCTCCGACGAATTCGGCATCGTGCGCCACATGGTGAACCTGGAAGTGGTCAACACCTACGAAGGCACGCACGACATCCACGCACTGATCCTGGGCCGCGCCATCACGGGCATCCAGGCATTCCAGTAAGCGCCGGTCGCACCGCAGCAATAACAAACGCCGCCAGGGGCAACCCTGCGGCGTTTTTTTCATCCAGCCCCAGTCTAATCGACAATTCGGTGCCTGGCCCTGAAGTAGTCGACAATTCGGTGCCTGGCCCCTTTTTGCGGGCAAGAAAAAACGCCAGGGGATGCCTGGCGTTGGGAAGAGCTTAGAACTTGTAGCCGATACCGATGCTGGCTGCCGTCGGATCCAGGCGGGCTTCCTGGGTCTGGCCGGTGGAATAGCTGGCCGTGGTTTTCAGCTTGGTTTTCACCATGGCCACGTCGGCATACCAGCGCTCGTTGAAGGACCAGGTGGCGCCCACCTGAACGCTGGCGGCCCACTTGGCTTTCATCGAGAACGTGGCCGGAGGACCGCCCGGATTGAGCAGCGCGGTCAGTTGGCCGGAACCGGTTTCATTGCGGAAGTACGCATACGTCACGCCCAGGCCGGCGTAGGGACGGAATTTGCTGTCCGGCCTGAAGAAGCGGTACTGGATCAGTGCGGTCGGCGGCAACACTTCGGACGTGCCGAGCTTGCCCGTGCCTTCCAGCGAACCGGCGCCATAAATCTTGTGCTTGTACGGTACGCCCAGGTGCAGGTCCGCCGAAATGTTATCGGTCAGCATGCGGCCAATGGTAAAGACCGGCTGCAAGTCCGCGCCAATGTCGGCTTTACTGTTGGGCAGCGCCGGCGCCGTCACCGGGTCGCTCTTCACGTCGGGTTCGATCTTGTTCAGGCCGACCTTGAACATCCACTGGCCAGCCGACTGGGCGGATGCGCCGGACGCCGCGCCCAGCGCAGCCGCCAACGCCAGCAATTTCACTGCGCTATTGATTTGTTTTTTCATTGTGTCTCCAGATTCGATAAGTGCCCGGGCGCGCGCCCGGTTCCGTGCCATGGCGTGGCTGCCTGCCTGGCAGGCAGCCGGCGGCGTTACAGCCAGCCTTTCACGACCATTTTTTCGGAAACGTAACGTGCCAGCAGCCAGTTGTTGAATGGCGTCGGATGCACTTCGTCGGCAAAGGCCCAGCGGCCCACATCACCCGCTTTCAGGTTCGACGCGTTGCACACCAGAGAGGAGCCCAGCGGGTTCTTGGCAGGCGTCAGATCGCACGCCGCTTCTTTGACGTTGGTCAGGCCGTAAGGAGCCGGATTGACCGACTGGTCCTTGCTGACGTACGCCACGTCCACCAGCAGCACTTCATTGATGCCGGACAGGCCGGCAACCAGTTCATCGTTGAACGCCTTGACCATGGCGGCAATCAGCGCCTGGGTCGATGCCGGCTGGCCCAGCGCGGACGGCGTGATGGAGACATCAGGCAAATTGTTGACGGTAACGTACTTGGCGCCGTTGGCCAGGATCTGGCCCTTGACGATCGCCACCAGTTCCTTGGCGGCCGTGGCCATGGCCACCACCAGTTTCGGGCCTTCGGCAGCCGCATAATCGGCGCCCGCCTTCAAGCCGGCCGCCTGGCCGTCGGCCTTTGCTTTTTGCACGATGGCCAGCACCGTTGCCTGCGACAATACCGACGTATTGCCGGCCTTGGCCGCGGCCTGCACAGCGGCATTCACTACGGAATCATCGGTCTTGTTCGGGTTGGCCGATTCCGTCGCCAGGGCCAGGCCGATGCTCTGCGCAGCGGTTTGCGGGTTGGTCGCACCGGCGGCCAATTGCGAAATCAGGCTGGTGGCGAACGCCTGCTGGCCTGCGGCATTGCCAGCCGCCGTACCGCCGGCCGACAAGGCGCCCAGGTTGAACAGCACGTCGTTACCGCCTGCCATCACGAAGACGATTTCATCGCCCTTGAATTTGCCGCCCACGGCTTCCAGGTGGTTTTTCACCTGTTGCACCACTGGAACCGTCAATTGACCGAGCGGGCTGCCCGTCAGTTTGTTACCCGGGCCGACCGGGTTGGTGACGCGGGCGCCGCCCTGCGCATAGCCGAAGCAGCCGGCGTTCTTGACGACCGGAACCTTGAAGTTTTTGGTGGCGTCGCCGTCGAGGCCCTGCATGGCCGGGCAGGGGGCTGGCAGGCCGAATTGCGCCGCCATGTGTTCGGTCCAGTTCTTGCCCGAGAATTCAGGGCCGGCGCCGGAACTGCCGTTGATCGTGTACTTGCCGCCGCCCAGCGTCTTGACGGTGCCTACCGCATAGGTACCGACGTCGGACAAGCTGTCGCCAAAGGAGACTTGTGACGCGAACTTGACTTTAAGGGTTTGATCACCGCCGCTGGGCTTGCCGCTGTTGCCACTGCAACCGGCCAGAACGGCCGCCACGGCCATGACTGCGAGCGTTATTTTCGTTTGTCGCATTGTGTCTCCTTTGAAATTTTTTTCCACTAATCGAACGTACGTGCTATTTAAGCATCCGCGTAATATGCCAGCCGGTTACGTCCTTGTATAGAGCAACTTTGTAAATTGCCTTATGAACCGAGGGCGTATTCTAAAGGGTGGTTAACGCGCACGGAAGAAGTCCCGCGCGGCGCGCAGGCAAAACGGTGCAACCAGGCCCGCGTGATACGCATCCCTGACTGCCGCCTCGCCGGAGCCGCCACTGACGGCGGCATTGATCTTGACAGCGGCTTTCGCAGCCAGGAACCCCAGCTTAGGCTGGGAATAGTCATCTCCCAAGCCCGGCGTACTGTCGACGTTGACCACGTGCAAAGCGGCGCCGGTTTTTTGTGCGCGGAAATAATCGCCGGCGGCCGTAGTGTTGTAAAACGGAACAATCGGATCGTTATCGCCACCGCACAACAACATCGGCGCGCTCGGTCCATAGTTGCGCAAGTCATTGCGCATCAGCCATTTGCGCAATGGTTGCGCCGGCGTACAGCCGAGCGGCTTGTCGGCCGCCGCGCCACATGGATTGGCGCGCTGGTCGGCCGTCACGCTGTCGCGGTAGGCGGTACGGATCAGGTTGTTATCGCCAAAGAATTGTTCATAGCCTGCCGTTGTCGTGCCCGAGTTAGCGGCAAACAGGGCTTTTTCCGGCAGCCGGCCCGCCGTTGCCAGTTCCCCCAGCGATTGCGTGCCCGGCAACAGGGTTTCGATTCCGGCCGCATAACGGCTTTCATACATGTCGGCAGGCGTGGCGTACAAGCCGGCCCCCGCGCGCTGGCCCGCCGTGGCCAGCATGGGCAGGAAGGCCGTCGCGCCCAGTGTCGGGGGGGCGCCCACCCACGCCTCGCCCCCGTTAAAAAAACACAAAAGGGCGGGCACGCCCCCCCCCCCCCCCCCCCCCCGATAGGGGGGGGGGCG
>CBIHOX010000123.1:0-19376 GCA_966211685.1 uncultured Pseudoduganella sp.
ATGCTGGCTTTCACTGTCCAGCACCGACTGTATCCATGTTCTTGCGCCATCCATACCGGGCTCCCCAATGATTGCTGACAGGAATCAGACGAGGGGCCAGTATGCTGTTCACGCCGCACCGGCAATTTGCGCAAAAGCAAGCTCAAGCGGGCGTGTGGTTTCCCAGACACTCGCCATACAGGCGGTTCCAGTCCGGCATGCGCTCCATTTCAAAAAACCAGTCGCCTTCGGCGTCGCCAGGATCATCCGGCAGGCCATAGGCGTCCAGGCGCGCCTTCAGCGCTTCCAGGTCGTTGAATGCCTCCAGTTGGCGCATGGCCGCCAGCATCGCGGCTTTGACTTCCAGCCCATCCTGGCGCAGGTAATGCATGGCGCCGGCCGGCGTGATGTCGTCCAGCGGCAAATCCCAGTCTTCCGACAGCGGCAGCAATTGGCTGAACAGCACGCCCGATACCGCCTGCAATTCCCGCCGTGCCAGCGAACAATAGGTGTCGAGTTCCGGGTCGTTGAGCGCGTCCAGGCCGGCCTTGTCGTGCCAGATTTCGCGCAACATCCACAGCGTGTGCGCGTGGTCGGCCTCGGGCGGCACCCTGACGGGGAGCGCCGGCGGCAGCGGCGCCGGGATATGGCTGACGCCGGACGCGGTGAGCACATCTTCGTCGTCCCAGGCGATGTCTTCCTCCAGCCGCGCCACGTCATGTTTGTCCAACAATTGCTCCATGTCCGGATCGTCTTCCAGCGCGAGTACCTGTTCAGCGAAAGCGCAGATCAGCCAGGCCAGCTTGGTGCGCTGCAGCTCGGTCAGCGCGGAGTCGGCATGCACCGCGTCGAAGCGGTGGGCCAGCTGTTTCAGGCAGCGGTGGTAGGCGCGCTTGAGCGGTTGCAATTCCCAGGCCGCCACCCGGCGCACGGCCGCGCGCTGCTCGGTCCATTGCGCCGCCAGCAGCGTGACGCGGTACAGCTTGCGCATCACGCGGTCGAAGCGCCGGCGGGCGCGCGATGGCGCCCGGGGCGGGACCACCGACAAATGGGCGGGATGGTGTGGCGGCTGAGTCATGGCGTGCCCTCCGTGGCGAAAACCGCGATGGTGGCACGCCCGCCGGCGCGGGCATTGACGAGGCTCAGCCCAGGCCGTGCTATTTCCGGCTGTCGCCGGTCAGGTGCAGGAAATGGTCAAGGATGTGGAAATGGTCGTCATACAGCTGCTCTTCCATGTCCTTCAATTGCGCCAGCGGCAGCCAGGCCGCTTCCGCCGCGTCGTCGGCGCCCTTCACTTCGGGCAGATGGTCGAGCCGCAAGTCGAAATAATGCGCGTGCGTGATGGTGCGGCCGCGCTGGCTGCGTTCCGGGTGGTCGAACACGTGCACCGATACCAGCGCTTCCTCCACCGTCAGGGGCAGCAGGGCCAGTTCGGTTTCCTCCTGCAATTCGCGCAGCGCCCCCTGCAACAGGCGTTCGCGCGGCTCCAGGTAGCCGCCGGGCAGCGCCCACAAGCCCTTGCCCGGCGCGGCGCCGCGCCGGATCAGCAGCACGTGTCCCGCGGTCTGCAGCACCGCGTCGACCGTCGTGAAGATCGGCGGATATGGTGCGCACGCCCACGACTGCCGGGTATGCACGATGGCCGCGTGTTCCTCGGACAGCCGCGCGCAATGCGGCAGCAGGGACCACGCCTTCAGGTACTGCAGCACGGCGGGCGGCACTTCGCCGGCCAGTGCGTCGAGCGCCGGGCCGGTATGTTCGGCCTCGAACAGCACGCGGCGCACGGCGGTGGCGTCGATGTCGCCCTCGCGCGGCGCGGCTACCAGTTGCCATTGCGGGAAGTGGTTCAGGTAATAGCTGGAATCGTCCTTGAAATGGCCGACCAGGGCGATTTCGGAGCCTTCATCGACCAGCGCTTCCACCGCCTGCTGCACGTGGCCGGCCCAGCGGTCGTCGTCGAAATAATCGCGCATGGGAATGAAGGTCACGCGGGCGCGCGCCTCGTCGGGCAGGGTGGCGGAAATCATCGTCACCCGCTCATCGAACGTGAACGGGTTTTTCGCGCTGCGGGCGCGGCGCGACGACCCGATCACCACCGCGACCTTGGGCGCGCACGCCAGCGCCTGGCGCAGCAGCGCGGCGTGGCCGTTGTGCCACGGCTGGAAGCGGCCGATCAGCACGGCCAGTTCAATCGGCAAGGGCGCCGTCGTCATAAAAATTCTCCTGCAAATTTCGCGGTGATCGGCACTTGCCTCCCGCTGCCGAACGCACGGGCGCGGACTCGGATGATGGGCGGCGCCTGGCGGCGCTTGTATTCGTTGCGCGCCACCATCGACAGGATACGCCGGACCAGCGCACGGCCGTCGTCCGTTTGGCGCAGCCGCCCGACGAATGCCGAGACCTGGCGCCACTCGGCGTCCGCCAGGCGCTGGCCTTCGATGTGCCATTTCAAGATGTCGTCCAGCACGTCGTAGGGCGGCAGGCTGTCGGTGTCGCGCTGGCCGGGCGCCAGTTCGGCCGAGGGCGGCTTGTCCAGCACGGCGGCCGGAATCACGTCACGGCCGGCCATTGCATTGATGTGGCGCGCCAGCGCATACACTTCAGTCTTGTACAGGTCGCCAATCAGGCCCAGGCCGCCATTGGTGTCGCCATACAGCGTGCAATAGCCGACCGATATCTCGCTCTTGTTCCCGGTGGTCAGCAACAGCGCGCCGGACGTATTCGAATATTCCATCAGGATGGTCCCGCGGATACGCGCCTGCAGGTTTTCCAGCGGCAGCCCCTGCAGCGGCTGGCCGAATGCGCTTTCATAACCTTCCGCATACTGCCGTACGAGCGAGGCAATCGGGTGCGTGCGCAGCCGCACGCCCAGCGCCTTGCACAGCGCCTGCGAATCCGTGACGGAACCGGTGCTGGACCAGTCGGACGGCATGGTGACGGCCGTGACGTTGTCCGCGCCCAGCGCTGCGGCCGCCAGCGCGATCGTGACAGCCGAATCGATGCCGCCGGACGATCCCACCACGGCGCGGGTAAAGCCGCAGCGGCGCGCATAATCGCGCAGGCCGAGCAGGATCTGGCCGTGGTAGAACGCCGCGGCAGCCTTGCCTGTCCTGTCCTCCCCTGTGGCGCCAGGCGTGCCGGCGGAAGGCCTGTGGGCAGGTCCGGCAGAGCTGGCGGTATTGGCGGTATTGGCGGTATTGGCGGTATTGGCGGTATTGGCGGTATTGACGGTATTGACGGCATCAGCGGCAACATCGGCGGCGCTGGCGGCCGTCACAAAAGTCACGGTTGCGGGGCCGCAGGCTGGACAGCCCACGTCCGCGCCATCGGCAGCCCCGCTTGCAGCGACACTGTCCGCTCCCGGCACAGCCTGGAAAGCGCCGCCGTCGAACGCCACCAGCGCGATGGCTTCCTCGAACTGGCGGCACGCAAACGCCACGCCCCGCGGCGTGACGCCGAACGAGGCGCCATCGAACACCAACTGGTCCTGCCCGCCCACCTGGTTGACGTACAGGATGGCGAATCCATAATTGCGGGCCGCATCGCCAAACAGCGCGTGACGCTGCGCCACCTTGCCCAGGTTGCCGGGGCTGGCATTGATGCTGACCACGAGTTCCGGCCGCGCCCCCCGCAGCGCGGCAAACGGGTTGACCGCGTAATCGCGGCCGGCGTCGTTCCAGCCATCCTCGCAGACCAGGAAGCCGACCCGGTGGCCGTGCACGTCCAGCACGCAGGCGCCTTCCGGACCGGGTTCGAAGTGGCGGTATTCGTCGAAGATGCCGTACGTCGGCAGCAGTTGCTTGTAATACTCGGCCACGATGGCGCCATTGCGCACCGCCAGCAGCGCATTGTGCAGCGGCTTGCCGGGCCCGCGATTGACGCGCGCCGCGCCGATGATGGCGGTCAGTTGCGGCCACTGTTCCGATTGCCGCACGATGTCGCTGACGGCGTAGTCCATCGCGGCCAGGAACGGCGGATCTTCCAGCAAATCACCGGGATAGTAGCCGCACACCGACAATTCAGGGAACACCACCATGTGCGCCCCCGCCTGCGCGGCGTGGCGCATGGCCTGCACGATGGCGGCGGTGTTGGCGGCGAAGTCGCCGACGGTGGGATTGAGTTGAGCTATTGCGATGCTGAGCATGTCGGGCTCCAGTAAGGTTGCGCGGTGGACGGCATCCGTCAAATCACGCCGGGTGATGGAACACTTGCCGCAAATACGCCAGGAACGTCTCGTCCTTGCACAGCGTCTTGCCTTTCGCATCGGACAGCTTGGCCACCGGCTGGCCATTGCAGCTCATCAGCTTCATGACGATGTTCAGCGGCGTCAGGCCCACGTCATTGGTGAGGTTGGTGCCGATGCCGAAGCCGGTCATGGTGCGGTCGGCGAAGTGGCGGTACAGCGCGAACGCCTTGTCGAGGTCCAGGCCGTCGGAAAACACCAGGCGCTTGGTATGCGCGTCCAGGCGCAGCCTTGCGTAATGGGCCAGCGCCTTCTCGCCCCATTCGACCGGGTCGCCCGAATCGTGGCGCAATCCGTCGAACAGCTTGGCGAAATACAGGTCGAAGTCGGCCAGGAAGGCGTCCATGCCCACCACGTCCGTCAACGCGATGCCCAGGTCGCCGCGGTATTCCTGCACCCACCCTTCCAGCGCGGCCTTCTGGAAGTCGCGCAGGCGCACGCCGAACGACTGGTAGCTTTGCAGGTATTCGTGCGCCATGGTGCCGATCGGGGTCAGGCCATATTGCCTGGCCAGGTACACGTTTGACGTGCCCTTGAACCATTGCGGCGCTTCCTTCGCCAGCGTGGCCACCACTTCTTCCTGCCATGCGCCGCTGTAGCGGCGGCGCAGGCCAAAGTCGAAGAACTCGAATGGATGGCGGCGCGGCGCCTCCTCGCCAAAAGCGCGCAATTGCGCGATCTTCGCGGCCAGGCGGCGGCGCCCCTCGGCCTGCGCGGCCGGCGTGTCCAGGCGGCGGAAATACAGTTCGTTGACGATGTACAGCACGTAGATTTCAAAACCCATCACGTGCACCTGCGGACCGCGCGCCACGATGGACAGCGAGTCCCCCTCCACCGTCACTTCGATGAAGCGGCGCTGGAAGCGGAACACCGTCAGGAAATCCACGAAGTCGCTCTTGATGTAGCGCAGTCCGCGCAAGTACGCCAGGTCGTCTTCCGTGAATGACAGGGTGCACAGATGGTCCAGTTCCCGTTCCACGTCGGCCTTCAATTGCACCAGCGGATAGGCCGGTATATTGCGGCAATTGAACGCGTATTCGGTCTCGGCGCCGGGGTGGCTGTGCAACAGCGCCTGCCACATGGTGAATTTATATAAATCGTTTTCCAGCAGGCTGCGTACCACGTAAGTCACGATGTTCTCCTTGTTCAGGCATTGTCCCGGAATTCCTGCAGCGCCTCGGCCGCCGTCGCCAGCCGCACGCCCTGTGCGGCCATCGCTTCCAGGAACGCCCGTTGCTGCGCCTCGAAGCCGGTCACCGGGCTCATGCAGTCGGTCAGCAACACCAGCTTGCCGCGCCGCGCGGGGCCGAACTGGCGCACGATATCTTCCACCGTGGCCTTGACGCAGTGGCTGCCCGCCTCGCCCGCCACGTAGATGCGCTCGGCCTGGCCCAGGTGCGCGATGAAATCCGTGTTCAGCTGCGTGCCCTTGTCCTGCGGGTCCGGCACTTCGGCCAGCACGGCGGAATAATGCTCGGTCCACGGGTTGGTGCCCTTGATGACCTTGTGCACCGGGCGCAGCGTGGCTTCTTCCCAGCGGTTGTAGGCGGCGCGCACGTCGGCGTGCACGTTGTGGCCCCACGAACCGATTTCACAGTGCACCGGCCACACCATCAGCTTGTAGCGCCCCGCCGCTTCCAGCGCGTCGAGATACGACAGCGCGCGCGCCATGGCGGCCGGCTTGCGCGGCGCATAGCGGCCTTCGCGCACTTCGCCGGCCGTGATCTGCGTGAACGGCGCGACCGCGCCGCCGCCAGCCGTTTGCCAGAACGTTGGATGCGCGATGTCGATGCGGTGGTGCGAATCCAGGGTCACGCTGATGCCGGCAATGCCGGCCGCGCCTTCCGTGATCAGTTGCGCGGTGCGCCGCATGTCGGCATGGGCGCCCGGCACCGGCAACGCCGGGGCCATCCTGCCTTCACCGGACGGCTGTTCCGGACGGTAAGCGTCGGGCAAGTCGCAGAAATCATTTTGCGGATCGATCAACAGCAGGTGCAATGAGCGTTTCATAGATGACTCCGGTTGGTTGATGCATTCATTCTAGTCCACTTAGTTTATAAGTGCAACTAAGTATTGTGCTTTGCTGAAGAGCCTGCATTTCGATTAAGATATGGTTGTTACTAAGCTGATAGAAAACCGGAACCGCCTTGGACGCCATCATCTGCACTGTCGACGTGGTACTGCTGACCTTGCAGGACGACGCCCTGAAAGTCGCCCTGCTCAAACGCGAACGCGATCCCTACCAGGGCGTGGCGGCGTTGCCGGGAGGCTATATCCACGTGGGCGAAGACCAGAGCACCCATGACGCCGCCATGCGCATGTTGCGCGACAAGGCCGGCATCACGCCGCCCTACCTGGAACAGCTGGCGTCGTTTTCCGGCCCGGCGCGCGACCCGCGCGGCTGGTCCATTTCGGTAGCCTACTACGCGCTGGTGCCGGCGCCGCTGATCAGCCGGGAGCGCGTGGTGCTGGCCGACGTGGACAGTACGCTGCAATTGCCATTCGACCACAAAACTATCCTCGACGCCGCCGTGCAGCGCTTGCGCAGCAAGAGCCAGTATTCGTCGCTGCCGTGCTACCTGGCCGGCGAATCGTTCACCTTGCCGCAATTGCAGAAGGTGTACGAAGTGCTGATGGGCGAACCGCTCAACAAGGTCAGCTTCCGCCGCAAAATGGAAGAAATGGACATGCTGGAAGCCATCGAAGGCAAGCTGCAGGCGTCCGGCGCGCACCGGCCGGCGCAGGTGTACCGGCTCAAGGCGGCGTTCCGCAAACGGCTGCAATTGCTGGAACGCGGCCTCTAAATATAGCCTCGACGCACTGTTCCGCTCAGCAGTAAAACCTGTGCTGTCGCACAAAGCGCACAGCGCGTGAACTTATTTCACGCAAACCGGTCCAATTCCCCGCACTGTGACAATGCGCGTATTTTTGCCCCGCGCGGCGCGCTAACTTGAATGCATCAGCATAGGGAGACCGCCATGAACCTGGACCTGCAACGCACCACCCTGTCCGGCAAGTCGACGATCGGCACGCTGGCCGTCAATGGCCGCTTTGAATGCTACACGCTGGAAGATACCGTACGGCCGAAAAAGATTCCTGGCATCACGGCCATTCCCGCCGGCGAGTACGAAGTCATCATCAATTTCTCGGAACGCTTCCGCCGCATGTTGCCGCTGCTGCTGAACGTGCCGCAATTCGAAGGCGTGCGCATTCACACCGGCAATACCCCGGCCGATACCGAAGGCTGCATCCTGGTCGGGCAACGGCAGGACACCGACCGCATCCTGTGCAGCAAGCTGGCGTTCGACCATCTGTTCATGCAGCTGGAGGAAGCGCTGCGCGGCAAGGAAAAAATCCTGCTGCGCATCCACTGAGCGCGCGGCGCCATGGACGTCCACTACACATGGCTGCCGGAAAAAACGCTGCCGCTGCCGATGCAGCGGGAAGAATTGCGCAACATAACGCTGCGGCGCGCGCTGCACATCCGGCCGGGTGAGCCGCAGCAGCCGCCGCACGCCGTGGCCGCGTCGCTGGCGGGACTGGCGCTGTCGGGCGGCGGCATCCGCAGCGCCACGTTCGGCCTGGGCGTGCTGGAAGCGCTGAAGGAACAGGACCGGCTGCACGGCATCGATTACCTGTCCACCGTGTCCGGCGGCGGCTACATCGGCGCGTGGCTGAGCGCCAATTGCCGCCGCGCGGCGGCGCGCAGCGAGGCGCTCGACAATGGCCGCGTGCCGGCCGCCATCGGCGGCAACCGCGAATACCGCCACCAGTATGCGCAAGCCGCCGTGGACTGGCTGTCGAAAGCGGCCAACTGGCGCGAATCGGTTGCGCACTTGCGGCGCTATTCGAATTACCTGTCGCCGCGCTTCGGCATCTTCAGCGCGGATTCGTGGTCGATGGTCACCACCTGGGTGCGCAACGCGCTGCTGGTGCAGGTGACGGTGATCCTGTTCATGGCGGCCCTGCTGATGTTGCCGCGCCCGCTGCTGTGGCTGTTCACGGCCTGGCCGGACGCCGGCAACTGGCGCTGGGCGTCCGTGGTGCTGTTCGTGCTGGCGGTGTCCGGCGTGGCGGGCAACCACTGGCGCCTCACCACGCGGCGCGACGTGCCGCAACTGCAGGCGCGCCGCTGGAAGACCGGCGCATTGTGCGCGGCCGCCTGCATTGCCGCCGCCTACGTTATCTGCGATGCCACCGGCTACAGCCCGTTCGAGGACAAGCGCAACAGCCTGGTGCTGTCGCTGCTGACGGCCATTCCCATCATCCTGGCCGGGCTGTTTCTCTTGCCGGCCGGGGTGCGCCTGGCCAGGCCCCTGCTGTACGCGGGACGGCGCCTGATTCCCGGCTGGATCGCCACGCGCGCGCCGCGCCGCATCGATTACGGCCAGGGGCTGACACAGGCGCTGGTGATCGTGCCGCTGATGTTGACCGGCTATTTCCTGTCGGCCGTCATGTGGGGTTTGGCGACCGGATCGCACGTGCCGTCGTCGATGCGCGACCTCGATACCTATGGCGGATTTTTCCTGGAAGGGTGGCGCTACTGGCCATTCCCGCTGGCCATCACGTTTGTGGCGCTGTGGCCGCTGTCGTATTTTTCCCGCCTGCCGAACCGGCGCAGCCTGTTCGCGGCGCTGTTGGCGCCGCTGCCGTCGATGGTGGTGCTGCACGCGCTGCTGGCCTTCATCATGCTGCTGATGCACCAGTGGGCGCAATTGCCGGACCAGCGCAACTGGAACCAGGGCGCGTGGTATGCGCTGGTGTGGGGGCCGGCGCTGGTGCTGTATGCGTTCGCGCTGACCATCGTGGTGCAGATCGGCATGCTGGGGCGCCACTCGCCGGAAGGCGTGCGCGAATGGTGGTCGCGCCTGGGCGCCTGGCTGCTGGTGTACGGGGTGGCGTGGATGCTGGTGCTGGTGGCGGCCGTGTTCGGGCCGCTGTGGGGGCTGTCGGCCCTCAACAGCGACTGGGTTTCCCTGCCCGCGCTGGGCGGCTGGGCCGCCAGCACGCTGGCCGGCCTGATGGCGGGCAATGCCGGCAGTACCGAAGGCCGCAAGGCCAGCGTGGCCGACACCACCTTGCGCGGCCGCGTGCTCAACGCGCTGGCCGTGGCCGGCCCCTACGTGTTCATTGCCGGCATGTGCATCGGCGTGGCCGCGCTGCTGCACCTGGTGCTGGTCTATACCGCCAGCGACGTCTGCTGCACGCTGGCCGGCATGGAGCGCTATTACTGGCTCGACATGTCGTTCCCGTCGCCGGCCGTGATCCTCTCCACGCTGGGCGGCCTGCTGCTGGCGGCCAGCATCTTCGCGTGGCGCGTCGACATCAATGTGTTCAGCCTTAATTCGTTCTACCGGGGACGCCTGTCGCGCTGCTACCTGGGCGCCACCCGCTTCGTGCCGCGCGAACGCACGCCGCAGCGCTTCACGCTGTTCGACGACGATGACGACCTGGCGCTGCCGGAACTGGCCGGCCAGGGCCTGGCGCCCACCACCGGGCCGCAGCGGGCGCAGGCCGGCCCGCTGCACATCGTGTGCTGCGCGCTGAACCTGGGCGGATCGAGCGACCTGTCGCTGCATTCGCGCCACGCGGCGTCGTACGTGCTGACACCCTACCAGGCCGGCAGCGGCTATTACCTGCGCACCGATTGCGGCGGCTACGTGCCGCTGGGCTACCGTCCGATCGTCCAGTATTGCGGCCACGCCATGCAGCCCACGCTGGCGCAGGCGATTTCCGTGTCCGGCGCGGCGGCCAGTCCCAACATGGGTTACCACACCTCGCCCGGCACCGCGTTCATGCTGACCATGTTCAACGTGCGGCTGGGCTGGTGGTTCCCCAATCCCAAGCTGGCCCATATCACGCGCCCGTCGCCCTCATTTTCCATCCGCTACCTGGTCAAGGAATTGTTCGGCGCAGCCGAAGGGCGCTCGAATTACCTGATGATTTCCGACGGCGGCCACTTTGAAAACCTGGCCGTGTATGAACTGGTGCGGCGGCGCTGCAAGGTCATCATCGCCAGCGACGCCGAATGCGACGCGCATTACCGGTTCGAAGGGCTGGGCGCCCTGATCCGCATGTGCGAAGTGGACTTCAACGTGAAAATCCATGTGGATTTCACGGAAATCGTCCCGTTCACGCCGGCCGGCAGCGATGACTCGTGGGCGCGGCGGCGCTTTGCCATCGGTTCCATCGATTACGGGAACGGCGAACAGGGCGTGCTGATTTACCTGAAAGCCGCCATGACCGGGCGCGAAGATGCGGCCGTGCTGCAATACAAGAGCCGTCATCCGCGCTTCCCGCATGAATCGACCGGCGACCAGTTTTACGGCGAAGACCAGTTCGAGAGTTACCGGCAACTCGGCTATGACATTGCCCATACCGTGTTTGCCCAGGTCGCCATGTATCCGGACCTGGCCATGGCGGCGCAAGCCTTGCACCAGAAGTATTGCGGGCACGCGCCATTGCAGCCGCCCCCGCATGGGCCGCAGCCGTCGTCGCCCCCACCGTCGCCACAACCGCCTTCGGTGCAGATGCCCACGGCGCCGGCGACGCAAGCGCCGGCTTGGCGGCATGGTGCGCCGGTGCGCTTCCACCCGCGTGCGCACCGGCCGCGCGGAGCGGGACGCAGCTATCCCAAGCGCGGATAGCGGCCCAGGCAGGCGCTGAAAACCCTGCGCGGTATCGCCCGCGCCATTGGCGTGACACAACCGGCCCGGCGCGGTCCATCCGGCAGGACGGCCGGCTCAACCCAGCGTATCGCGCCAGATGTTGCGCGCCCATGATTGCGCGTACACGCCTTCGGTTTCACTGGCGGCGGCCGAGACGCCGCCCGATCCCGGCACCGCCACCAGGGTTTTCCTGTCCGTGTCATAGGCGTGGACCGACGCCACGTGGATCGCGTCGCGGTCCGACACGAAGCTGTAGCAGGTGTTGGTCAGCATGGGCCGGGGTTCCGGCGCGCGGCCGGCCAGCAAGTCCACCACAGCGGCCGCGCACACCTTGGCGTGCTGGTTGGCCATGTGCGCGGATTTCGGCATCAGCGGCGCCGCCTGCAGCGCGTCGCCCAGCACGTGGACGCCCGGCGCGGCGGTCGATTCAAACGTGAGGAAATCCACCACGCACCAGCGCCCGTTGCCGTTGGCCAGTCCGGCCTGCACGGCGATGGCGGCGGCGCGCTGCGGCGGCACCACGTTCAACACGTCGGCGCGCACCTTGTCGCCCAGTTCCGACACCGCCGTGCCGGATGCGGCGTCCACGTCCACCGTGTGGAAGCCCGGCCGGTATTCAATGATGCCGCCATAGCGTTCGCTCCACGCTTTTTTGAACAGCGCGCCTTTCGAGACCACGTCGTCATTGGCGTCGAGCATCAGCACCTTGGATTTCGGCTTGTGGCGGCTGAAATAATGCGCGACCTGGCACGCCCGCTCATAGGGGCCGGGCGGGCAGCGGTAAGGCGCCGGCGGCACTGTCAGCGCATATACGCCGCCGTCCGGCATGGCTTCCAGTTGCGCGCGCAGCGCCACGGTTTGCGGCCCGGCCTTCCACGCATGCAGGATGCGTTCATGCGCGCCGGCTTGCGCCATGCCGGGCAACTGGTCCCACAGGAAATCGATGCCGGGCGAGACGATCAGGCGGTCATATGCGATGACGGCGCCGCCGGCCAGGGTCACCGTGCGGCTGGCCGCATCGATGGTTTGCACGCTGTCCTGCACCACCGTGGCGCCATGCCGCTGCGCCAGCGCATCGCGCCGCAGCGTGAGCCGGGCCAGGGTCGTCGAGCCGCCCAGCACCAGGTTCGACAGCGGGCACGAAATGAAACGCGGCGTGGGATCGATGACGGTGACGTCGATTTCGCCCCCGCTCCACAGGCGCACATAACGCGCCGCCGTGGCGCCGCCATAGCCGCCGCCCACCACCACCACGTGCGGCCGGCGCCCCGCCAGCACGGCACAACCCACGGTGGACAGCGCGGCCAGCCCGGCGGCGCTGTTTTGCAGGAATGCGCGGCGCTTCACGACGGCGTCCCCTGCCGCATGGCGGCCGGCAATGGCGCACGCCAGGCGCGAGGCCCTGCAACGGCATGCGCCGCCGCGCGGCAAGCGAAGGTGGCGTCCCGGTATGCGGCGCGCTTCATGGCAGGAGACGCCACCGCGGCGGCCGGCAGCGGCGGACAGGATGCGCGGGGCCTTGCAACCGCCTGCGCCGCCGCGTGGCCGACGCAGGGGGCGGCCCGGTATGAGGCGTGCTTCATGGTTGAAGACTCCACGGCATGGCAGCCGTCGGCTGCATGGTCCTGCCCAGGCCAGCCGCTTCCCTTGAAGCGTTGCCGCTTCCTGCCAACCGTGGCGGCGCCGGCAGCGCCGCGGACGGCACCAGCGGCTGGGCGGCGAAGTATTCCGCCAGCAGCGCCAGCTGTTCATCGGTATAGCTCCTGGCGATCTGCGGCATGATGGTGCCCTGGCGCGCGCCGCTCTTGAATGCTTTCAGCGCCACCAGCAGGGCGCCCTTGCCCTGCCCCGCCAACGACGGCAGCGCGGCGCCCTCGGTCATGCCGTCGGTCCCGTGGCAGGCCGCGCAATTGGCGGCCAGCCGCGCGCCGGCTGAAATCGCGGGCAGGCTGGCGCCGGCCGCATGCGCCGGCAGTGCAGTTGCGGCGGCCAATGCCGCAGCAATGGCCAGCGCCAGTGCCAGCCTGGATACCGGCCCTGGCGCCCTTGCCGGCAATGGCTGTTGCTGCGGCGGCGCCGATGTCAACAGCGTGGCAGGCTGTCGGCGCGGGAGCCGCGCCACGTCGGGCAGCGGCGACACCACCTGCTGCCGTGCCGCCATCGGCGCGCCCGCATTGCTGCCATCGAAGTTCAATATCGTCATGGTGTTCCTCATGGACGTACGCCCGGGGTTTCCAGCGGCATGCCCCGGGCGCGCAGGGCCAGCCATGCTTCCAGTTCCACCAGCGCCGGCGCGCCATACGGCGGCGTTTCAGCGCGTACGCCGGTCATGCAATTGCGCAGGCGCCGCTGCAGGGAACCCAGCGCCTGCCATTCCAGCCGGTAGACCGGATAGGCGTTGGCGTGCGCCTGCGGGATCAGCGCGCTGCCCAGCTTGCGGCCCCAGTGGTCGTCATGGCACTGCGCGCACGACAGGTTCAGCTGGCCGATGCGCTGTTGCCAGCGTAGCCGGCCCCGCTCGGCGGCAGCGCGCGTTTGTTCATCCTGCGGCGGCGCCACCGGCATGCCGCGCGACTGCATGCCGACATAGGCTTCCAGTCCCAGCAAGTCCTCGCTTTCCGGCGCCAGCGCCTGCGCCTGTTGCGCATCCTGGCGGCACTGGTTGATGCGCTGCGCCAGCGTGATGACCCGCTCGATCTTCGCGTCGAATGCCGGATAGCGCGCGGCCACGCCGCGCATCGCCACGCTCGCGTCGCCGTGGCACGAGGCGCAGGATTTGCCGGCCTTGCCGGCCGCGGTGCGCCACAGGGTTTCGCCGCTGGCCACCCACAGCATGGCGGGGTTTTGGCGGTCGTCGTTTTGCATGGCTTGCGTGGCCGCGCTCATGAACCGCGCGCCGGACTGGCGCGTGTCTTCCCCCGTGCGCTTCGCGCCCTGCCCCGGCGGATGGGTAGCCACCGCCAGCCGGGGCGCGGCGGCGCGCGGCTGGGAACCGGTGACGGCAAGGTAGCTCACGCCAGCCTCATAGGCAGCATGGACGGCGGCGGAATCAGCGGCACCGTCTGCATGGGCCACGCCGGCCACGGCCGCGCTGGCGGCCATGGCGTCGCTGCCGGTGGCCGTGCCAGGGGCGCCATGGCCACGGACAGCGGCAAGACCGGACACACCGGCTTTAAGGACGCTATCGGCGGCAATCGCACCGCCCTCCACGGCGGCCATCACCGCGGCGGCGGCGCCCGCCGTCGCCGCCGTCACCAATGCCTGCCGCCATCCCCACGCCGGCCCGCCACTCATGGCGTCACCGTGATGGATTGCCGCTCGGTCTGCGCAAAACCGTGGTCGCCGGTCCAGGTGAATTCCAGCGTGCCCGATTCCAGCGCCACCGTGTGGAATGCGATATAGGGATTGGCCGACACTGCAGGGTGCCACTCGGCGCCGAACACTTCCTCGCCGTTGTAGCGGCAACTGAAGTGCGTAAGGATATCGCGCGGCAGCGGCTTGCCGTCCGGGCCGGGACGGTAGCCGGTTTCCATCGGGTGGCTGATCAGCGCACGGATCTCCACCACCTCGCCGCGCCGCGCGGTGGCCGGCATGTGGACCAGGGCGCGCGCCATTATTGGGCTTCTCCTTCGATGCAGGCGGCCAGCGCCACCACCACGTCCACGGTCTGCTGCCAACAGCTGCCGTCGCTCATGCGCGCCACCGCCGCCAGCCTTTGCGACGTGGCCAGGCGGATGCGCGTCGATACCTGCGCCTTGCCGCTGCGCGGCGTCAGCGTAAAACGCGCAATGTCGGTTTCCGGATTGCGCTCGTTGAACAGGGCAATGCCGGTCACGTAATGCTGCGGCGTCATCGGGCTGTCGACACGGATGGTGACCGGCACCGCATTGCCGTTGTCGATGAGTTTGGCGATGTCGAACACCACCTTGCCCTCGCGCGGCGCCACGCCGCCGGTCCAGGCGGCAATCGCGGCGCGCATGGCGTCCGGCGTGGCGGCGCACGGGCGCGCCAGCACCAGCAGCGGCAGCGCGGCGGCGGCGCGCAAGGCAGTGCGCAAGACCGTGCGCCGGCCCATCAGCGCGCCTCCGGCCGGGGCGGCAGCGCAAACGGCGTGCGCAGGGTTTGCAGGTAGGCCACCACGTCTTCCACCTGTTGCGCGGTGAGGATGGTCTTGCCGCGGTAGGCCGGCGCCACGTACGACAAGCCGTCCGCCTTGAAATACGCCGGCATGATGGTGGCGGGGTTGATGCTGCCCGGATCGACCAGGCGTTGCCGCAGTTGCGCCGCCGTGGCGCGTTCGCCGGCGCCCGCCAGGTCCGGCGCCAGGTTGCCCTGGAACGGTTCCTCGGGTATCGGCGCGCTGTGACACAACAGGCACAGGCCGACTTGCCGGTTGGCCACGATGGCGCGGCCGCGTTCCACGTCGCCGGGCGCGGCGCCCGGCAGGATGGCGCCGGTGCCGTCGCCGGCGCAGGCCGGCCCGCCCAGCGTCGCGGCCACCAGCAGCAATGCGGCCTTCATGGCGTCACGCCCTGGCGCTGCCCGGCTTCAGGCTGTGGTTCTTCAGCGGCAGGTCGCGGATGCGCTTGCCGGTGGCGGCAAAGACTGCATTGAGCACGGCCGGCGCCGCCACCGCAATGGTCGGTTCACCGACGCCGCCCCAGAAACCACCGGACGGCATCACGATGGTCTCGACTTTCGGCATTTCATCCATGCGCAGCGGCACGTAGGTGTCGAAATTGGTTTGCTCGATGCGGCCATTCTTCACCGTGCACTCGCCGTGCAGCGCGGCCGACAGGCCATAGACAAACGAGCCCTCCACCTGCGCTTCGATCTGTTGCGGGTTGACCGCGTGGCCCGGGTCGGTGGCGGCCACGATGCGGTGGATTTTCAGGCGCCCTTCCTTGCTGACCGACACCTCCGCGCAGGCCGCCACGTAGCTGCCGAAGCCCATGCACTGCGCCAGCCCGCGATAGACGCCTTTTTTCGCCGGCCTGCCCCAGCCGGCCTTTTCCGCCACCGCGTTCAGCACGGCCAGGTGTTTCGGGTGGTTGGCCATCAGCTTGCGGCGCAGCGCCAGCGGATCTTGCTTCGTCGCGTGCGCCACTTCATCGAGGAAGCATTCCAGGTAGATCGTGTTCTGGTTCAGGTTCACGCCGCGCCAGAAGCCGGCCGGCACCGGCGGGTTGCGCATCGCATGGTCGACCAGCAGGTTGGGGAAGGTATAGCCGATCGAGGCTTCCGGACCGGGCGGATTCAGGCCCTGGAACACGGCGGGATCCTTGCCATCCTTTAGCGTGGCGCCCAGCGACGCCAGGATCGACTGGCCGGCAATGCGCATGTGCAGGCCGGTGATATTGCCCTGTTCATCGAGCCCCGCGGTCAATTTGCATTGCGTGACCGGGTGGTAGCGGCCATGCTGCATGTCTTCCTCGCGGGTCCAGATCAGCTTGACCGGCGTGCCCGGCAATTCTTTTGCAATGGCCACCGCCTGCCGCACCCAGTCGTGCGTGGCGCCGCGGCGGCCAAAGCCGCCGCCCAGGTGCAGCTTGTGCACGTCGCACTGTTCCAGCGGCAGCCCGGCCGCTTCCGACGTGGCGGCCAGCGCCGCCTCGCCGTTTTGCGTGGGGGTCCAGACTTCGCAGCGCTGCGGCGTCCACACGGCGGTGGCGTTCATGACTTCCATCGTCGCGTGGTTCTGGAATGGATACGAATACACGGCTTCCACGGTGCGCTTGGCCGATGCGATGGCGGCGCGCGCATCGCCGTTGCTGTTGCCCACCACGCCTTCGGGCGCGTCCAGGCCTTCCTTCAGCATGGCGGCGATGCCGGCGCCCGACAAGTCGGCGTTGGGCCCTTCATCCCACACGATCGGCAAGGCCTCGAGCGCGCTGCGGGCGCGCCACCAGGTGTCGGCCACCACGGCCACCGCGCTGTCGCCGACCTGCACGACTTTCTTCACGCCGGGACGCTGCGCGATTGCTGCCGCGTCGAAGCTCTTCACCTTGCCGCCAAAGACCGGGCAATCGCGGATGGCGGCGTTGACCATGCCGGGCAGCTTGAGGTCCATGCCATACACTTGCGCGCCGGTGGTCTTGTCGACCGTGTCCAGCCGCGCCAGGCGCTTGCCGGCCAGTTTCCAGTCCTTCGGGTCTTTCAGCGCGACGTCGGTTGGCACCGGCAATTTGCCGGCGGCTTCGGCCAGCTTGCCATAGCTGGCGCTGCGGCCCGACGCGGGGTGGCTCACCACGCCGTTGGCGGCGCGGCATTCGGCCGCAGGCACTTGCCACTGGCTGGCCGCGGCCTGCACCAGCATCAGGCGCGCCGCGGCGCCGCCCTTGCGCACGTATTCGTTCGATTCGCGGATGCCGCGGCTGCCGCCGGTGGAATAGCTGCCCCACACGCGGTTGCGCGCGCGGTTGCGGCCAGGGCTCGGATATTCCGTGACGACTTTCGACCAGTCGGCGTCGAGTTCTTCCGCCACCAGTTGCGCCAGCCCGGTCAGGGTGCCCTGCCCCATTTCGGAACGGGCAATGCGGATCACCACGGTATCGTCGGGTTTCACCACCACCCAGGCATTGATTTCCGGCGGCTCATTTGCCTGGCCCTGCTGGGCCTGCGCCGCGCACGGGATGGCAAACGGCACCACCAGGCCGCCCAGCGCCAGGCTGGAGATTTTCAGGAAGCCGCGGCGCGGCGGCGATGCCGGCAATGGCGCGTTCATGCTTTGTCTCCCACGTGCACGATGTCGAGGCCGGCCGATTTCGGGCTGGCCTTGGCCGCCACCACCTTGATGGCGGCGCGCACGCGGTTATACGTGCCGCAGCGGCAAATGTTGGTCATGGCCGCGTCGATGTCGGCGTCGGTGGCTTTCGGTTTTTGTTTCAGCAGCGCGCTGGCCGCCATGATCATGCCCGACTGGCAAAAGCCGCATTGCGGCACGTCCAGCGCGGCCCAGGCCTTTTGCACCGGGTGGCTGCCATCCTTCGACAAGCCTTCGATGGTGGTGATCTTTTGCTTGTCCGTCAGCGATGAAACCGGCAGCACGCAACTGCGCGTGGCTTCGCCATCGACGTGCACGGTGCAGGCGCCGCATTGCGCCACGCCGCAGCCATATTTGGTGCCGGTCAGTCCCAGCTGCTCGCGCAGCGCCCACAACAGCGGGGTATCCCCCTCCGCATCGATTTCCCGCACCACTCCATTGACGTTGAGCCTGACCATGTTGTCTCCAACGAAAAATTGTCCGGTCTACACCGGAAAGCATCACGATCTTACTCCGCACCTTTTCGTTTTGGAACTTTTGACATGTATCAAAGTTTTTACTGATGCAGATTCATACACTGCTGTGCATAACTCAACAGTGAACAGAGAGGAAGTGTATGAAACTCAGCAACATCGCCACCATCGCCGCCGCCGTCCTGACCCTGGGCGCTTCCGCCGCGCAGGCCGCCGATACCGGTACCTGGCTGGTGCGCGCACGCGCCGTGCACATCGACCCGGCCGACAAGTCCGACCCGGTCGGCGGCGCCGGCGCGGCCGACCGCATCAGCGTCAGCGGCAAGACCATCCCTGAAGTCGACATCTCGTACTTTTTCTCGCCCAACCTGGCCGCGGAACTGGTGCTGACGTATCCGCAAAAACACACCGTGTACCTGGACGGCAAAAGCATCGGCACGTTCCGCCACCTGCCGCCGACCTTGCTGGCGCAATACCATTTCGCGCCGGGCAACAGCGTCAATCCATATGTGGGCGCGGGCTTGAACTGGACCACGTTCTCGAAGAACCGCCTGTTGAACGGCACCGCCAGCCTGGAACACGACAGCTTCGGCCTGGCGCTGCAGGCGGGTGTGGACGTACGCCTGGACAATAACTGGTCGCTGAACCTGGACGTGAAAAAAGTGCAGATCCGCAGCGACGTGCTGATCAGCGGCGCCAAGGCCAGCCGCGCCAAGGTCGATCCGGTCTTGCTCGGCGCCGGCTTCGGTTACCGCTTCTGATCCTGCAGCGCCTGCTGCAATTCATCGGCCAGCCGGCGCCGCTGCGCGTCCGGCGCATAACTCCCCACCTTGAGGGTCACCCCCTTCGCTTCCAGCCCCACCAGGCTGCGCGGCGAAGTGGGCCGCGCCACGCGTGTGAAGTACGGTTCCAGCACGGTCTGCGATGTGCGCCCGGCCGAGACCCGCTCGACCAGCAGGCAGCCGGCCGTCAGCACAATGTGTTCATAGTCGGACGCATGGCGCGCATACAGCAGGAACGCCAGGGTGACGGCGGCCAGTTCCACGGTGGTAAACACCAGCACCAGCCAGACGCCGTGCCACAGGAATACCGTGGCCACGCCGAGCGACAGCGTGCACAGCGCCAGGTACGCCGCCAGCGTCTGCCGCGGCGTCAGCGAGCAATTGCGTCGCAACAGCCATTCGCGTTTTTCTATATCGCGTTGCATAGCCTATTTCCAGTTCCCGTGGGGGGATTTTACTATCCCGTCA
>CBIHOX010000124.1:0-19235 GCA_966211685.1 uncultured Pseudoduganella sp.
TTCCTGGAAACCCGCACCTACGTGAAAAACGTGATGTCGAACGCCACCTATTACGCCGCCCTGTTCGAGAACAAGCCGCAATCGATCAAGGCCCGCATCGGCACCGTTGCGCCGAAAGGCTATACCGACCAGCAATTGCAGGAACCCGCCTTTGGCGGCCGCTGACCCATCATCCAACCAGAATAACCGGAACCTCTCCATGCAAACTGAACTCGACCCCGTGCTGTCGCAAACCCTCGCCGCCGCGCGTGAACCCGGCCTGACCCTGGTGATCGGCAACAAGAATTATTCGTCGTGGTCGATGCGTCCATGGGTCGCGATGACGGCCTTTAACATCCCGTTCCACGAAGTGCGCGTCTTGCTGGACCAGCCCGACACCGCCACGAAAATCGCCGCGTATTCGGCCTGCGGCCGCGTGCCGGTGCTGCTGGCGGGCGACATGACGATCTGGGACAGCCTGGCCATTTGCGAATACCTGGCCGAGCAATTCCCGGAAAAGCACCTGTGGCCGCAGGACGTGGCGGCGCGCGCCATGGCGCGTTCCGTGTGCGCGGAAATGCATTCGGGCTTTTCCAGCCTGCGCACCTCGATGTCGATGAACATCAAGGGCCGCTACCCCGGCAAGGGCCGCACGCCCGGCACCCAGGCCGACATCGGCCGCATCAGTGAAATCTGGGAAGAGTGCCTGGCGCGCTTCGGCCACACGGGCGGCCATTCGGGTTTCCTGTTCGGCGAATTTTCCATTGCCGACGCTTATTACGCGCCGGTCGTGATGCGCTTCCACACGTATGGCGTGACCCTGCCGCCCGCGCTCAACGGCTATTGCGAGCGCGTGCGCAACCATCCGGCCGTGGCGCGCTGGATCGACGAAGCCATGGCGGAAACCGAAACCTGCCCGCTGCACGACGCGGAAATGCCCGACTGATGGCGATGCAGAGCTATGTGGTCGGCGGCGCCGTGCGCGACGAGCTGCTCGGTTTGCCGGTGCAAGACCACGACCACGTGGTGGTGGGCGCCACCCCGGAAGACATGGTGCGGCAGGGCTTCCGCCCGGTCGGCAAGGATTTCCCGGTATTCCTGCATCCGCAAACCCACGAGGAATATGCGCTGGCCCGCACCGAGCGCAAGACCGCGCCCGGCTACAAGGGTTTCGTGTTCCACACCTCACCCGACGTGACCTTGGAACAGGACCTGGTGCGGCGCGATTTGACCATCAACGCCATCGCCAAGGCCGATGACGGCACCCTGATCGACCCCTTCAATGGCCGCGCCGACATCGCACGGCGCATCTTCCGCCACGTGTCCGACGCGTTTGCCGAAGACCCGGTGCGCATCCTGCGCGTGGCCCGCTTTGCCGCGCGCTATGCGCAATTTGCGGTGGCGCCGGAAACCAATGCGCTGATGCGGCGCATGGTGGACGACGGCGAAGCCGATGCGCTGGTGGCCGAGCGCGTGTGGCAGGAACTGTCGCGCGGGCTGATGGAGGCGACGCCGTCGCGCATGTTCGCCGTGCTGCGCGATTGCGGCGCGCTGGCGCGCATCTTGCCGGAACTGGACGCCGGCCCGCAAGCCATGCAGGTGATCGATGCGGCCGCCGCCGCCGGCCTGCCGTTGCCGGTGCGCTTTGCCGCCTTGCTGCAAGGGCAGGGCGCGGCCGGGCTGCGCGCCATCGAACAGGTGTGCCGGCGCCTCAAAGTGCCGGCCGATTGCCGCGACCTGGCCGTGATGGCCGCGCGCGAGCGCGACGTGGTGGCCGCCGCCCTGGCGCTGGACGCGGAAGCCATGGTGGCATTGCTGGAGCGCTGTGACGGCTTCCGCAAGCCGGACCGTTTCAGCCAGCTGCTGCAGGCGGTACAGGCCGGCGCCGGCTGCGCCGGCCAGGCTTATGCGCCGCGCACGCGCCTGGACACCGCGCTGGCGGCCGCGCGCGCGGTCAACGCGGGTGAAGTCGCGCAGCGTTGCGCGCAGACGCCGCAGCGCATTCCCGGCATGGTGCACGAAGCCCGGGTGGCCGCGGTACGGGAAGCGCTGGCGCTCCAATAACCTTGCGCCGCGTTGCTGGCCGTTCAGGACAACGGTGGCCGCGCCGCAAGCTAAGGTAAGATGGCGGTCAAGCCGGGGGCCACCTCGTACGACCGGTACGACCGGTACGACCGGCATGCCCGCCGCAGTTCATCCAGCTATGACTCAAGCTGTGCCGCCCTGTGCGGCCGGGAGCCGCCCATGAAGCTGAACCTGTTCCGCAATCCATTCCGGCGCTGGATGTCCAGCGATGGCAGGGACCGTCCCACGGTGCCGGTCAAGGAATTGGCCGAGCGCGACCGGCGCCGCATGCTGCGGCATTTCCTGGCGCTGGAAAAGCCGGACCGCCTGCTGCGCTTCGGCGCCCATGCCTCGGATGAACAAGTCGCCAGTTACGTGCAGGGCATCGATTTTTCCCGCGACATGGTGTTCGGCGTGTATAACCGCGTGTTCAAGCTGGTGGCGGTCGGGCACCTCGCGTTCGCGCCGCGCGAAACAACGAATTCAGCGTCGGAGAAGGAGCGGGTGGCCGAATTCGGCGTGTCGGTGCTGAAGGCCGCGCGCGGGCTGGGCATCGGTTCGAAAATGTTCGAGCGGGCCGCCATCCATTGCCGCAACCATGACGTCGACACCCTGTACATGCATTGCCTGTCTTCCAACAAGACCATGATGCACATCGCCAAGAAGGCCGGGATGGAAATCCACCGCGACCATGGCGAAGCGGACGCCTACCTGAAACTGCCGGCGCCGAGCCCCGCCACCGTGTTGCAGGAAGCCGTGGCGGAACAATTGGCGGTGTTCGACTACGCGCTGAAAGCCAATACGCGCGCGGCGACCAAGCTGCTCGACAAGCTGCCCGGCTTTAAGAGCGACTGACGCGGCAAGTTCAAAAGCCGGCGGCACTGCACCTGGCCGCAGGTATTGGTTCCAACCCTTAAAACACCATATCCAGCGCCACACTGACCAGCTTGGAGTTGCCGGTAAACGGGATATGGCTGCTGTCGCGCACGGAATCGAATTGCACTTTCAAGTCCATGTTCTTGCGGAAGTCCCAGCGCACCGCGGCAAAACGCGTATTGTCGATCTGCAGGTCGGTATACAGGTCGGTCAGCTTTTCCGTGTAATGCGAATAGCCGATCATCGGCGTGAAGTCGCCAATCTTGTAGCCGATGGTGGCGGTCCAGCTGGAAGCCTTGTAATCCTGGGCCGGGCGGCGGAACTGGTTGGCTTCGGCCCGCAACAGGAAGTTTTCATAGTCGACGCTGGCGGACACGCCCATGATGCGCTGGCGCAGGCCGCGGATGCTGGTGGCGTCGGCCGGGTCGGCGGGGAAACTGGTCAGGTCGATGGTGTTTTGCATGTAAATCACGCGTAAGCCCATGAAGTCATTGGAGACGTCGACATAGGCGCCCAGGATGCGCTTCCACGCATCGTCCACCGGCGCGCCGTAATAAATGCGCTCCATTTCCAGGTTGTTTTTCGTGCTTTCCTGGCCCGTGAAGACGTTGCCGATCACGGCCCAGTCGCCCACGGTCTTGCGATGGCTGATATTGACGCCGTTGTAGGCGCCGATTTCCCAGCCATAGATATCTTGCGGCACGCGCACCCACGGCAAGGTGTAGCCGATGTAGACGCTGTCGGAAAACGCATAGATCGGCAGGCGGCGGCGACCCACCTGCACCGTGGTGTCGGGTGTCACGTCCCACGTCAGGTAGGCCCAGTCGACTTCGCCTTTCATGTGTTCCGAGGCGCGGCTGACCAGTTGTGCGGTGGCCGACAGCTGGTCGCTGAACTTGTATTTGACTTGCACGCCGGCCAGCGATTCTTCGGCCAGGCTGACGCGGTCCTTGTTGTAGGTGGCGCCGTGCTCATAGTTGGCGATAAAGCATGGGCAATCAAAGCTGTTCCACTTGCCCTTGTCACCGTCATAGGCCTTGCCGGCCGCCAGCGTGGCAAAGCCGGAAACAGTCAGGTCGCCAGCATGGGCAAAGGGGGCAAGGCTGCTTGCACTCAGCAGCAAGCTGGTCATCAGTTTATTCATCAGCAGGTCAAGTATTAATTAAAGGAAGCGACGACTTTGACGGTGGCGTCGACGTCTTTTTTATCGATATAGCCAATGCGGCCGGGGTCGGCGGCAACGGCTTTTTTCATGTCGTGTTCCGTGTCGACTTCCGTTGGCGGCGTGCCGCCGCCAGTGAAGATCAGCTTGGACCAGATCGAGCGCACCTGGGCCGGGTCCTTATGGCAAGCCTTGGCATAAAACTGGTCGCGCGTGGCGTTTTTTTCCGGCAAATTCACCGGGGCCGGCTGCTTGATCTTGCCCAGGTAAGACTGGCAAATCAATTCCGGGGCGACCGCGCCGGCTTTGGCCGACACGATCACTACCAGTTCGGCGCGGGCAGCTGCCGGCAACAGCATGGCCAGCAGCAGGGCGCCTGCGCTGGCAAGGGATTTCATATGCATGGTGACTAACTGTGATGGGATTAGGTAAGCAGGCGGCGCGCCGTGCGGGGCGCGGCGCCGGGCGGTGGCGCGGCATGTTGCAGCTTGAAGGTGCTGACTTCCTCTGCCAGGCTCTTGGCCTGTTCCAGCAGTGAGCTGGCGGCGGCCGATGCATGTTCGACCAACGCCGCGTTTTGGCGGGTGTCGCCGTCAATGGCGCTGATGGCGCCTTGGATTTGCTCGATTTCCGTGCTTTGCAGATGGCTGGCCTGGGTGATTTCACCCATGATGCCAGTGACGCTGGTGATGCTGTCGACAATGGCGGCCATGGTGGTGCCGGCCTGGTCGACCAGGCGTGCGCCATCATCGATGCGCTGCACGGAGTCGTCGATCAGCGCCTTGATTTCCCGCGCCGCGCTGGCCGAGCGCTGGGCCAGGTTGCGCACTTCGGTGGCCACCACGGCAAAGCCGCGGCCCTGCTCGCCGGCGCGCGCCGCTTCCACGGCCGCGTTCAATGCCAGGATATTGGTCTGGAAGGCGATGCCGTCGATGACGCCGATGATGTCGACGATTTGCTTCGACGAAGTATTGATGGCGCCCATGGTATCGACCACCTGCGCCACCACGGCGCCGCCCTGTTGCGCCACGCCGGAGGCCGAAAGCGCCAGTTCGTTGGCTTGCCGGGCGCTGTCGGCATTGCGCCGTACGGTAGCCGTCAATTGCTGCATGGACTTGACGGTTTGCTCCAGCGCGCCGGCGCCGCGTTCGGTGCGCTGGGCCAGGTCGCTGTTGCCGGCTTCGATTTCATGGGCGGCGCTGGCAATCGTGGTGCCGGAAGCGTGGATGCGGTGCAGGGTGCGGGCCAGCTTGTGCTGCATCTCATGCAGGCTCATCACCAGGCTGCCGTGCTTGCCGCGCGCCGTATCGATGGTGCGGGTGAAGTCGCCATCGGCCACGGTTTTGGCGATGCCGATCGCATATTCCGGTTCCGCGCCCAGCTGGCGCCACAACTGGCGGATGATGAATGCGGAGGCGCCGGCCAGGCACAGTACCGTGAGCACCGCCACGGCAACGTTCAGCGTCACGAGAAAATTCACGTCATGGGCGCTTTTATCCAGGGTGGCGGTCAATTGCCGGCTTTCCTGCACATAGCTGCGCTCGAGGTCCTGGGTCAGCACCTTGTGCGCGGCCTGCATTTGCACGATGGTCCTGGGGGCGTCGCCGGTGGCCAGGCCCAGCATGATCTTGCCGGCTTCCAGGGTCGGCGTGTAATACGCATCGAACTCGCCCGTGATGCGCGCCGCCGCGCCGGCATGGCCGTCGATGGCGCGCATGGCGGCCAAGGTGGCGCGGATGCGCTGTTCGGATGCCTGGATCGCTACCAGGCCATCTTTTTCGCCATCGGCCACCGCATGCTGCATGCCTTCGGAAATCGCCTGTACTTCCCGGATCAGCGTGTTGAGCTGGTCCAGTGCCGGATAGTCGACCTTACCGGCGCGGGCGATGTACGACAGCGCCGATGAGGTAAAACTCAGGCTGATGGCAATTCCTGCGGTAAACAGCAGGGCGGCGATGACTGGAATAGTCCAGATGCGTTGCTTGAAAGTGAGTTGCATGCCGTTGAGAAATGTTGATTTTATTCATCTTAACGGACTTTGAAGAAATAAATACTCACAAAATCTATCAACTTGGCAAATAACTTTCTCAACTCATACGATCTGTTATAGCAATGGCAATGCCGTGGTGTCCTTGATACGCTGCAGCGCAAAACTCGACTTCACGTCCAGCACGGCCGGATGGCGCAGCAGGGTCGCCATCATGAAGCGCGAAAAGTGGTCCATGTCTTCCACGTGCACGCGCAACAGGTAATCCATTTCCCCCGTCATGGCATAACAGGCCACCACTTCCGGCCACTGTTCCACGGCCACCGCGAAATCGGCGCGCGGCGACGTGCCGGTCGGATTGACGCCCAGCGCGCGGGCGTTGCTGTGCGCGGCGGCGTCGCTGTGCTTTTCCAGCCGCACATTGACGTAGGCCAGCAGGCCCAGGCCGATCTTGTCCGGGTCCAGCAGCGCCACGTACTGGCGGATCACGCCTTCCTCTTCCAGCCGCTTGATGCGGCGCAGGCACGGGGATGGCGACAGGCTGACTTGCTCCGCCACGTCCTGGTTGGACAGGCGGCCGTCGCTTTGCAAAATGGACAAAATCTTACGGTCGGTTTTGTCGAGCGCAATTTTGGTCATAAATTCCTCTTTTTTTAGGGCCTTTGGCAATATTATTGCGCAAATTTTATGGCGTCAGGAATTATTCGCAATTAAATGCTGCCCCTGGAGGTCTATACTGTGCGAAAAATACTTTACGTATACGTCAAGTCGCGCGCACTCGCGTGCATCCGACCACACTGGAGACAGCCATGAAATTTGAGCCGTGGGACAACCCGATGGGGACCGATGGGTTTGAGTTCGTCGAATACGCGGCGCCGGACCCGAAAGCCCTGGGCGCGCTGTTTGAAAGCATGGGCTTTACCGCCATTGCCCGCCACCGCCACAAGGACGTGACCCTGTACCGCCAGGGCGGCATCAACTTCATCATCAACGCGGAAAAGGATTCGTTCGCGCAGCGCTTCGCGCGCCAGCACGGCCCGTCCGTATGCGCGATCGCGATCCGCGTCAACGATGCGGCGTTTGCCTACCAGCGTGCGCTGGAACTGGGCGCGTGGGGTTTTGACAACAAGACCGGCCCGATGGAATTGAATATTCCCGCCATCAAGGGCGTCGGCGATTCGCTGCTGTATTTCGTCGACCGCTGGCGCGGCAAGAACCCGCAGGGCGGCATCGGCGACATTTCCATCTATGACGTGGATTTCGTGGCGATCCCGGGCGCCGATGCCAATCCGGTCGGCAATGGCCTGACCTATATCGACCACCTGACGCACAACGTGCACCGCGGCCGCATGAAGGAATGGGCATCGTTCTATGAAACCCTGTTCAATTTCCGCGAAATCCGCTACTTCGACATCGAAGGCAAGCTGACTGGCCTGAAATCCAAGGCCATGACTTCCCCCTGCGGCAAGATCCGCATCCCGATCAATGAATCGTCGGACGACAAGTCGCAGATCGCGGAATACCTCGACGCCTACCACGGCGAGGGCATCCAGCACATCGCGCTGGGCACCGACGACGTCTACCACTCGGTGCAGGCCATGCGCGACTCCGGCATCGTGTTCCAGGACACGATAGAAACGTATTACGAGCTGGTCGACCGCCGCCTGCCCAACCATGGCGAAAACCTCGATGAATTGAAGCGCCTGCGCATCCTCATCGATGGCCACAGCAATGAGCGTGAACGCGAATTGCTGTTGCAGATTTTCACGCAAAACGTGATCGGCCCGATCTTCTTTGAAATCATCCAGCGCAAGGGCGACCAGGGCTTTGGCGAAGGCAATTTCCGCGCCCTGTTCGAATCGATCGAACTGGACCAGATCAAGCGCGGTGTGCTGAAAGACGACACCGCCAAGGCTTGACTTGCCATTGGCAGCGCCGCGGCAGAATGGCGCGCCGGGCTGTGCTACCCTGAATTCACCGGGTGCGCGGTTGTAGTTGATAAGAATTATTGGTGGCGGCGTTCCACAAGGACGCCGCCACCCGCGCTGAACCAGCGCGGCAATCAGAGTCACATTTGGAGACATTGAATGAATGCACCAGTCAAAGGTTCCGACCTGGAACCGGGTTCGCCGGCAAACGAGATCACGCTGGACGATAAATGGACGTTGGAACGCGGCCGCGCGTTCATGACGGGCACGCAGGCGCTGATCCGCCTGCCGATGATGCAGCGCGAGCGCGACGTCAAGGCCGGCCTCAATACCGCCGGCTACATCACCGGCTACCGCGGTTCGCCCGTCACCAGCGTCGACATGACGGCGATGAAGGCGAAAAAATACCTGGACGCCCACCACATCAAGTTCCACCCGGGGATGAATGAAGACCTGGCCGCCACCGCGGTCTGGGGCACGCAGCAGACCAACCTGTTCCCCGGCGCGAAATACGACGGCGTGTTCGGCATGTGGTACGGCAAGGGCCCGGGCGTGGACCGCTGCGGCGACGTGTTCAAGCACGCCAACAATGCGGGCACCTCGAAATACGGCGGCGTGCTGGTGCTGGCCGGCGACGACCATGCCGCCAAATCGTCGTCGATCGCGCACCAGTCGGACCACATCCTCAATGCCTGCGGCATCCCGGTGCTGTATCCGTCGTCGGTGCAGGAATACCTCGACTACGGCCTGCACGCCTTTGCCATGAGCCGCTACACGGGCCTGTGGGTATCGATGAAGTGCGTGACCGACATCATTGAATCGGGCGCCGTGGTCGACTTCGATCCGGACCGCGTGCAGGTCGTCACGCCGACCGACTTTGAATTGCCTCCGGGCGGCTTGAACATCCGCTGGCCGGACGCCGTGCTGGACCAGGAAGCGCGCATGAATACCTACAAATGGTATGCCGCGCTGGCCTATGTGCGCGCCAACAAGCTCAACAAGATTATCTGGGACAGCCCGAAACCGAAGATCGGCATCATCACGGCCGGCAAATCGTACCTCGACACGCGCCAGGCGCTGGCCGACCTCGGCATCGACGAACAGGCGGCCGCCGATATCGGCCTGCGCCTGTACAAGATCGGCATGACGTGGCCGCTGGAAGCGTCGGGCGTGCAGGATTTCGCGCGCGGCCTCGATGAAATCCTCGTGGTCGAGGAAAAGCGCCAGATCCTCGAATATCAGTTGAAGGAAGAACTGTACAACCTGCCGGACGCCGAGCGTCCGCGCGTGGTCGGCAAATTCGACGACACCGGCGAATGGTCGAACAATCCCCGCACCGGCCACGGCGACTGGCTATTGCCGGCAACCTATGAGCTGTCGCCGGCGCAGATCGCGCGCGCCATCGCGTCGCGCATTTCGCACTATTGCGCCGGCCACCCGGTGGCCGCGCGCGTGGCCGAGCGCATCGCCTTCCTGGAACAGAAAGAGCTGGTGCTGAAGAACATCAACACCAAGCCCGATCCGCAGAAAGACCGCACGCCATTCTTCTGCTCCGGCTGTCCGCACAACAGTTCGACCAAGGTGCCGGAAGGCTCGCGCGCGCTGGCCGGCATCGGCTGCCACTACATGGTGCAGTGGATGGACCGCGAAACGTCGACCTTCACGCACATGGGCGGCGAAGGCATCACGTGGGTGGGCCAGGCGCCGTTCACCAATGAAAAACACGTGTTCACCAACCTGGGCGACGGCACGTACTTCCACTCCGGCCTGCTGGCGATCCGCGCCGCGGTGGCGGCCAAGGTCAACATCACGTACAAGATCCTGTTCAACGACGCCGTCGCCATGACGGGCGGCCAGACCTTCGACGGTCCGCTGGATCCGGGCATGATTTCGCGCCAGATCGCCGCCGAGGGCGTGAACCCGATCATCGTGGTGACCGACGAACCCGGGAAATACCCGGATGACTACAACTGGGCGCCGGGCGTCACGGTGCGCCACCGTTCGGAATTGATGGACGTGCAGCGCGAATTGCGCGACGCGCCGGGCGTGTCGGCCATGATTTACGACCAGACTTGCGCCTCCGAGAAGCGCCGCCGCCGGAAACGCAATGAATACCCGGACCCGGCCAAGCGCGCGGTCATCAATGAAGCCGTTTGCGAAGGCTGCGGCGACTGCTCGGTGCAGTCGAACTGCCTGTCGGTGGAGCCGCTGGAGACGGAACTGGGCCGCAAGCGCCAGATCAACCAGTCGTCGTGCAACAAGGACTTTTCGTGCACCACCGGTTTCTGCCCAAGCTTCGTGACGGTGGAAGGCGGCGCCTTGAAGAAGCCGAAGAAAGCCGCGGCCGGCGACACCGCGATGCCGGTCTTGCCGGCGCCCGCCATGCCGGCCACCGCCGAGCCGTATGGCATCCTGGTGACGGGTATCGGCGGCACCGGCGTGGTGACCGTGGGCCAGATCCTGGCCGTGGCCGCGCACGTGGAAGGCAAGGGCGCGATCGTGCTGGACATGAGCGGCCTGGCGCAAAAAGGCGGTCCGGTGATGTCGCACGTGCGCCTGGCGGACCGGCAGTCGGACCTGCACTCGACCCGTGTCGGCACCGGCATGGCCGACCTGGTGATCGGCTGCGACCAGATCGTCACGGCCAGCCGCGATGCGCTGTCGCGCATGGGCGAAGGCCGCACCTGGGCCGCCGTCAACTCGACCGGCGCCACCACGGCGGCGTTCGTGAAAAATCCGGATTGGCAATTCCCGGCCGCGTCGTCGCAAGGGGAAATCCTCAAGGCGTGCGGCCAGGACCGCGTCGACTTCGTCGATGCCGGCACCATCGCCACCGCCCTGATGGGCGATTCGATCGCCACCAACATGTTCATGCTGGGCTATGCCTTCCAGAAGGGCCGCGTGCCGCTGACGGAAGCGTCGATCATGAAGGCAATTGAATTGAACGCGGTGTCGGTCGCCTTCAACAAGGCCGCCTTCACGTGGGGCCGCACCGCGGCGCACGACCTGGCGCTGGTGACCAGGCTCACCACGCCGGCCAAGGTGATCGAATTCAAGCGCGCCCAGAGCCTCGATGACATCATCGCGCGCCGCGTGGAATTGCTGACGGCGTACCAGGACAGCGCTTATGCGGCGAAATACAAGGCCTTCGTGGACCAGGTGCGCGCCGCCGAAGACAAGGTCGCGAACGGCAAGCCGCTGCGCCTGACCGAAGCCGTGGCGAAATACTTCTACAAGCTGATGGCGTACAAGGATGAGTACGAAGTGGCGCGCCTGCACAGCGACCCGGCGTTCCGCGACAAGATCGCTTCCATGTTCGAAGGCGATTACCAGTTGAAGTTCCACCTGGCGCCGCCGCTGCTGGCCAGGAAGGACAAGGATGGCCACCTCGTCAAGCAGCAGTTCGGCCCGTGGATGATGAAGGCGTTCGGCGTGCTGGCCAAGTTCAAGGGCTTGCGCGGCAGCGCGCTCGATGTGTTCGGCTATACGGAAGAGCGCAAGATGGAGCGCGCCCTGATCGGCCAGTACCAGCAGACCGTATCGGGCCTGCTGGGCAAGTTGACCGCCGACAACCTGGCGCAAGCCGTGGCGATTGCGTCGGTGCCGGAAAACATCCGCGGCTACGGCCACGTGAAGGAACGCCACCTGAAGTCGGCCAGGGAAAAAGAAGCCGCGCTGCTGGCGGCTTTCCACGCTCCGGCATCGGCCAAGGCGCCGCACGCGGCGTAAGCAGGGCTGCCGCACCGGTTGTTGCAGCGACACGCCGGTATCCGCCCAGCGCGGATACCGGCGTTTTTCATCTAAATCTGACTCCGGTTGAAACCCCGGCCTTCCAGCCTGTCGCATTTCAGTTGTTGCTGGCGGGGCTGGCAATCGGCCTATAATGGCTTGATGAATCCGATCCGTCTTTCGCGGCCGGCCATGGCCGCCATCCTGGCTGTGATCCTGTCCGCCTGCGGCGGGGATCAACCCGGCCCAGCTGGCGCCCAGCGCCAAGGGGGCGCGGCGCCAGCGCAACAGCAGGCACTCCCGGCGCAGCAACCCGCCGTCCAGCGTATCCTGGCTGGCGCCGCCGCGCCGGCCTCGGCCGACTACCGCAACCTGTGCGCCGCCCCGCGCAGCTCCGACGCCACGCATTTTTATCCGGACCGCCAGGGCACGCTGGACGATGAAAAGACCTTCCTGCGGCTGTGGAGCGATGAAACCTACCTGTGGTACAACGAAATCCCCGCCGCCGATCCGGCCCGCTACACCAGCGCCACCGATTATTTCGCCGTCCTGAAAACCCCGGCGCTGACCGCCAGCGGCCGGGCCAAGGACCGCTACCATTTCACCTACGACAGCGCGAAATATGATGAATTGTCGCGCGGCGTGGAACTCGGCTATGGCTTGACGTTCGTGCGCAACGCCGCGCCGAACATTCCGCGCGACTGGCGCATCGCGTCGGTGGCGCCGGGATCGCCGGCGGACAAGGCCGGCTTGCAGCGCGGCGACCGGCTCGAGCAGGTCGATTTTTATGACTTCGTCTGGGCCGGCGACAGCGCCACCGTGGACAAGCTCAATGCCGGCCTGTTCCCCACCAAGGCAGGCGTTACCCATGAACTGATGTTTGCGCGCGGCTATCAGCGCCTGATGGTGTTCATGCAAGCCGCCAAGGTCGACGTGGCGCCGGTGCAAAACACCCGCGTGCTGGAGACGCCGACCGGCAAGGTCGGCTACCTGGCGTTCAACAGCCACAACCTGGTGTCGGAACTGCAACTGATGAATGCGTTCAAGACCCTGGAACAGGCTGGCGTGGGCGACCTCGTGCTGGACATGCGCTATAACGGCGGCGGCTACCTGATTGTCGCCAGCCAGCTGGCGTACATGATTGCCGGCTTGGACCGGACCGTGGGCAAGACGTTTGAATTGACCCTCAATAACGGCAAGGGCGAACCCGAGTATCCGATGATCTTCATGCCCTTGGCGCTGGCGCTGGACAAGGCCAACCCGGCGCCGTATTTGCAACAGTTGCCGTCGCTGAACCTCAGGCACGTCACCATCCTGACCGGACCCGGCACGTGCTCGGCCAGTGAATCGGTCATCAACAGCCTGCGCGGCATCGACGTCGACGTCACGCTGATCGGCGGCCAGACTTGCGGCAAGCCCTATGCGTTTTATCCGACGCCCAATTGCGGCACCACGTATTTCACGATCCAGCTGCAGGGCGTCAACGACAAGGGATTCGGCGACTATGGCGACGGGTTCGCGCCGACCTGCACGGTGGCCGATGACCTGACGCGCGCCCAGGGCGACCCGGCCGAAGCGCTGCTGGCCGAAGCGCTGCATTACCGCGGCACCGGCCAGTGCAGTGCGGCCAGCACCCGCGCCCGCGCCGGCGGCCTGGCGCCGCTGCTGCTGCCGGTGCGCGATCCCGTCAGTGAAATCGCGATCCGCAGCCGCTGACCCCACACATCCGCTTACCGTACCGCAACGCCATGTCACCCCTGGGGTCAGGCACCGGCATGTGACATGTTTGCGAATTGTCAGCGATGTCACCCCCGGGGTCAGGCACCGGTGGGGACATGACGGACTCGGCAAGGTGTGCGGGGGTTGTCTATAATTTCCGGCTTGCTTGATCTTTATCAACCTCCGGAGACTACATAATAATGAAACGCTGCGCCTTGCTGCTGGCTTTGTCCGCCGCTGTTCCCCTTGCTTATGCCCTTCCCGACCTGACGACCGTCTCCGAACGTTCAGGTTTCCAGGCCACCGGCCGTTATGAGGAAGTGCAGCGGCTGTGCCATGCCTTCCAGCAGGCGTATCCGAAAGCCGTGCGCTGCTTCGAGTTCGGCCGCACGCCGGAAGGGCGGCCGATGCTGGCGCTGGCCGTGTCGCGCACCGGCGCGCTGACGGCGGAACAGGCGAAAAAGAAAAATGTACCGGTGATGCTGGTACAGGGCGGCATCCATGCCGGTGAAATCGACGGCAAGGATGCGGGTTTCCTGGCGCTGCGCGAAGTGCTGGAAAACAAGGCCGCGCCCGGTGCGCTGGACAAGCAGGTGCTGGTGTTCGTGCCCGTGTTTAACATCGACGGCCACGAGCGTTTCGGTCCCAACAACCGTCCCAACCAGCGCGGCCCGGTGGAGATGGGCTGGCGCACCACGGCGCAAAACTACAACCTGAACCGCGATTATGTGAAAGCCGATACGCCGGAAATGCAGGCCATGCTGGCGCTGGTGAACCAGTGGGACCCGCTGGCCTATGTCGACCTGCACGTGACCGATGGCGCCAAGTTCCAGCCGGACGTGTCGATCCAGGTCGAGCCGGTGCACGGCGGCGACGCCGCCTTGATGCGCTCGGGCGTGGCGCTGCGCGACGCCGTGATGGCGGACTTGCGCGCGGCAGGCTCCGATCCCAAGCATTTCTATATTTCTTTCGACAAGACCGACGATCCCACGTCCGGCTTCGTCGACAACATGGCGCCGCCGCGTTTTTCCACCGGTTATTTCCCGCTGCGCAACCGCTTTGCCATGCTGGTGGAAACCCATTCGTGGCGCGACTACCCGCACCGCGTGCGCGTGACGCGCAACACCATCGTGTCGCTGCTGTCGCAGGTGGCGGCCCATGGCGCCGAATGGATGCGGCAGGTGCGCGCCGCCGACCAGCGTGCGCAAGCCCTGGCCGGCCAGCCGGTGCCGCTCAGCTACAAAGCCACCGGCAAGGTGCAAATGATCCAGTTCGCCGGCTATGAATACACGCGCACGCCGTCCGACGTGTCGGGCGCGCTGTGGACCCGCTATGACGAAAGCAAGCCGCAGATGTGGACCTTGCCGCTGCGCGACGAAGTGGTGCCGGACTTGCAGGTGGCGGCGCCGGCCGGCGGCTATATCGTGCCGGCCGCGTGGGCCGGCATGGTCGGTGCCAAGCTCCGGCAGCATGCCATCACGTACAAGGTGTTGGACAAGGAACCGGGCAAGGTGGACGTGGAAACGTTCCGCGCCGCCACCACGAAATTCAATCCGCAATCGTTTGAAGGCCACCAGTCGGTCACCGTGACGGGCGCGTGGAAGGCCGAACCGCGTCACGTCGGCAAGGGCGCGCTGTTCGTGCCGGTGGCGCAGCCGAAAGCGCGGCTGGTGGTGGCCATGTTCGAACCGCAGGGCGCCGATTCGCTGCATGCCTGGGGCGCGTTCAACACGGCCTATGAACGCAAGGAATACATGGAAGAGTACGTGGCGGAACAGGTGGCGCGCGAACAGCTGGCCGCCGATCCGGAACTGGCCGCCGCCTTCAAGCGCAAGCTGGAATCGGACCCCGCGTTTGCCGCCAGCCCGGAAGCGCGCCTGGACTTCTTCGTGCGCCGCCATGCGTCGTGGGATGAACGCTACCAGTTGTATCCGGTCATGCGCAGTGCGGTAGTGTATTGATGCCAACCACTGTCGCTTGCGCGACAATCGAGGCCGGGCCGTGGTAATTGCTGGTAGAATTAAAAAAATTCAAATTATCAAGAAGCCAATATTAACTTGATACTTGGTAATTCAGTACCCGCAATGGATTAAAGAGGTAAGCCCATGACCCGCATCGATTACACCACCTTAGGCTTGCAAGACGGCAAGACGCCGCCTGGCGCGGCGCCGGCGGTGGCGCATGCCGCCACGCCCGAGCAGGCGGCCGCGCTGTACGACGAACAAGCCCGCAAGGCGGCGGCAGTGGAAGCCGCGCTCGACGGCATGGGATTTGCGGTATTGCCCACCATGTCGGTGCGCAGCCTGGATGCCATGACGCAGGGCCACGACTGGAACCTCGCGCGTGCGCGCATGAAAGCTGCGGAACCGTCGGACGATTGACGGTCACGCAGCGGGTTACTCTTGCTGCAGAGGAATGATCCCGGGCACTGTGCTCGGTGTTGAGCACGGTTCTTCGTCAAACGCGATATCGCCCAGCGGATTGGCCACGCCATCGGCCTTGATATCGGCAAAACCAAACAATTCCCGGTCCATCAGGTGCGACGGCACCACGGTCGACAAGGCCGAGAACGTGTTTTCCACACGGCCCGGATGTTTCTTTTCCCACTCGCGCAACATGGCCTTGATTTGCTTGCGCTGCAGGTTTTCCTGCGAACCGCACAAGTCGCACGGGATGATCGGGAAGTTTTTCACTTGCGCATAGCGCTCCGTGTCTTCTTCCTTCACGTAGGCCAGCGGGCGGATCACCACGTGCTTGCCATCGTCCGACACCAGCTTGGCCGGCATGCCTTTAAGCTTGCCGCCGAAGAACATATTGAGGAAGAAGGTTTCCAGGATATCGTCGCGGTGGTGGCCCAGCGCAATCTTGGTCGCCCCCAGCTCGTCGGCCACGCGGTACAGGATGCCGCGCCGCAGGCGGGAGCACAGCGAACACGTGGTTTTGCCTTCCGGGATCAGGCGCTTCACGATGCTGTAGGTATCCTGGTTTTCAATGTGAAACGCCACGCCCAGTTCGGTCAGGTAGCGCGGCAACACGTCGGCCGGGAAATTCGGCTGCTTCTGGTCCAGGTTGACGGCCACGATCTCGAAGTTGATCGGTGCGCGTTCGCGCAAGGTCATCAGGATGTCCAGCAAGGCATAGCTGTCCTTGCCGCCGGACAGGCACACCATGACCTTGTCGCCTTCCTCGATCATGTTGAAATCGCCAATGGCCTGGCCCACCAGCCGGCACAGGCGCTTGTGCAGCTTGTGGTCTTCGCGCGCGATCTTGTCGGCGGCTTTGGGGGAAGCGGCGGCAGGGGACTCGGCCGCCTGCAGGTTTTCAGTTACGGCATTCATTACGGCATTCATATCAGACGTCATCCTTGATACGGAACACTTCCACGCCCACGCCCACGCAATCGGGGTAGACGTCGGGCTTCATGGTCGAGACGCGCACGGCGCGCACGCGCGGGTGCGCCAGCATGGCTTTCACCACGTCGTCGCACAGGGTTTCCTGCAGGTGCACGTGGCCTTCCGCCATGCGGCGCGCGATGGTGTCGCGCATGAAGTCGTAGTCGACCACTTCATGCAATTCGTCGGCGTGCGGCGTGGACACCGACAGCGGGATGTACAGGTCGACGTTGATGAGGACGCGTTGCTCGCCCTTCTTTTCAAATTCGTGCACGCCGATGTTGATCATCACTTCGTAATCGCGAAGGAACAGGCGGCGGCAGTCTTGCAGGCGCGGGTGGGTGAGGGCGGACAGCATGGTTGAACTTTCTACTAAAAATATAAGTTATTTTGCGAGGAACATCACATCGCGCGGCAGGGCCGTCAAATGCTGGCCGCCATCGACCAGCAGGGTGCTGCCGGTCAGCGCGGCGGCGTTGGCCACGTACAGCACGGCCTGCACGATGTCGGCCGGGGTGCTGGAGCGTCCCAGCGGCGTTTGCCGGTGAGCGTTGGCAAACCCTGCCTCGGTCTGGTCGCCGGACACCAGCGTGATGCCTGGCGCGATGCCGACCACGCGCAATTTCGGCGCCAAGGCCTGCGCCAGCAAGGTCGTCGCGGTATGCAGCGCGGCCTTGGACAAGGTATAGGACAGGAAGTCGGGATTGAGATTGTACAGTTTTTGGTCCAGCAAATTGATCACCACGGCTTGCCGGCCGTCCGGCGTGGCCGCATGCAGCGCCTGCGCCAGCAGCAGCGGAGCCGCCACGTTGGCCGACATGTGGGCTTCCAGCCGGGCCTGGGTAAAGTCCGCAGCGCTGTCATAATCGAACAGCGACGCATTGTTGACCACGCATTCGATCGGACCCAGCGCGGCGTGCGCCCGGGGCAGCAAAGTGCGCACTTGCGCTTCGTCCGACAAGTCGCACGGCAGCGCCACGGCGCGCCGCCCCAGCGCCGCGATCCGCGCCACCACGTCTTGCGCCTCGGTGTCGGAATGGCGGTAATGCACGGCGATATCCCAGCCCGCCTGCGCCATGCCGAGTGCAATGGCGCGGCCGATGCGGCGCGCGGCGCCGGTCACCAGCGCAACGCGGGGGGAAGTGGTGTCAGCAGCGGTGGTCAAATCCATGGTGAGTCTATAAACATAATTTACAATGCCGGGATGTCATTACCTGCCCCTACTCCCGACGCGCTGGAAGCGTCCCATGCCCTGCAACGCCTGATTGCCGCGGAAATCGCGCAACAGGACGGTGCGATTCCGTTTGCCCGCTTCATGGAACTGGCGCTGTACGCGCCTGGTCTCGGCTATTACAGCGGCGGCGCCGCCAAGCTGGGAAAAGATGGCGATTTTACAACCGCGCCGGAACTGTCGGCGCTGTTCGGCGCCACGCTGGCGCATGTGGCAGCCGCTATTATCGCGCAAAGTGCGCCCAATATCCTTGAGTTCGGCGCCGGCACCGGCAAACTCGCGTTCGACATCCTGACCGAAGCGCAGGCGGCCGGCATCGCCATCGAGTCGTACGCGATTGTCGAACTGTCCGGCGAATTGCGCGCCCGCCAGCAAGCGCTGCTGGCGCCATTCCCGCAAGTGCGCTGGCTCGATGCGTTACCGGAAGCGTTTAGCGGCGTGGTATTCGGCAATGAAGTGCTGGACGCCATGCCCGTGCAACTGGTGAAGAAGACGGCCCGGGGCTGGCGCGAACTGTATGTCACCATTGCCGACGGCGCCTTTGCCTATGAAGAGCGCGAGCCGGGCGCGGCCCTGGCGGAGCAAATTGCCGCGCAAATTCCGGAACCGGACTTCCTGCCGGACGGCTATACCACCGAAGTGCACGGCGCCGGATCCGGCTTCATGGCCACCTTGGGCCAAATGTTGTCGCGCGGAAACAACGGCGCCGCCTTCCTGTTCGATTACGGTTTCCCTGCCCACGAGTATTACCTGGACCAGCGCGTGGCGGGCACGCTGATGTGCCATTACCGCCACCACGCGCATGCGGAACCGTTTTACCTGCCGGGCTTGCAGGACATCACCGCGCACGTGGATTTCACGGCCATGGCGATTGCCGCGCAGGACGCGGGCGCGGACGTGCTGGGCTATATGAACCAGGCTTCCTTCCTGCTGGCGGCAGGCATAGGCGACTTGTTGACGCGTACCGATCCGGCCGACGTCAAAGCGTATTTGCCGCAAGCCAATGCCGTGCAAAAGCTGCTGTCGCCGGCGGAAATGGGCGAATTGTTCAAGGTCTTGATCGTGGGAAAAAATGTGGAATTGCCGCTGCAAATTGCTGCGGCAGACCGCACGCACAAGTTGTAATATCAAGAAATGGCACGGTTTTCATGCCGTGTTTGCTGCGCCT
>CBIHOX010000125.1:0-19202 GCA_966211685.1 uncultured Pseudoduganella sp.
ATGCCCTTGGCCTTCAGCGCGGCCAGCACGCCGCTGCCGGACATGTTCGATACTTCGGCTTCGGCGGAACGGCCGCCAAACAGCACGCCGACCTTGCCGAACGCCCTGGCTTCGTCGGCCGGCAATGGCATCACGGGTTGTTGTGGAGTACTCACGTTATGCAACCTTCTGGTAATTCGTCAGTTTATTCGGTACGCCGCTGATGGAGCCAGCGCCCATCGTCAGCACCACGTCGCCGTCGCGCACCACGTTCATGATGGTTTCCGGCATGTCGGCAATGTTTTCCACGAACACCGGTTCGGCCTTGCCGCGCGCGCGGATCGCGTGCGCCAGCGAGCGGCCGTCGGCCGCCACGATCGGCGCCTCGCCCGCCGCGTAGACGTCGGCCAGCACCAGCACGTCGACGGAACTGAGCACGCGCGCGAAATCCTCGAAACAGTCGCGGGTGCGGGTATAGCGGTGCGGCTGGAACGCCAGCACCAGGCGGCGGCCCGGATACGCGGCGCGCGCGGCGGCCAAGGTGACTTCGGTTTCCACCGGATGGTGGCCGAAATCGTCGACCAGCGCAAAGGCGCCGCCGCCGGGAATCGCCACGTCGCCATAGCGCGTGAAGCGGCGGCCCACGCCGGCGAAGCCGGCCAGGCCGGCCTGCGTGGCGGCGTCGTCGACGCCGATTTCACGGGCGATGGCAATCGCGGAACAGGCGTTCTGCACGTTGTGCATGCCGGGCTGGTTCAGCACCACGTCCAGGTCCGGATAACCTTCCTGCAAGACCGTGAAGCGCATGGTCACGCTCTCGGCGCGCGCGTTGACCGCGCGCACTTCGGCGTCTTCGTGGAAGCCATAGGTGGTGATCGGCTTGCTGATGTACGGGATGATGGAACGCACGTGCGGATCGTCGATGCACAGCATCGCGCGGCCATAGAACGGCAGGCAATTGGTGAATTGCACGAACGCCTGCTTCAGCTTGTCGAAATCGTGGCCATAGGTTTCCATGTGGTCGGCATCGATGTTCGTGATGACTTCGATCATCGGCGACAGGTTCAGGAACGACGCATCCGATTCGTCGGCTTCGGCCACGAGGTAGTCGCCGGTGCCCAGCTTCGCGTTGGCGCCGGCCGCGGTCAGGCGCCCGCCAATCACGAATGTCGGGTCCAGCCCGCCCTGCGCCAGCACCGACGCCACCAGGCTGGTGGTGGTGGTCTTGCCGTGGGTGCCGGCAATGGCGATGCCGCGCTTCAGGCGCATCAATTCACCGAGCATCACGGCGCGCGGCACGATCGGGATCTTGCGGGCGCGGGCCGCGATCACTTCCGGATTGTCTTCCTTGACGGCGGTGGACGTCACCACCGCGTCGGCGTTGCCGATGTATTCAGCCGCGTGCCCCTGGTGGACGGTGGCGCCCATGTCCGCCAGGCGCTGCGTGACCGCGTTGGCGCCCAGGTCCGAACCGGACACGCTGTAGCCCAGCGTCAGCAGCACTTCCGCGATGCCGCTCATGCCGCTGCCGCCGATGCCGACGAAGTGGATATTCTTAACCTTGTGCTTCACTTATTTGCTCCAATTCGTTCCGTACTTTTCGTTCCGTACTTTTCAAGGACGCTGGCAATCGCGTCATTCGCGTCGCGCTTGCCCGCCGCGCGGGCCGCGGCGGCCATCGCCAGGCACGCACCGCGCGTCAGTGTTTCCAGCAAAGCCGCCAGGCTTTGCGCATTCAATTCCGTCTGCGGCATGTGGATCGCCGCGTTCTGCTTCGCCATCCATTGCGCGTTGTCGCGCTGGTGGCTGGTGGTGGACGCCACCAGCGGCACCAGCACGCTGGCCACGCCGGTCGCCGTCAATTCCGACACGGTGATGGCGCCTGCGCGGCAGATCACCAGGTCAGCCTCGGCATAGGCGCGCGCCATGTCGTCGATAAACGGCACCACATTGGCGTTGACCCCGGCCCTGGCATAGCCGGCCTGCAGCGCATCGATATTGGCCTTGCCCGACTGGTGCGTGACCAGCGGCCGCCGTTCCGGCGGAATCAGCGCCAGCGCGGCCGGCAGCGCTTCGTTGAGCGCGCGCGCACCGAGGCTGCCGCCGACCACCAGGATGCGCAGCGGTCCGGTGCGGCCCGCATAGCGCTGTTCCGGCGGCGGCAAGTCGATGATCTCCTTGCGCACCGGATTGCCGGTGACGGCCGCCTTGCCGGCCGCGCTGCCGAAATCGGCCGGGAAGCCGAAGCACACCTGGCGCGCCACCGGCGCCAGCGTCTTGTTCGACAACAGCAGCGCCGCGTCGGCATTGACCAGCACCAGCGGCACGCCGCGCAGGCGCGACATCAGGCCGCCCGGCACCGTCACGTAGCCGCCCATGCCCAGCACCACGTCCGGACGGCGCGCGCCCAGGAAGCCGAAGCAGTCGGCGAACGCCTTGACCATGCGGAACACGCCGGTGACGGTGTGCTTCAAGCCCTTGCCGCGCAAGCCCGAAAAGTGGATCGCGTCCATCGCGATGCCGTGTTTCGGCACCAAGTCCTGCTCCATCCCGTGCGAGGTGCCGAGCCAGCTCACATCCCAGCCGCGCGCGCGCATGGTCTGCGCGATCGCCAGCCCCGGGAAGATATGGCCGCCGGTGCCGGCCGCCATGATCATCAGCTTGCGCGGGGTTGCCACGGTTTTCATATCCGCCCCCCGCGCATCAAGACCCGGTTTTCATAGTCGATCCGCAACAGGATGGCCAGGCCGACGCAATTGATCACGATGCCGGTGCCGCCATAGCTCATCAGCGGCAACGTCAGGCCCTTGGTCGGCAACAGGCCCAGGTTCACGCCCATGTTGATGAAGGTCTGCACGCCGATCCAGATGCCGATGCCTTTCGCCACCAGGCCGGCGAAGGTCTGGTCGATCGCGATGGCCTGGCGGCCGATGTCGAAGGCGCGCTTGATCAGCCAGTAGAACATGGCCACCACCACCAGCACGCCGGCCAGTCCCAGTTCTTCGCCGATCACGGCCATCAGGAAGTCGGTGTGCGCTTCCGGCAGGTAGTGCAGCTTTTCCAGGCTGCCGCCCAGGCCCACGCCAAAGAATTCGCCGCGGCCAAAGGCGATCAGCGAGTGCGTCAGCTGGTACGCCTTGTCCTGCGCGTTGCCCTCTTCCCACGGATTGAGGTAGGCAAACAGACGCGCGCGGCGGAACGGCGACAGCAGGATGATGGTCACGAAGATCGTCACCAGCATGGCGCCGATGCCGCCGAACCAGATCGCGTTGATCCCGCCCAGGAACAGGATGCCCATGGCGATGCAGACGATCACGCCGAACGCGCCCAGGTCGGGCTCCAGCAACAGCAGCATGCCGACGAAGCTGACCGCCAGCGCCATCGGCATGAAACCCTTGGTCAGCTTGTGCATGTATTCCTGCTTGCGCACCGTGTAGTCGGCCGCGTACAGCACGATCACCACCTTCATCAGTTCGGACGGCTGGAAGTTGAACACCTTGAGCGTGATCCAGCGCTTGCCGCCGTTGACGGAAACGCCCAGCCCGGGAATGAACACCAGTGTCAGCAACACCAGCGTGGCAATGAACAGGTAAGGCGCCGTGCGCTGCCAGGTCGCCACTGGAATACGGAACGTAAACAGCGCGGCCATCATGGCCACGGCAATGAACAAGCCCTGGCGCACCAGGAAGTAATTGTTCTTGTAGGCCGCGTATTTCGGCGAATCGGGCAGCGCGATCGACGCCGAATACACCATCACCATGCCCAGCAACATCAGGATCAGCACCACCCACACCAGCAGCTGGTCGTACTCCATCATCTTCGACGGACGCGCGCGGCTGTCGATCGCCGTCGAACCGGAAGATGAACCGAAGCGGAATGGCAGCTGGAAAGCCATGGATTACAGCTCCTGTCCGGCGTCCAGCGCCACGTCGCGCACGGCGTCGATGAACACCTGGGCGCGATGCGCGTAATTCTTGAACATGTCCAGGCTGGCGCACGCCGGCGACAGCAGGACCGCGTCGCCCGGCTGCGCCATCCTGGCGGCCAGTTTCACGGCGGCCGGCAAATCCGTGCCGCAATCGACGATGGCGTCCGCCGCCAGCGCGCCGGCCTGCTCGAGCGCGGCGCGGATGGCCGGACCGTCGCGGCCGATCAGCAAGACCGCGCGCACGTAGCGCGACACGGGTTCGGCCAGCGGATCGAATTGCTGGCCCTTGCCGTCGCCGCCGGCGATCAGCACCAGTCGCTGGTGCGCGCCGGCAAAGCTCTTGCCGAGGCCATTCAAGGCCGCCACCGTGGCGCCGACATTGGTGCCCTTGGAATCGTCGTAATACTCGACTTCATTGATGGCGCCGATCAATTCCACGCGGTGCGGCTCGCCCTTGTATTCGCGCAAGCCGTGCAGCAGCGGCGCGAACGGCAGGCCGATCGCGCGGCACAGCGCCAGCGACGCCAGCGCATTGGCGGCATTGTGCAGGCCGCGGATCTGCAGCGCGTCGGCCGGCATCAGGTTCTTCACGGTGACCGGGATTTCGGGCGCCGGTTCGTTCTTGCGCCGTTTTTTCGGCTCCGCATCCTCGTCCGGCACGGCCGTGGCCAGCCACGTCACGCTGCGTTCATGGTGCAGGCCGAAGCTGTCCGCCTCGAGCGGCTCGTTCAGGCCGAACGTGACATTTTTGCCGACCGGATTCGCCATCGCCATCACGACGGCGTCGTCGCGGTTCAGCACGCGCACGGTGTCGGCGCCAAAGATGCGGGCCTTGTCCATGGCGTAGGCATCCATCGAACCATGCCAGTCCAGGTGGTCTTGCGTGACGTTCAACACGGTGGCGGCGTGCGCGTTCAGGCTGTACGTCGTGTGCAGCTGGAAGCTCGACAATTCCAGCACCCAGGCCTGCGGCAGCGGGCTGGCGTCGCTTTGGCCGTCGATGACTTCGCGCAGCACATCCAGCGCGGCCGGCGAGATATTGCCGGCCACGCGCACCGTCAGCCCGGCGCGCTGGATCAGCTGGCCGGTCAGGCTGGTGACCGTGGTCTTGCCGTTGGTGCCGGTGATGGCCACGATTTTCGGATCATAGCCGGACGACGCCTTCAGCGCGGCCAGCGCCTGGGCAAACAGTTCGATCTCGCCCCACAGCGGGATTTTCGCCGCGGTGGTGGCGGAAACGATGTCGGCCAGCTCGCCATTGGGGGCCAGGCCGGGGCTGGTGACGGCGAAATCCATGCCGAACAACAGTTCCATGTTCAGCGGGCCGGATACGAATTCCGCGCCGGGCACCGCGTCGCGCAGCGCCGACAGGCGTGCGCCGACCGCGTCGGCCGCACGGGTGTCGGCCACGCGCACGTGCGCGCCCTGGCGCGCCAGCCACAGGGCAATGGCCAGGCCCGATTCCCCCAGGCCCAGCACCAGCGCTTTTTTACCGTCGTAGAGCTTATCCATGTTTAACGAAGCCCATGTTTAACGAAGCTTCAGCGTCGACAGGCCGAACAGCACCAGCATCATCGTGACGATCCAGAAGCGCACGACGACCTGGGTTTCCTTCCAGCCCTTTTGTTCGAAATGGTGATGCAGCGGCGCCATCAGGAACACGCGGCGGCCCTGTCCGTAGCGCTTCTTCGTGTACTTGAACCAGCCCACCTGGATGATGACGGACACGGTTTCCGCGACGAATACGCCGCCCATGATGAACAGCACGATTTCCTGGCGCACGATGACGGCGATGGTGCCCAGCGCGCCGCCCAGCGCCAGCGCGCCGACGTCGCCCATGAACACTTGCGCGGGGTGCGTGTTATACCAGAGGAAGGCCAGCCCTGCGCCAGCCAGCGCGCCGCAAAAGATGATCAATTCGCCGGCGCCCGGGATGTACGGGATGAACAGGTATTTCGAATACACCGAGCTGCCGGTCAGGTAGGCGAACAGGCCCAGGGCCGAGCCCACCATCACGGTCGGCATGATGGCCAGGCCATCGAGGCCGTCGGTGAAGTTGACGGCGTTGGACGAGCCCACGATCACGCAATAGGTCAGCGCGATGAAGCCCCACACGCCGAGCGGATAGCTGATGGTCTTGAAGAACGGCACGATCAGGTCGGCCTTGGGCGGCAAGTCCATCGAGAAGCCCGACTGCACCCACTGGAAGAACAGTTCGAACACCTTGGCCGGCGTCGGCGCCGACACGGAAAACGCCAGGTACAGCGCCGCGCCGATGCCCACCAGCGATTGCCAGAAATATTTCTCGGCCGAGCGCATGCCTTCCGGGTCCTGGCGCACCACCTTGCGGTAATCGTCCACCCAGCCCACGGCGCCAAAGCCCAGGGTCACCACCATCACCGGCCAGATCAGGCGGTTCGACCAGTCGCACCACAGCAGGGTCGAGGTGCCGATCGCGATCAAGACCAGCACGCCGCCCATGGTCGGGGTGCCGTGTTTTTTCAGGTGGGTTTGCGGGCCGTCGGTACGCACGGCCTGGCCATATTTCATGGCGGTGAGTTTGCGGATCACAGCCGGACCTGCCCACAGGCCGATCACCAGCGCGGTGATGGTCGCGAACACTGCGCGTGCCGTGATGAAGTTGAACACGCGCAGAGGACTGAACACGTCCTGGTACATTTGTGCGAGCCAGAGCAGCATGATTAGTGTGTTTCCTTTGTAGCTTGTTGTTGCCCAATCAAATGCTGCACGGCCCGCTCCATTTTCATGAAGCGGGAGCCCTTGATCAATACAGTTGCATCCGGCGTTACCTGTGCGGTCAGCGCCGACAGCAGCGAGTCGAATGTTTCAAAGTGCCGGACGCCATTTACCGTGCCCATATGGCGTGCCAGCTCTCCTGTGACGAGCACGTGCTCGATACCCTTGCTTGCCGCATAGGCGGCAATCTCTTCGTGGAATTCGCGGCCCTGCGTTCCCACTTCGCCCATGTCGCCCAGCGCCAGCACGCGCGGCGCCGGCGCCTTGGCCAGCACGTCGATTGCCGCGCGCACCGAATCAGGATTGGCGTTGTAGGTGTCGTCGATCACCACCGCGCCGTTGGCGGCGGCCTTCTTTTGCAGGCGGCCCGCCACCGGCGCGAAATGGTCGAGGCCCTGCTTGATGTGTTCCAGCGCGATGCCGGCCGCATAGGTGCAGGCCACGGCGGCCAGCGCGTTCAGGACATTGTGTTCGCCGGCCGCCTGCAAGCCGACATAGAACTGCTTCAGTTCACCATCGTTGACCGACACGAACATCTGGCTGCCGAAGTCGCCCGCGCGGTACGAGCACGACACGTCGGCTTCCTTGTTCAGGCCAAAGGTCAGGGTGCGGCGGCCCGCCGCCAGTTCCCGCCACACGTGGGTATAGTCGTCATGGCGCGGGAACACGGCGACGCCGTCCGGCGGCAGGGCCGCCAGCGCGGCGCCATTTTCGCGCGCCACGGCTTCCACCGTGTGCATGAATTCCTGGTGTTCGCGCTGCGCATTGTTGACCAGCGCGATGGTCGGCTGCGCGATCGCGGCCAGGCGGCCGATCTCGCCCGGGTGGTTCATGCCCATCTCGATCACGGCCGAGCGGTGCTGCGCATCCATGCGGAACAATGTCAGCGGCACGCCGATTTCATTATTCAGGTTGCCGCGCGTGGCCAGGCGGCCGTCTTCGCCATGGGCCGCCGCCAGGATCGCAGCGATCATTTCCTTGACCGTGGTCTTGCCGTTGCTGCCGGTGACGCCGATCACCGGGATCGCGTGGCGCCGGCGCCACCAGTTGGCGATGCGGCCCAGCGCATGCAGCGTGTCGGGCACGACCAGCGCCGGCAGCGCGAAGCCGTCCGGCACGTGTTCGGCCACCACGGCCGCCACGCCCTTGCCTTCGCACTGCGCGAGGAAATCGTGGGCGTCGAAGGTTTCTCCCTTCAAGGCGACGAACAGCGACCCGGCCGTCACGGTGCGGGTGTCGGTGGAGACGCCGGCGAACGCCGGATCGCTTCCCTTCGCACCGGGGTGCAGCACGGCGCCCTGCCCGCCGGGGGCGTTCAGGGCTGGCAGAAGCTGGCTCAGGGTGGCGCGCATCAGTTCGGCCTCATCATCGTCAGGCGCGCGGTCAATGCCAGCTGCGCGTGGTCGGCGTCGGAAAACGGCATCTTGCGGCCCTTGATTTCCTGGTACGGTTCATGGCCTTTGCCAGCCAGCAGGATCACGTCCTGCTTGCCGGCGTGCTTGACGGCCGACAGGATGGCGGCGGCGCGGTCTTCCACGGCCTGGAACGCTGACGATGGGTGATTGGCGTCCATGCCGGCCACGATTTGCGCGATGATGGCGTGCGGATCTTCGCTGCGCGGGTTGTCGCTGGTGACCAGCACGTGGTCGGCGGCCTGCGAAATCCTGCCCATTTGCGGGCGCTTGCCCGGGTCGCGGTCGCCGCCGCAGCCGAACACGCACCACAGCTGGCCGCCGCGCTCCTGCGCCACCAGGCGCAGGGTCGACAGGGTTTTTTCCAGCGCGTCGGGCGTGTGCGCGTAATCGATCACCACCAGCGGCGCATCGGCGCCGCCCACCTGCTGCATGCGCCCGGGGGCCGGCACGATGGCTTCGATGGCGTCCACCGCGGCGCGCAGCGCCACCGCTCCGGCCCTGGTGTCGGCCAGCAGGGCGCCCAGCACCGCCAGCGCATTGCTGATGTTGAACTGGCCCACCAGCTGGGTGCGCACGTGCATGCTCCCCTGCGGGCATTCCAGGTTGAATTCCGTGCCGGCGCTGCGCGTGCGCACCTGGGTGGCGCGCAGCATGGCGACGTTGGCCAGGTCCGGCAGCGCGGCGGCGTCCTGCAGGGTGTAGCCCATGACGGCAATCTCGCCGGCCGCAGCGCGCGGCGCCAGGCGCTCGACGATGCGCAGCCCGGCCGGATCGTCCAGGTTGATGACGGCGGTTTTCAGGCCCGGCCAGTCGAACAGCTTCATCTTGGCCGCTTCATAGGCTTCCATGCTGCCGTGATGGTCGAGGTGGTCACGCGTCAAGTTGGTAAACAGCGCCGTGTCGAAATGCATGCCGTCGGTGCGGCCCAGGTCCAGCGCGATCGACGTGACTTCGATGGCCAGCGCCTTTGCGCCGGCGTCGCGGCTTTCCGCCAGCTTTTGCGCCAGCAGCACGGCGTCCGGCGTGGTATAGCCGGTCGGGTCGAATTCCGCCTCGCCGCGCGCGCGGAACATGCCCACGCCCAGCGTGCCGATCACGGCGGTCTGGCGGCCCAGGCGGCTCATGGCCTGGCCCAGCCACACGGCGCACGAGGTCTTGCCGTTGGTGCCGGTCACGCCCACCGTGTACATGGCCTGGTCGGGCTGGCTGTAAAACGCGTGCGCGATCGGGCCGGACTGGCGCTTCAGGCCGGGCACCAGCAGGTGCGGCACCGGGCGTGGGGTGTCCCACGCAGGTTGCCATTGCGCGCCGTCGGCTTCCATCACCACGGCAGCCGCGCCCTGCGCTATCGCCGCCGCGATGTAGTCGCGCCCATCCTTGCCCTCGCCCGGACAGGCGAAGAAGACATCGCCCGCGGCGACGCGGCGCGAGTCCGAAGCCAGCTTCCCCGTGGGAGCGGCTTGTTTGATCCAGTTGCTGATTTCTGTCGGGTTCATGTTCTGCATTACATGGCCTCCGGTCCGCTGTCGGCAGGCACCACGATTTCCGTCACGTTCGAGTCGGGCGGCACGTTTTTCGAGCGCAGCGCGTTGGCGGCGACGGCCGCGAACGTGGGCGCCGCGACCTGGCCGCCATAGTGGCCGCCCTGGGTCGGTTCATCGATCATGACGGCGATGACGAAACGGGGGTTCGACATCGGCACCATGCCGGCGAACGAACCGATATATTTGCGCGGCATGGCGTAGCGGCCATTGACCACCTTGTAGGCGGTGCCGGTCTTGCCGCCGGCGCGGTAGCCGGCGATCTGCGCCTGCTTGGCCGTGCCATCCTTGCCGGACACCACGGTCTCCAGCATTTCACGCATCTGGCGCGCGGTCTGCGGCTTGATCACCTGGGTGCCGACCGGCGGCGTGGTGACTTTCTGGAACGACAGTGGAATGATGTCGCCGTCGCGGGCAAAGATCAGGTAGGCGCGCGCCAGCTGGATCACCGACACGGAAATACCGTTACCGTAGCTCATGGTGGCCTGCTCGATCGGCCGCCACGATTTATACGGACGCACCCGGCCCGCCACCGCGCCGGGGAAGCCCCATTTCGGCTGCTGGCCAAAGCCCACCTTGGTGAACATTTCCCACATTTCCTGGGCCGGCATCGACAGCGCGATCTTCGAGGTGCCGATGTTGGACGACATTTCAATGATCTGCTGCACGTTGATGACGCCGTGCGGCTTGGTGTCGGTGACCGGCGCGCCATTGATCACGAAGCGTCCCGGCCCGGTGTCGATATACGTGCTTGGCTTGATGCGGCCCGTGTCGAGCGCCAGCGCCACCGTGAATGGTTTCAGGGTCGAGCCGGGCTCGAAGGTGTCCGTCATCACGTGGTTGCGCAGCACTTCACGCTCGGCGCCGCGCAGGGTGCGCGCTTCCTTGGGTTCGAAGGTCGGGTAATTGGCCAGCGCCAGCACTTCCCCGGTGTGCACGTCCAGCACCACGGCCGCGCCGGCCTTGGCCTTGAACTTTTCCACGGCATTCTTCAATTGCGTAAACGCGATGTACTGGATCTTGCTGTCGATCGACAGGATCAAGTCCTTGCCTTCATGCGGCTCGTTGATGGTGCCGGCGTCTTCGACGATGTGGCCGAGGCGGTCGACGATCACGCGGCGGCTGCCCGGCTTGCCCTTGAGCCAGGCTTCCTGTGATTTTTCCATGCCTTCCTGGCCCACGTCTTCCAGGTCGTTGAAGCCGATCACGTGCGACACCACGCCACCCTGCGGGTAGTAGCGCTTGTATTCCTTGCGCATCTCGATGCCATCCAGCTTGAGCGCGGAAATCTGGTGCGCCACGTCCATTTCGACCTGGCGCTTCAGGTACATCAGCACCTGCTTGTCCTTGTCCTTGTCGTCCGGCTTGCGCTTGGCGTCGACCTGGGCCTGCTTGGTTTCCAGCTTGCCGCGCAATTCGGTTTCCGGCATGTCCAGCAGCGCCGCCAGCGCGCGCAATTTTTCCGGCGGCTCCTTCAGCAGCTCGCTCGGCACGCCCCACACGCCGCGCACCTCGGCCGACGACGCCAGCACCTGGTTGTCGCGGTCGCGGATATTGCCGCGCGTGGCCGGCAACTCCAGCGTGCGGCCATAGCGCAATTCGCCCTGGTCCTGCAGGAACTGGGTGGACAAGCCTTGCAGCCACACGGCGCGGACCGCGAGCGCGGCAAATGCGGCAAACAGCACGAACAGCACCACGCGCGAACGCCATGGCGGCAGGCTGACCGCCAGCATCGGGCTCTTGGAAAATTGCACGCCCTTGGAACGGGCCACGCGCGCGCTGTTTGCTCCGCCGGAACGCATCATTGCTCACCTTCCGTCAGGTATTGCGTACGGTTGGCCGTCAGCGGCGTCATGTTCAAGTCGCGGCGTGCGATTTCCTCGATCCGGGCGTGCTTGCCCAGGGTGGACTGGTCCAGCTGCAACTGGGCCCAGTCGACGTCGAGCTGGCGCGCCTGGCGCTGCGCGCGTTCCAGTTCAATGAACAGGTGGCGCGCCTGGTATTGCGCGTTGACCAGCGACAGCGCGCATCCCACCAGCAAGGCCGCCAGGACGGCATTGATCTTGAAACTCATGCAGCGCCCCCGAGTTTGCGCGCCACCCGCATCACGGCGGAACGGGCGCGGGGGTTGGCCTCGACTTCAGCGTCGGACGGCTTGACCTTGGCCAGCAGCTTCAATTCCGGCTGCGGCAAGTCCACCGCGCGGATCGGCAGGCGGCGGTCCGGCTGCGGCACGTTGGCCTTGCCGGCAAAGAAGCGCTTGACCATGCGGTCTTCCAGCGAATGGAAGCTGATGATGGCCAGGATCCCGCCCGGCGCCACGCAGTCGTATGCCTGGCTCAGACCGGCCTCAAGGTCTTCAAGCTCCTTGTTGATGTGGATACGTATAGCCTGAAAAGTCCGGGTGGCCGGGTCTTTACCTTTTTCACGGGTTTTGACCGCCCCTGCCACGATACCGGCAAGCTGTCGTGTGGTTGAAATTGGCTCGACTTCTCGGCGAGCAACAATCGCCTTTGCAATCTGAAAAGCAAACCGCTCTTCGCCATAATCCCTGATCACCTTTTCCAAGTTCTCGGCGGTTTCCACCGCCAGCCATTCGGCGGCGGACTGGCCGCGCGTGGTATCCATGCGCATGTCCAGCGGGCCGTCGTTGCGGAAACTGAAGCCGCGCGCCGCGTCATCGACTTGCGGCGACGAGATGCCGAGGTCGAGCAGGATGCCGTCGACCTTGCCAATGCCGCGCTCGGCCAGCGCGCCGGCCATGGTGGCAAAACTGTCGTGCACGATGGTGAAGCGCGGGTCGCTGATTTGTTCGGCAGTCGCGATGGCTTGCGGGTCCTTGTCGAACGCGATCAGCCGCGCGTCCGGTCCCAGCCGCGACAGGATGAGCCGCGTATGGCCGCCCCGGCCAAACGTGCCGTCGATATAAATGCCATTGGCGCGCCCGCCGCCCAGTTCGAGGGCGTCGACCGCTTCATCTAACAGCACCGTACGATGCTGGAATGCTGGCACCGCAGTATTCGTCATTGAGCGGGCCTTAGAAAGAGAAATCCGAGAGGGCATCGGGCATGCCAGCCTCGATGGTTTGCGCTTCATTGTCGGCGCGCTTGGCCGGATCCCAGATCTCGAAGTGCGTCATCATGCCGGACAGGATCACGTCGCGGCCCAGGCCGACGGCATCGCGCAGTTCCGGCGCGACCAGGATGCGGCCGGCGGAATCCATGTCCACATCCACTGCATTGCCCAGCAAGATACGCTGCCAGCCGCGGGCCGACATCGGCCATGCCGCGATCTGGTCGCGCTTGGCTTCCCAGACATGGCGCGGGTACATCAGCAAACATCCATCCGGGTGCTTGGTAAGCGTGAGGCGCCCTTCACACTGGATTGCCAGTGCGTCACGATGCCGGGCGGGAATAGACATCCTGCCTTTCGCATCGAGAGTGATAGCGGAAGCGCCTTGAAACACGGTTGACCTTTGATGACTCGAGAATTTGTTGTGCTGGTGTGCATGGCGCTGACCCGCCAAAAAATCCCACAAAACGACACTTTTTCACACAGTTGACCACTTTAGAGGATGGCAAGATAGTGGTCAAGCGCTTTCCAATTGGAAAAAAGGAGAAATTATGAATGAAATTAAGGACTTAGCGTCAACACCTTAACCTGCCTCGAATTAAAAATTGCCGTGAAATTAGATACTTAGCATGAATTGTGCAAGTGCTACCTCATCAGTATCACCGGCGTTCCGCTTTTCATAATGACAAAAACCCTGTCAAGAAAAAAATTAAAATAAAGTTATACAGTTGCCAGTCAGCAACAAGCACGTAGCGGAGGGACAACATGGAATTGCAGTACTTGACAGGCAACTTAAGGCAGCTTGGGGGTGGATTCTTGCTGGATTCGGCGCGCCGGCGCATTTTGCAGCTACCGGGCATGAAAGCGGAAACAGGCTGGCGGACTTGAGACTTTACTTGAACAACGTTAACTTGTATATACAATTAAGCTACTACCATCTTTTGCTGCGACTACTGCCATTATAGCTGCTGGCAGCAAAAACCCCGCACCGGACGCGCTGCCGGGACGGGGTTTATTGACTGTTTTATTATCAAACAGGCATTATTCGTAGGTGGCCGACAGCGAGACGCCACTGTATGGCGCCTTGGCGTCGATGGTGATGTAATACCAGCGGTTGGCCACCGGCGACGGCACCGCGACATCTTCGGCATTGCCGGCATGGACCGACGAATAATCGGCATTGCCAGGCACCGGCCAGCGGTCCACCGCCACGTACATGTCAACGTCGCCGGTGCCGTTGCGGGTGGCCAGTTTCAGGTTTTTCGCGCCGGCCGGCAATATCATCGTGAAGTACGAGCGGTAGCCGTTGGCGTTGCCGATGTTGCGGATCACGCAGTTCTTGCCCAGCTGGGTGGTCGATGCGCACACCGGCAAATTCGCCCCCGGATCGTCATTGGGCAGCGTGGGTTCGCCAGCCGTGGTGGCGGTGTCGGCCCAGGCCGCGAATTCCGCGTCGTACGCGGTGCCGATCTGGCCCATGAAGGTCTGGTAGCGCGAATAATCGCCGACGCGGAACTTGCCCAGCACGTTGTCGACGTCGGCGCGGTGTTTTTCCATCATGAAACGCGCCGCCATGTAACCCCAGCGGTAAGCCCGGTTTACATAGTCGGACATGCTGTACGTATTGTTGAAGATTTCCGACAGCTTGTAGGTGCGGGTGCGGGCCATGTCGATGGCGGGCTGGTTATTGTTTTTCAGCGACAGGTATTCCGCGATGCCTTCGATCCACCACACCGTGGGCACCGACGTGCCGAGCGTGAAGTCGCCATACATGTCGAAGCGGCCGTCGAGGTAATGCACGTACTCGTGTTCCAGGTTCCAGACCTTGAAGGTCGGGCGCAGCCATGACGCTTCGTGCGCAATGAAGCGCGCCTGGTTGCCGGCCGCCGCCGGGTCGCCTTCCAGGTACATGCCGCCATTGTCGGTACTGATGCCGTACAGCCGGCCCGCGTACTTGCTGTAGTTGGTGTAGTCGTCGAACACCACCAGTTCCAGCGACGTATTGTTGTCCTGCGCCACCGGCGTGCGGTTGGTCTTGAGCATGGTGTGCACATAGCTTTCCTCGTTGGCCAGCGTGGTGCACACTTCCTGCATTTGCGCTTCCGTCATGTCCTGCGCGCGCAATTTCAGCGTGGGGCTGCACTGCTTGCTGTATTTGAGGACAGTGTCGGCCAGTGTTTTTTCATAGTTGCAGGTGCCGTATTCGGCGCAATTGGCGTTGTCGTAATACTTGACGGCGTCGGCGGCGGCCAGCCACAGGTCGCTGTCGGCCCCCGTCATGGTGCTGCTGGCCAGGGTGGACTTGACCTGGGACTTGATCACGGGCTTGAGTTCCGCGTATTGCATGAAGCGGAAGTTTTCATTGGCCGCATCGTTCAACTGGTAAGCGTAGCCGGTGCCCAGCAGCGCGGACTTGTTGTTGACGATGAAGGCGTTCAGCGCATTGGCATAGGAAATATTGTTTTGCATCGCCGTCACGCCGGCCGGGTCGCTGTGGGCGCGGAAAAAGATGGTCAGCGCGCCCGTGAAGCCGCCGCTGGCGCTGCTGTTTTTCAGCGCATCGACCGCATTGGGATAACCGCTGCGGTTGGTGAAGCGCGTGATCACGCTTTTTGCGCTGGGCAGGAAATACGGTTCATCGTGCATGTTCGTCACCAGCCGCAGCACTTCGCCGGCCGTGGTGGACGCCGCCGCATTGGGCTGGTACAGCGCGCTGCCTTCGATCAATTGCTTGACCGGCACGCGCAGCGCGGTCTTCAGGCTGGCCGCCGGCTGGGCAATGGCGCCGCCATCGGCCACGTAATACCCGGCGCGCAGGTACAGCGTCAGGTTCACCACGGCCATGCTGGTGGCGTTGTACGACGGCGCCAGCTGTGTCAGGCGCGCCACCACGGCATCCATGTTGGCCGGCGAGAAGATCGTGGCCGCCTGCGTCCCGCTCACGGAAAACAGCGGATAGGTGCATTCGAAATCCGGCAGGCCGACCAGGTAATCGGCCAGGGCGGCGCCGCTGTATTGCGCCATCTTGTTCATGTCGCGGCAATCGGCGGTGGCGGCCAGGGTGGACGGCGCCTTGGCGGCCTGGTTGCGCGGCAGCAGGTCGGTGCGCGGCTTCTGGCTTGGCGCCAGGTTGTAGCGGACCTGCTCTTCCGATGGCGGCAGGGTCTGGCGTTCACGCGGCATGGGCGGCTGCGTCAGGCGGCCGTGGTGTTCATGGGCGTCTTTGGCGGCCGGGACCGGCTGGCCGCCGGCGTGGGCCGAACCGGCGGCAAAGGCAAAGGCGATGGCCAGGGCAATCGGGGTGACAGCGTGCAGCGAAGTACGTGGGCAAGACATGGGTTACCGCTCCTTCAGGCTAGGGTTGCTGGTATGAATGGCGCCATCGGGTCGGCCGCCCCTGGCAAACGCATACTAGCGTGACAAGCTTGCAGGAAATGCACCCCGCCGGCGCGGGGTGTACGGTTCGTCTTATTTAGTGAGGAACGCTGGCCAGATCAGCACAGCGGGAGCGCTGAAAAAACCACACTACATCAGGGCCGACAGCAATGATTCGTTAGTTGCAGAACGGTTGCCACCCTTCTTGCACTGGGCCCGGTATTGCACCGGTGTCAGCCCCGTCAGCGCCTTGAACTGGCGGGAAAACGCGCTGTGGTCGGTATAACCGCATTCGCCGGCAATGTCGGCAATGCTGCGCTCCTGGTCCGATTCGATCAGCGCCAGCGCGCCATTCAGGCGCGACTGCAGCAACAGCTGGCGCGGACTGTAGTGGAACACGCGGCGGAACAGCCGCTCCACGCGCGCCAGCGGCAGGCCGGCGTCATCGGCCAGCGCCTGCAGGCACAGCGGTTCGCGGTAATGTTCGCGGATATGCGCGGCAATGCCGGCAATCTTGCGGTACACCGGATGGTGTTCGTCGGCCAGGCCCAGGTCGTGCGATGTACCGACCAGGCCGATGATGGCGCCCGCCTCGTTGCGCAACGGGGTCTTGTGGGTCAGGCACCAGCCGTGGCGGCGGTTCGGGTACAGGTGCAGTTCCAGGTGCTGCTTGATGGTGCAGCCGGCCTCGATGACTTGCCGGTCCTGCGCCAGGTAGGCTTGCGCCAGCGGGCGCGGATGCACTTCCAGCACGGTCTTGCCGGCCAGGTCGCGCTTGTGGCGCAAGCCGCAGCGCCGCACCAGCGTATGGTTGGCGGCAAGGTAGCGCCCTTCGCGGTCCTTGACGAAAAACGCCACGTCGGTCAACGCATCGAACAGGGTTTCGATGGCAGCCAGTTCGACATTGAATGGCCGTTGCGGCCCGGTTTGCACGTCCACGTCTCCTCCACGCCTGCCGGTTTCTTGTATGAATATTGTTCCAAGATCAACGCGAACAGGCGCTGTAGCAGCGCCGCGCTGATCTTGAAGCGGCTTTAAACCGGCAAGTATAGTCAGATCGACAATGGCGCGGCAATCGTGCGCGGCCGCGCGGCGCGCCCGGCCCGCAAAGTGTTGCGGGCCAGCGTCACGATGTCACGTTACAGCGGGCGGTCCCAGTCGCGGGCGCGCTGCACGGCCTGGGCCCAGCGCGCCAGCAGGGCCTGGCGCTGGTCCGTCCCCATGACGGGCTCGAAACGGCGTTCGCATTGCCACTGGGCGGCGATTTCCTCGCGGCTTTCCCAGAAGCCCACGGCCAGGCCGGCCAGGTAGGCGGCGCCCAGCGCCGTGGTTTCCGTGACTTTCGGCCGCACCACGGGCACGCCGAGCAAATCGGCCTGGAATTGCATCAGCATGTCGTTGCGCGCGGCGCCGCCATCGGCGCGCACTTCCACCACCGGGATCTGGCGATGCGGCAGCGCCACGTCCTTTTGCATGGCCAGCAACAGTTCCGCGCTCTGGTAGGCGATCGACTCGACCGCCGCGCGGGCAATGTGGGCGGCCGTGCTGCCGCGGGTCAGGCCCAGCAGCGCACCGCGCGCATAGGGGTCCCAGTGCGGCGCGCCCAGCCCGGTAAAGGCCGGCACCAGCAAGACGCCGCCGCTGTCGGGCACGCTCGACGCCAGCGCTTCCACCTCGGCCGACTGTTTAATGATGCCGAGGCCGTCGCGCAGCCATTGCACGGTGGCGCCGCCCATGAACACGCTGCCTTCGAGCAGGTAGTCCGTGTGGTTGCCGACGGTCCAGCCGACGGTGGCCAGCAGGCGGTTGTACGACTGCGGCGGCGTGTCGCCCGCGTGCATCAGCATGAAGCAGCCGGTGCCATACGTGTTCTTGACCATGCCGCGCCGGTGGCAGGCCTGGCCGAACGTGGCCGCCTGCTGGTCGCCCGCGATGCCCGCGATCGGGATCGCGCGGCCGAACCAGGCCGCGTCGGCCTCGGCGACGATGCCGGAACTGGGCACCACTTCCGGCAGCATCGAGGCCGGCACGCCGAACAGGGACAGCAGTTCCGGGTCCCAGCGCAGGCTGTTGATATTGAAGAGCATCGTGCGCGCCGCGTTGCTCGCGTCCGTGACGTGGCGTCCCGTCAGCTTATACGTGAGCCAGCTGTCGACGGTGCCGAACGCGAGTTCTCCCCGCTCCGCGCGCGTGCGCGCGCCCGGCACGTGCGTGAGCAGCCATTGCAGCTTGGTCGCGGAAAAATAGGCATCCAGTTCGAGGCCCGTCTTGCGCTGGATGAGGGGCGCCTTGCCCGCCGCCCGCAGGTCGTCGCAGAGTTCGGCCGTGCGCCGGTCCTGCCAGACGATGGCGTGGCACAGCGGTTCGCCCGTGCGGCGGTCCCACACGACCGTCGTCTCTCTCTGGTTCGTGATGCCGATGGCGGCCACGTCGCCGGCATCGATGCCGCTGTCGGCGAGCACGCGGCGCGCGCACGCGAGCTGGCTGTTCCAGATGTCGAGCGGGTCGTGCTCGACCCAGCCGGGCTGCGGGAAATGCTGGGGATATTCCTGCTGGGCGATGCGCACGACCTGGCCCTGGCGGTCGAACAGGATGGCGCGCGAACTGGTGGTGCCCTGGTCGAGGGCAAGGATGTAGTGCATCGATGTCTCCCAGGGTACTGAATTATGTGTAAAGCAGGCCGATAGGCCGGATTCTGTGTAACGCCCTTGCGGACGCTATGACAGCCATTCCTCTAGGCGCCGAATTACTCCGGCGCTCAAGCTTCCTACCCGCACGCTCCGCGAGCAACCTCAACGCGTGCCTATTTGGAATTGCTCCAGGTGGAGGTTACCGCGTTTCACCGTAACTTAATACGCTCGTCTCTGTGGCCCTGTTCCTCGCCTTATAGCCTTGCGGCCTTTCAGCGGACGGCCGTTAACCGTCACCCCGCTCTGTGGAGTCCGGACCTTCCTCCCGCCCACGACCTTGCGGCGTGGACCAGCGGCTGTCTGGCCTGCTTCACGGGCAGCATTGTACAGGATACGCCGCAGCCTTTTGTGAAAGGTCGTGTCGCTATTTGAAAAGCCAGCCCGGGCCGGCTTGCATAGAATGCCCGGATTCCATCTTGATAAGGATGACCTCACCATGACGCAC
>CBIHOX010000126.1:0-18960 GCA_966211685.1 uncultured Pseudoduganella sp.
GGCGACGGCGCGCGCGCCTGCCCGCGGGTTACGGCTTCACCGTGGCTGCCGCCTTGACCGTAGCCGCATTGGCTGCCTTGGCGCCCTTGGCCGGCGTCGACGGGCAGGGATTGTTATTGTTGGCGTCGCACCATGCCTTGGCCTGGTCCCAGGTCCAGTACGGCTTCTTGCTCATGTCCATCATGGCGTTGATGCAGATGCCCGCCTTGTTGCGGCTTTGCAGCGCCTTGCACGAATCGCGCACCAGGGTAGGATTCGCGGTCGGGTCCACGCTCATGGCCTGGGCAAAGCACGCGGTGGTCAAGTCCTGGATTTCCATCTCGATGATGGACGGCGTGCTGGTGCAGGTATCATACACGGCGGCGATAGGATGGTTGGCGCCGATGTACGCGGTCGGCCGGGTGTCGCCCGGCAGCGTCACGGTGCCCACGTCCAGCACGTTGAACGATGACAGCTTGTTCATGTCTGCCCACACCTGGCGCGGCTCGCTGCCGAACACCAGGATCGGCGCCGTGCCTTTCTTCGCGGCCGACACGGGCGGATTGGCCAGCATGGTCAGCATCGGTGCGATGTAATTGCGGTTGGCGCCGGCGTTGCCGAAATACGCTTCGGACATGCCCGGCGTCAGGCATGCGGTTTCGCCGCTGCCGGGCGCGGCAATCGGCATCACGTCGACGATGGCCTCGTACAGGTTGACCTGGCTGGCCGGCACGCCCACCGTGGTGAGCATGCGCTCCCAGCGGTTCAGCGTGGCGTTGTTCAGGTAATCATAGGCCTGGAACGATGTGTAGGGCGGATAGTGCAGCATCATGACTGCTTTTTGCGACACCATCGGCAAGCCCAGCGGCAGCCAGAATTGCCACGGGCCGGGGCAGCCTTTCGGGTCTTGCGGCTGCACCTGCCAGCACGTGCTGTCGGCCTGGCAGGCGGTCACGCCGTTGAGGGCCTGGCCCGCGTGGTTCTGGTCCAGGAACGTGGTTTGCGCGGCCTGGTATTGCTGGGCGCGCGCGTCGTTGCTGTCGATGGTGACGGTATAGGCAGTGCCGGCGCCGTTCAGCGCGACGGTCACGTTGTTGTACGGGATCTGGTCCCGGTTGAGCGATTCGATCAGGTAGCACGCAATGGTATCGGCCGTGGTCGCCGGCTTGCAGGTGGCATAGCTGGCCGGCGTGGTCATCGTGTACAGCTGGTTGATGTACGCGACGGGACCGAGGTCGTAGGTCACGAGGGCCGCCGAGGCGGGGACCGCGGCGGCCGCCAGGGCCGCCACGGACAGGGCTTGCAGGGTACGACGCAGGGTAACGATAGCTGGCTTCATGCACACCTCCTTTTATTATAGTTGCCGCCAGGGAAGCGGCTCATCGGAGAATAGCATGAGGGATCAAAAGAATTGTTACTTTGTGGATATATTTTAACAATGTTGTCTCAACTTACTTTTTGCCAGTTATGCGGCACGCGGGGCCCATGCGCGGTCCTCGGCCGCATCTTGTGAGGCCGGCGTGGGCTGACGGCGCAGGTTCGCAGCGCCGTGGAGCATGGGCCGTGGCGCGCCAGACCGGTGCAAGCCGGCGCGCCCCGCCGCATTGGCGGACGCGTCTGCGTTCGACGCCTTGAACACGCTGACCACCCGCGCCAGGTTGCCGGCTTCCCCATGCAGCGCTTCCGCCGCCGCCGTCAGCTGTTCGACCAGCGCGGCGTTGCGCTGGGTCACGGCATCGATATCGTTGACTTGCTGGTTGACTTGCTCGATGCCGGCGCGCTGTTCCTGGCTGGCGCCGGCAATTTCCGCCATGATGCCGGTCACGCGGGCAATGCTGGCCACCACCTCGTCCATGGTGGCGCCGGCGGCGTCGGCCAGCCTGCCGCCGCTGTCGACTTTGTCCAGCGAATCGCTGATCAGCACCTTGATTTCCCTGGCGGCGGCCGCGCTGCGCTGCGCCAGCGACCGCACCTCGGACGCCACGACGGCAAAGCCCCTGCCCTGTTCACCGGCGCGCGCTGCTTCCACCGCCGCGTTGAGCGCCAGGATATTGGTCTGGAATGCGATGCCATCGATGACGCCGGTGATGTCGGCGATCCGCTGCGCCGATGCGCTGATGGTTTGCATGGTGCCGGCCACCTGCGCCACTGCCGCGCCGCCGCGCGCGGCCACGTCCGACGCGGCCACCGCCAGATCATTGCCCCGGCTGGCGCTGTCGGCGTTGCGCTGCACGGTAGCCGTGATGCGCTCCATCAACGTGACGGTTTCGTCCAGCGACGCAGCCTGTTCTTCCGTACGTCCCGACAAATCCTTGTTGCCCGAGGCGATCTGGCCGGAGGCCGCGGCAATGGCGTCGGTGCCGCCGCGCACCTGCACCACGATGGCGGCCAGGCTGTCGCGCATGGATTTCATCGTAAACAGCAGGCTGGCCTGGTCCTCGTCCGCGATGGCCACCTCGACACTCAGGTCGCCTGCGGCGATGCTGCGCGCCACCTCGGCGGCATAGGCCGGTTCGCCGCCCAGCTGGCGCAGCAGGCCGCGTGAAATCACCAGGGCCGCCGCAATGCAGGCCGCCAGCGCCACCGCGCCCAAGGCCAGCAACAGGCCGCGGTTGCGGCGGTATTCCAGCGCGGCCTGGTCCGCCAAGGCCTGGTTGCGCTGCTCCACCAGCACCAGCAGTTCGACCAGCGCTTCACGCCAGGTCACCTGCACCGGGTCCAGGTCCAGCATCAGCACACGGGCCGCTTCGTCGGTCTTCAGCGCCAGCGCCAGTTGCAGGGCCTTGTCGATCAGTGGCAGCGCGGCCTGCTCGCGCGCCTGGATTTTTATCAGCAAGCGCTGTTCCGCCACGCCGCCATCATCATGGGCGGCAAACAGCGTCGTGAGTTCCCGCTGCGCCTGGGCGTAGCGCGCTGCCTGCTGCCGCAACGCGGCCTTTTCCGCCTGCAGCACGGCCGGTTCGCTGGTCAGCGCCACGTTGCGCAACGCGATCATGCGGGCGTTCAAGGTGGCGCGCATGTCGAGCGCCAGCCGGGTTTCCACGTTGTTAACGTGGACGATGCGGTCCAGGCTGGCCTGAGACCGCCCCATGTTGTGCAAACCCAGCGCCGTCATCGTCAACAGGAGTGCAAAGACCAGGCCAAAACCCAGTCCCAGCCGCGTCCGTACTTTCAGGGGCCCATTCAACCATTGGTTAACCATCGTATTTTCCTCATTCAAACGCTACAGCAAAGTCTAGTTTCTTTAGGGAAAATAAAACACGAATGGTTTAGCGCTTCGATATGCATAAAGCGCATGTCGCGCGGCACGGCGCATTTTCAGCAGGAAAATAGTTCCAAAAGTAAATTATTTCTTTTTAAAACAAACACTTGCAGCGCATAATTGAACCGATGGATATCGCCGATCCGGCTGAGTTTCATGTTAGGCTAACTTGGCAATATTGCCTTAAATACCATGGAGCCAACAATGAAACATGTCCAGAAGAAACACATCCTGCGTCAATTCAGCCTGGCCGCCGCGTCGCTGCTGGTGGCGGGCGCCGCCTCGGCGGCGGTCGGCACCGCGTCGACCAATGACGTCACGCTGGCCGGTGACGCCGCCGATGCGTTCGCCTATGCGTCCGGCTGGAACCCGCATGCGGGCCCGAACGGCAACACCAGCGGCTTTGACGCCGTGTTCGCGCCTTATGGCAGCGGCACCTGGTCGCTGCTCGATAAACTCGACAGCGGTTCCGGCCTGCAGAATTCCGGCCCGCTGACGTTCACCTTCACACCGCCCAACGGCACCACCGGCGGCTGGAGCATCACCAACACCAGCCTGACGTCGTCCGTGACGCTGGACCTGGCATTGGCGGTGCACGCTGGCAACCAAGGCGCCGGCTGGCTGTTCGACAACCAGACCGTGCTGCCGGGACAGACGCTGAACGGGACGTGGAACATCAACTGGACCGTTGGCCAGGGCCAGGGCAACCATCCCGGCTTCAGCAACCTGACCTTGTTCGCACGCGACATGGTAACCACGCCGGTGCCGGAACCTGAAACCTATGGCATGCTGCTGGCTGGCCTGGGTGTACTGGGCCTGGTGGCGCGCCGCCGCAAGCTGGGCTGACGCAGCCAAAGCAAAAGGCCGTCCCGCGGATCGGCGGGACGGCCTCTCAACCCCAAGCATTTTGCACCAGACCAGGCCGGGCGCCCTGGCCCGGATGCACCGGACGTTGCCTGCACGGGTGCGGGTACTCAGGCAGCCGGCGCGGGCTCCGGCACGGTACGCCACACGCACGTGCCCTTGACGCCCTTGTCGAGCGCATTCAATACTTCCTCGTGCGCTGCGAGTTCGTCGGCCGAGGCCGCCAATACGATGATCTCGCCCAGCGCGACGTCGTCCAGCGCACCGTCAAGCGTGACCACGGTTTCTTCCACATCCATGCCCAGGCTGTTCTGGCCGCGCGTCATGGCCAGGTACACGTCCGCCAGCAATTCCGCGTCCAGCAATGCGCCGTGCAGCTTGCGGTGGGCGTTGGAAATGCCATAGTGGTCGCACAGCGCATCAAGCGAGTTGCGCTTGCCCGGCCGCATTTCCTTGGCTTGCACCAGCGTATCGATAACGCCATGCACATGGCTGTCGAACGACGGCAGTTTCAGCAGGTTGAATTCATGGTTCAGGAAACCCATGTCGAACGGCGCGTTGTGGATGATGAGTTCCGCGCCCTGGATATAGTTGCGGAAGTCTTCCACGATTTCCGCGAATTTCGGCTTGGTACTGAGGAATTCCGTGGTCAATCCGTGCACCGCCAGCGCGCCCTCTTCCGAATCGCGTTCCGGATTGATGTAGACGTGGAAGTTGTTGCCCGTCAGCGTACGGTTCACCATTTCCACGCAACCGATCTCGATGACGCGGTTGCCCTGCTTGGGATTGATGCCGGTGGTTTCAGTATCGAGGACGATTTGACGCATGGTGGGCAAAGACGGAAGGAAACAAGGGCGGCAGTATAGCAGAGCGGCCCATCACTTGCGGCGTACCGATTCCACGCCCTGGTTGGCCAGCTGGTCGGCTTTTTCATTGCCAGGATGGCCGTTGTGGCCGCGCACCCAGCGCCAGTCGACCTTGTGCAGGGCCTGGATCTGGTCGAGCGCCTGCCACAGGTCGGCGTTTTTCACCGGTTCCCTGGTGGACGTCACCCAGCCCTTGCGCTTCCAGCCGTGGATCCATTCACTGATGCCTTTTTGCACGTATTGCGAGTCCGTGTGCAGCACCACTTCGCACGGGCGTTTCAGCGCCTTCAGCGATTCAATCACCGCGGTCAGTTCCATGCGGTTGTTGGTCGTGTTCAACTCGCCGCCAAACATTTCCTTTTGCGCGTCACCCGCCACCAGCCAGGCACCCCAGCCGCCGGCGCCCGGATTGCCCTTGCATGCGCCATCGGTAAAAATCTCAACCTTGTCCATCCTGTGTTTCCCGTCGTTTATTAGTTGCCGGCACCGCCACCGGGGCAGCCGCGCGTTTTTTCGTCCATGCCGGGCCGATCAGGCGCATGCCTTTTACGCGCTTGATGGCCTGCACCATGTACACCGCGCCCAGGTAGGGCCACCAGCGCGGCCCGGCGCGGTCCATGAAGGCATAGCGCTGCAGCCACTTTTCAGTGCGGCAGGCGGGCGCATAACAGCCGAAGTGGCTGGTGGTGGCGCCCAAATTCAATAATTTTAACCAGTCGCGCATGCGCGGCATAGAGATGAATTCGCCGGCCGGCGGCAGGAAGTGCGATCCCGTCAGCCGTCCGGTGGCCTGGCGCAGTCCCCACAGGCTGGCGGGATTGAAGCCGCAGATGATGACCTGGCCTTCCGGGATCAAGACCCGCTCCACTTCGCGCAACACCTGGTGCGGCTCGGCGGCAAATTCCAGCACGTGCGGCAATACCACCAAATCCAGGCTTTGCGACGCGAACGGCAATTCCGCGTAGTCGAACGTGACGGCCACCTGGCGCAATTCCGTCACATTGTCGAGCCGCGCGCGCGGACGGATGTCGGCCAGCCATTTGCGCGGCATGCGGTTGGCGGCCAGCGCGTCGATTTGCGGCAAGCCGATCTGCACTGCGTTGTAGCCGAAGATATCGGCCGTCAGCGCATCGAGCTGCGCCTGTTCCCATGCGCGCACATAGGCGCCGGCCGGCGTTTGCAGCCAGGAGTCCAGCGCTATAATGGATTTTTCTGATGCGGCGCTATCCATGCCACGTTCCCCGACTGTATGAATCAAAAACCCCGTGTCCTCACGATACCAGCCTTTAACGATAATTACCTGTGGCTGATCCATGACGGCGTGCACGCCGCCGTGGTCGATCCGGGTGACGCCGGCCCCATCCTGGCGGCCTTGCAAGCCAACGGATTGGCATTGACCGCCATTTTACTCACCCACCACCATGCCGACCATATCGGGGGGGTACCTGCATTATTGCAGCAATATCCAGTCCCGGTATTCGGCCCGGCCCACGACGGCATTGCCGCCGTCACCGTGCCGCTGGCCGAAGGCGACAGGGTCGACGTGCCGGGCCTGGCGCTGCGCCTGGACGTGATGGACGTGCCGGGCCACACGCGCGGCCACATCGCCTACGTCACCGCCCCGCGCGACGGCGGCGCGCCGTGGCTGTTTTGCGGCGACACCCTGTTTGCCGGCGGCTGCGGCCGCCTGTTCGAGGGGACGCCGGCGCAAATGGCCGCCTCGCTGGACAAGCTGGCCGCGCTGCCGGGTGATACACTGGTCTATTGCGCCCACGAATACACGCTGTCGAACCTGCGCTTCGCGCTGGCGGTCGAACCCGGCAACGCGGCGCTGCGGGCGCGCATGGAAGCCGAGGGCGCCAAACGCCAGCGCGGCGAACCGACCATCCCGACCACCGTGGCGCTGGAGCGCAACACCAATCCGTTTGTGCGCTATGCCCAGCCGCAAATCGCGGCACAATTGGTTGCTGTAGGAAAATTGCAAGGCGGTGAAGACCCGGTGGCGGTCTTTGCCGCGTTGCGGCTCTGGAAAAACACCTATTGAGGAGACAGCATGAGTGAACGCCCGCTGGTGAAGTTTTATTTCGACCCGATCAGCCCGTTTGCGTGGCTGGCCACCAAGGATATCGGCTGCATCGAGGCGGCCGGCTGCCGCGTCGAATTCGAACCCATCCTGTTCGCCGCCATGCTGACGGCGCACGGCAACAAGGGCCCGGCGGAAATTCCCGCCAAGCGCGTGCATACGTTCCGCGACGTAATGCGGCTGGCGGCGGAAATGGGATTGAAATTCGTCGGCCCGCCTGGCCACCCGTTCAATCCACTGATGGCGCTGCGCATGGCGACCGCCATCACCGACCCGGAACAGCGCAAGGCGTTCGTGGTGGCCATGTATGCGGCGTGCTGGGAAAAAGGCAGGGATGTGTCGCAAGCCGACGTGCTGATCGTGCTGGCCAACGATTGCGGCCTGGACGGGGAAGCCCTGGCGCAGGCCGCCGTGACGCCGGAAGTCAAGCAGCAACTGGCGGCCGCCACGGAAACCGCGATCGGCCGCGGCATCTTTGGCGTGCCGACCTTTGAATATGAAGGCGAATATTTCTGGGGCGCCGACCGCATCGATTCGCTGCTGTGGCGCATCGCCGGCAACCGCATCGACGAGGCCGCCTTGCAGGCATTCCTCGACAAGCCGCCGCTGTCGCAGCGCAAACAATAGCCCCACACACAACTCGCTCCGGCGCCCGCCCTGTCACTTCCCGGGGTCAGGCACCGGAAGTGACAAGTTTGCGTTTTCGCATGCGATGTCACACCCTGGGGTCAGGCACCGGAAGTGACAAGTTTGCGTTTTCGCATGCGATGTCACACCCTGGGGTCAGGCACCAGGGGTGACAGGAATCAGATTTCCTCGTACAGCGGCAGGGTCAGGAATTCTGCGAAGTTCGACGACGTGCACATGTCGGCGAAGATTTGCGCGGCGCGGTCATAGTTCGGGCTGGAACCGTCGGGCGCCGCGGCCTTGACCTTCGGCAGCTCTTCCGGAATCATTTTCAGCACCAGCTCGGCGGTGACTTTTTCGCCGTTGTCCAGCACGCCCTTGGTCGAGCGGATCCATTGCCATACCTGGGCGCGGCTGATTTCCGCCGTGGCGGCATCTTCCATCAGGTTGTGGATCGGCACGCAGCCATTGCCGCCCAGCCAGCTGCCGAGGTAATGGATGCCCACGTTGATGTTGTAGCGCAGGCCCGCTTCGGTGATCGGCGCTTCAGGCTGGAAGTTCATCAGGTCCGCGGCCGTCACATTGACGTCGGGACGCTGCTTGCTGATCTGGTTCGGCGCATCGCCCAGCACTTTCTTGAACTCGCCCATGGCCAGGTCCACCAGGCCCGGGTGTGCAACCCAGCCGCCGTCGTAGCCGTCGGTCGCATCGCGCGCCTTGTCGTTGCGCACGCCGCCCATGGCGATTTCGTTTTTCTCCGGATCGTTCTTGATCGGGATCAGCGCAGCCATGCCGCCAATGGCCGGGGCATTGCGCTTGTGGCAGGTCTTCAGCAGCAGCAGCGCGTAGGAACGCATGAACGGCGACGTCATCGTGACCTTGGCGCGGTCGGCCAGGCAGAAATCCTTGTCCAGCTTGAATTTCTTGATGCACGAGAAGATGTAATCCCAGCGGCCGGCATTCAGGCCCGAGCTGTGTTCACGCAATTCGTACAGGATTTCATCCATTTCAAAGGCGGCCAGGATGGTTTCGATCAGCACGGTGGCCTTGATGGTGCCTTGCGGGATGCCCAGCTCGTTTTGCGTCATGACGAAGATATCGTTCCACAGGCGCGCTTCCAGGTGCGATTCCATCTTCGGCAGGTAGAAGTACGGGCCGGCGCCGCGGGCCAGCTGTTCCTTCGCGTTGTGGAACATGAACAGCGCGAAGTCGAAGATGCCGCCGGAAATGCGCTTGCCATCGACCAGCACGTGTTTTTCATCGAGGTGCCAGCCGCGCGGACGCACCACCAGGGTCGCGGTCTTGTCGTTGAGCTTGTACGACTTGCCATTCTGTTCCAGCGAAATGGTTTTGCGCACCGCATCAATCATGTTGACCTGGCCCGAAATCTGGTTGTCCCAGTTCGGCGTGTTCGAATCCTCGAAGTCGGTCATGTAGCTGTCTGCGCCGGAATTCAAGGCATTGATGACCATTTTGCGGTCGACCGGGCCGGTGATTTCCACGCGGCGGCATTCCAGGGCTTTCGGGATCGGCGCAATAGTCCAGTTGCCTTCGCGGATATGAGCGGTTTCCTTCAGGAAGTCAGGACGCTCGCCCTCGTCCAGGCGCTTGGCGCGGGCCACGCGGGCAGCCAGCAATTCCTGGCGGCGCGGCTCGAATGCGCGCGACAGCTTGGCCACCAGCGCCAGCGCGTCAGGGGTCAAGACAGTTTCATAACCGGGCTTGATGGCGCCCGTGATTTCCATACCTGCTGGCAATTGAATGGTGGCTTGCGACATGTGATCTCCGTTCTTTCGTATTGGTGGAACCGTCAGTATAGGCTGTTACGCCCACATCGTTTTTGCAGTATATTCACTAATAAGTTATGGAAACTAGACTAAAAATCACTTCATCTATGCTTTTTTTGCACAAATCAAAGGAACAGTTGCAATGGGTCAATTCAGGCAAATTTCCACGTTCGTCGATGTCGTCGCCAAGGGCAGCCTGTCCGCCGCGGCCCGTGCGGAGGGCATCGCGCCCGCGGTGATCGGGCGCCGGCTCGACGCGCTGGAACAGCGGCTGGGGGTCAAACTGTTGCAGCGCACCACCCGCAAACTCGCGCTCACCAATGAAGGCGCGGCGTTCCTCGAAGATTGCCAGCGCATCCTGACCGAACTCGAAGATGCGGAAGCCGCCGTGGCCGAACGCAGCGCGCGCGCCACCGGCCACCTGCTGGTGTCGGCGCCGGCCGGCTTCGGGCGCCAGCACGTGGCGCCGCTGCTGCCATCGTTCCTGGCCGAACACCGCGACGTGCGCGCCACGTTGAACTTGTCGGACCGCGTGGTGGACTTGATCGGCGAAGGCGTCGACGTAGCGATCCGCATCGCCTCGCTGCAGGATTCCAGCCTGGTTGGTGTGAAACTGGCCGACAACCACCGCGTCATCGTCGCCACGCCGGCTTACCTGAAACGCCACGGCACGCCCGCCACGCTGGACGACCTGGCCAAACACAATTGCCTGGCCATCAGCAGCGACGGCAGCCAGCGCGGCTGGACGTTCAAGGTGGACGGCAAGATCACCACGCTGAAAGTGTCCGGCAACATGGGCTGCAACGACGGCGCGGTGCTGCACGAATGGGTATTGGCCGGCAAGGGATTGGCGTGGCGGTCGATGTGGGAAGTGGGGGCCGACATCGAGGCGGGCCGCCTGGTGCCGGTACTTGAACACTATTCCGCGCCCGGCAATGACATCTATGCGGTATTTGCCCAGCGCAACCATTTGCCGTTGCGCATACGCGCCTTCGTGGATTTCCTGCGCCGCACCTATGCGCAGCCCGGCTATTGGCACAAGGCCACGCGCAGCACCGCCTGAAAAGCGGGGCAAAAACCAACGCGGCGCCAAACGGCGCCGCGCAAAAAAAAATCCCCGGAAACCGAGGATTTTCTTATCGTTGGATCCAGCGCTGAATTACAGCGGTTGGATGTTCGATGCTTGCTTGCCTTTTGGGCCAGCCGTTACGTCGAACGATACGCGCTGGTTCTCTTGCAGAGATTTGAAGCCTTGGGTTTGGATCGCCGAGAAGTGAGCGAACAGATCTTCGCCGCCTTCGTCAGGGGTGATGAAGCCAAAACCCTTCGAATCATTGAACCATTTTACGATACCAGTTGCCATTACAATTCCTATTTCAGTTAAATTGGGCTTGCGCCCGTGATATCGTTTGAAGCAAGTAAGCCAGCCTAGCTGTACTACTCTGAATCTAACGATCCCGCATTATACCGAATAAAACAGGGTTGTCCCGTTTCCACGAAAATAAATGCAGGGAGTGACGTTATTGCGCTGTTTCGTCGTCCGAGCACGTGTTTCGCGCGGCATGGATGCCACTATAGACAAAATTTCAAGAAGCGGGTTGAGGAAAATCATTCGTGCGTGATCCATGCCACATTCGCGCCACATTTCATTGCCCGTACACGGTTGCCTTCGGATCTCTTTCGGCCCAGCTCAAGTACTGCGCAATCATGCCCGCCAGCGCCGCCCAGTGAGCGACATCGACCGGGCGTTTCCCCAGTAACGGCCGGACTTCCTGCTCCAGGCGCCGGGCTTCGGTTCCCAGCACGGGATAACCGAAAGTCGCGGCCGACCCCGCCACGCCATGCAACAATTCATGCAACCGGTGCAGCGATTGCGCATCGGCGTCGGCGTTGCAGCAATGCGACAGCGCCGCGCCGATCGCGGCCATGGTGCCCGGTATCGTCGCCCCGTATTTCGCCGACAGCGCGTTCAGGCGCTCGCGGAAATTCGGATCCTGGACCGTCGCCATGGCTTATTTGGTGCCGAAGATGCGGTCGCCCGCGTCGCCCAGGCCCGGCACGATGTAGGCATGGTCGTTCAGGTGGCTGTCGAGCGAGGCGCAATAGATCTTCACGCCCGGATGCGCCGCCTGGAACACGGTGATGCCTTCCGGCGCCGCCACCAGCGACAGGAAAATGATCTGGTCATCGGCCACGCCGCGCTTTTTCAGCACGTCCACCGCATGGACCGCCGAATTACCGGTCGCCACCATCGGGTCGCACAGGATGAACGTGCGCTCGGCCAGGTCTGGCAGGCGCACCAGGTATTCCACGGGCTGATGGGTTTCCGGGTCGCGGAACACGCCGATATGGCCGACGCGGGCCGACGGCACCAGGTCCAGCAGCCCGTCGCTCATGCCGATGCCGGCGCGCAGCACGGGAATGATGGCCAGCTTGCGCCCGGCGATCACGGGCGCCTGGATGGTCATCAGCGGGGTTTCGATTTCACGCGTGGTCAGCGGCAGGTCGCGCGTGATTTCATAGCCCATCAACAGCGTGATTTCCTTCAGCAGGTCGCGGAACGTACGCGTGGACGTGGCCTTGTCGCGCATGTGGCTCAGCTTGTGCTGGATCAGCGGGTGGTCGGTAATGAAGAGGTTGGGAAAGCGCGGGTCTTGTTTCATGCCGAGGATCTTTCAAATGCGGATGCCCGGCGTGCAGGCCCGGCACCCATGTCGTCAAAGGGTGGCGCCCGGCCGGTAAGCCGTGCACCCGTGTCGCAAGAATGGTCAACTTGGTTATACCCGGCATTATCCCAGCCCGGCGCGGGCTGGGGAAAGATTTTTTATATAACTAGCCGGCCATCTCCGGCAAGGCGCGCGCCAGGATCGCGGCGCAATCGGCGCCCGGCGGCAGGCGGCCGAACGCGCCGCCCGGGGCGCCGGCAATGCGCGACGCCACGAACGCGCCGCTGACCGCCGGCGGCGCATGACGCAGCAGCAGCGCCGCCTGCACCGCCAGCACGATGCGCTCGGCCAGCACGCGGGCGCCGAATTCGTCGGGCGCCCGCCCCGCCATCGCGCGCAAGTCGGCCAGCAGCGCGGCGCGGCAACGGCAAAAGTCGGGATCGGCATCGCCGGCCAGCGCCAGCTCGGCCGCCAGCGCCTCGACCGCGGCAGGACTCTTGCCGAAGGCGCGCAGCAAGTCCAGGCACATGATGTTGCCGGAACCCTCCCAGATGGAATTGACGGGAAAATCGCGGTACATGCGCGCCAGCGGGCTTTCCTCGACATAGCCGCTGCCGCCGATGACTTCCATGGCTTCGGCGCCGAATGCCGGGCCACGCTTGCAGACCCAGTACTTGCCGGCCGGCGTCAGGATGCGGCCCAGCGTGGTTTCCAGCGGATCGTCCGGGTGGTCGAAGCAGCGCGCCAGGCGCATCGCCAGCACGGTGGCGGCCTCCGATTCCAGCGCCAGGTCGGCCAGCACGTTTTGCATCAGCGGCTGCTGCGCCAACGGTTTGCCGAATGCGTGACGCTGGCGCGCATGATGCAGCACGTGCGTGAGCGCGGCGCGCATGGTCGAGGCGCTGCCGATCACGCAATCGAGCCGGGTCAGGCTGCCCATGTCGAGGATGGTCGGGATGCCGCGCCCGGTCTGCCCCACCAGCCAGCCATAGGCGCCGGCAAACTCGACTTCCGACGACGCGTTCGAGCAATTGCCCAGCTTGTCCTTGAGCCGCTGCACGCGCACCGCGTTGCGGCTGCCGTCCGGCAGATAAGCCGGCACCAGGAAACAGCTCAGTCCAGCGCTGCCGCCCTGGCCGGTCTGGGCCAGCACCAGGTGCGCGTCGCACTGCGGCGCGGAATAAAACCATTTGTGGCCGACCAGGCGGTGCACCCCGTCGCTGTCGTCGCCAAAGACCGCGCGCGCTTCGGACGGCGGCACCGGGGCGGCGCGTGTGGTGTTGGCGCGCACGTCGGAACCGCCCTGCTTTTCCGTCATGCCCATGCCGATCAGGACGCCGCGTTTTTGCGCCAGCGGCAGCGGGCGCGGGTCATAGTCGCGCGACAGGACTTTCGGCAGCCAGGCCGCCGCCAGCGCCGGCGCGTGGCGCAGCGCCGCCACCGACGCGTACGTCATCGTGACCGGGCACTGGGCGCCATTTTCCACCTGCCCGAACAACAGGTATTTGGCGGCGCGCACCACCTGCGCGCCCGGCGCGCCATCCCATGCGGAACTGTGCGCGCCGTGTTCTATCAGCAGCCGCATCAGTTCATGCCAGGCCGGATGGAATTCCACCTGGTCGATGCGCCGGCCGGCGCGGTCAAAGCTGTGCAGCACCGGCTTGTTGGCGTTGGCCACGCGCGCCAGGTCGAGGATGTCGGTCCGCCCCAGCAGCGCTCCCAGCCGCGCCAGTTCCTCATCCACCGCCGCGTGCGCCTGCCCCCCGGCTTCGCGGGCCACGGCTTCGCGCAGCGCGGGGTCGGCCGCGTATAGGTTAACGTCGGCAAACGGGGCTGGCTGGTTGAACACGTCGTGCGTGTGGAAAGCAGGGTCAGGCACTGGCATCGGGCGCTCCATGGTCATTGTTATATGTGCAGCGTAATGGTGCGCCCGGAAGTTATCAAGCATCTGCTTGAATATATTATCCGTGGAAATTGCGCCTCAGATTGCCGGCTGCACCTGTACGACTATGATAGCCATCTGCTACCCTGTTGAATGGACGCATCGGTATTTTTGCCGGCCAGACCATGCATTTTTCTCGAAACACCTCCAAAAGTTGTCACATTTCATTTTTTTGTTGACGCAGTGGTGGTACATTTCGTTCTGGTTTTGCAACAATAGCCTGGATTGCCCCTGCGCCCCTGATAATTTTGACTGTGACGATGTTACCCAGCCCTTCCGCCCTGCCGCTACGCGACAGCCTGAATGACATGGACAGCCTGCTTGAAGAGGCTGGCGACATCGTATTCCGGCTGCAATTGACGGGCCATATCGCCTTTGCCAACCGGCGCGCCTGCGCCATGTCCGAAGTCGCCAGCCTGAACGGCCAGCTGTTGCCGGCGCTGGCTTACGACGCCGACCAGGCGCCGCTGCGGGCCGCGCTGTCGGCGGTGCAGCAGTCCGGCGCGGCCGACCGGGTCGAAGTACGCTTCCGCGCGCACGAAACCGACATCTGGTTTGAATTGCGCATTTCCCTGTTTGGCCGCGGCCAGACCCAGGAATTCCTCGTGATCGGACGCGACTTGACGGCGCAGCACGCCACCGAGGAGCGCCTGCGCCACATGGCCACCCATGATGCGCTGACGGAATTGCCGAACCGGCTGTTGCTGGCCGACCGGATCCGCATGACGATTGCCCAGGCGCGCCGCTCCGGCCAGGGCTTTGCCGTGGCCACCGTGGGACTGGACGCGTTCAAGAAAGTCAACGACGGCCTGGGCCACCCGATCGGCGACGCCGTGTTGCGCATGGCCGCCGCGCGCCTGCGCAAGACCTTGCGCGACAGCGACACCCTGGCGCGCGTGGGCGGTGACGAATTCGTGGCGGTCTTGCCGGGCACCGCCACGGAAGCCCAGATCAAGCTCGTGACGGGGCGCCTGCTGGCTACCCTGCAGGCGCCGTTTGAAATCGAGGGCCACACGATTTATATCGGCGCCTCGGTCGGGGTGGCGGTCTACCCCCAGCACGCGGAAGACGAAGTGCGCCTGGTGGCGATGGCCGACGCCGCGCTGTCGCGCGCGAAAATCACCGGCAAGGCGCGCGCCGTGGTCTACAACGCGCAGCACAGCGGCCCGCCGGAACACGATATTTCACTGGAAGCGGCCATGTTCTCGGCGGTGCGGGAAGGCGAGTTCATGTTGTATTACCAGCCGATCGTGGACGCCAGCACACGCGACATCGAAGGGTTTGAAACCCTGATGCGCTGGAAACACCCGACCCTCGGCATGGTGCCGCCGGGCCGCTTCATCCCGATCGCGGAAACCAACGGCCTGATCAACCTGCTGGGCGCCTGGGCGCTGAAGTCGGCCTGCGTGCAATTGAAGCAGTTCCAAGAAGTTGCAAAGCGGAATTTATATATTTCTGTTAACATTAGCCCTCGGCAATTCCGAAATGATAAATTCCTCGACGTGCTGGATGACGCCATCGCGTTTTCCGGCCTACCTGGTGAGCAATTGGTTTTAGAAATTACAGAAGGCACCTTGATGATCGATCCGGCGCATGCGGAAACGATCCTTGCAAAAATGGCGGAGCGCAAGGCGCGTATCGCCATCGACGATTTCGGCACCGGTTATTCGTCATTGGCGTACCTGAAGCGCTTCCCCATTTCCGTGTTGAAAATCGATCGCGCCTTCATCCGCGACCTGCCCGGTTCGCAAAAGGATGGCGCCATCTGCAACGCCGTGCTGGACCTGGCCAAGCACCTCGACCTGTCGGTGGTGGCCGAAGGCGTGGAAACCGAAGACCAGCTGGCCTACATGGAGCAGCGCGGCTGCAAATATATCCAGGGTTACCTGACCGGCAAGCCGATGGCGGCCTCCACCGCCCTGGCCGCGCTGCGCGAGCGCACCTACGCCAGCCTGATGCCGGGCGAACTGCGGCAGGTGGGCGCATGAGCGCGGGCGGCAAAGCCGACGGCGGCAAGACCCTGTCGCTGCTGTGGGACCGCACCCGCATGCAGGGCGACATGCCCGGATTCGCCAAGGCCATCACGGCCATCCTGTCGGCCATGCGCGGTGAAGACGACGTGGAATTCAACATGACGCGCACCGTGCTGTCGGACCCGGTGCTGACGCAGAAAGTGCTGCGCCTGGCCAACAGCGGCATGTATTCGGCATTCGGCCAGCACGTCAACACGGTCAGCAAGGCCGTCCTGGTGCTGGGTACCGACGCCATCGGCCACCTGGCGCTGGGCTTGAAGCTGGTCGAGGAAATGACGGCCACCTCGCCCAATTCCGGCGTGGCCCACGTGGAAATGGAAAAAGCCGTGCTGGCCGGCATGGTGGCGCAACAGGTGGCCGAAGGCGCCGCCAGCCTGCATGCGGAAGAAGCCGTGGTGTGCTCGATGCTGCATACGCTGGGCCGCATGATGATCACCTACTACATGCCGGAACGCTGGGAAAAGATGCAGCAGCAGGCCGGCGAAGGCCGCGAAGATGACGCCGCGCTCGACGTGCTGGGCCTGACCCTGGAAGAAGTCGGCAGCGCGGCCGCCGCGCACTGGGGCTTGCCGAAAAACCTGGTGAATGGCATGCGCAAGGTGGCGCCGTTCGAGGAAGGCCAGGAAGTCACACCGTCGGACTGGATTGCCGGGCTGTCGACCATGGCCGCGCAATGCGCGGAATCGCTGTGGCATGACGACGAAGCCGGCGCCGCCGAAGTCAAGCGCATTACGGCCAGCTATTCGGCCATGCTGGGCGTGGAACCGGAACAGATGGATGCGGCGATCGAACGCGCCAAGGCCGTGGCGGCCGCCGACCTGACCATCGCGCCGCTGTCCAAGCCGGCCGAACGGCGCGCCAAGGCGCTGGCCAAGACGCGCCAGCGCGCCGAAGGCATCAAGATCCTGCAAAGCGGGTTGAACGACATGCGCGACATTGCCGGCACCGCCATGCCGGGCCAGATGGTGTCGATTGCGCTGGAAACCATTTACCAGGGACTGGAATTTTCACGCGCGGTGGCGTTCGTGCGCAACCGGCGCGAAGGCAACTATGCGGGCCGCATGAGCTTTGGCGAAGGCGTGCGCGAACGGTTGCCGCAAATGACGTTCCCCGACCTGTATGAGCCCAACGTGTTCCACGCGGCCCTCAACAGCGACCGCGTGATCTTTATTGAAAACGCCAGGGATCCGAAATTCTCCACCAAGCTGCCCGCATGGTGGCGCGATACGCTGAGCGAGGCACGCAGCTTCGTGGTGTTGCCGCTGGTGGCCAATTCGCAGCCGGCCGGTTTCCTGTATGGCGACTGGGATGAATCGTTCCCGCCCATCCAGCTGAGCCAGACGGAATTCACGCTGCTCAACGATATCCGCGCGCTGGTGGTGAAAGCCATCGAGCGCCGCCACCAGCTCGAAGCGGTCAGCAACAAGGTGGCCTGATCCGGTCAGGCAGGCTGGTCCCGCCCCGAATTCCGCTCCACATTTCCCTCCTCATCGCGGCGCTGCCAATGGAACGACAGCGCCGACGCCATGGCGGCCAGCACGCACAGCGCGGCCGCCGCGAAATACACGGATTCCGCGCCAAGCCGCTCCCAGAAGTGCGACAGCGCCACCCCGGCCAGCGAACCGCCCACGCCATACGACAGGCTCATATATAAAGCCTGGCCACGCGCCTGCAGCGGCCCGGCAAACCAGCGCTGCATGGCCAGCACACTGGCCGAATGGTGCAGCGCGAACGTGGCAGCGTGCAGCACCTGGGCCGCGGCCAGCACAACCAGCCATTGCGCGCCGGCGCCAATCACGGCAAAGCGCACGGCGCCAATCAGAAACGTCGCCATCAGGAGCCGGCGCGCGCCCCAGCGCTTGAGCAGCGGGGCCTGGAAATAAAACAGCACGACTTCGGCCACCACGCCCAGCGACCACATGGCGCCGATCAGCGACTTGCTGTAGCCGTGGCGCGCCAGGTACAGCGAATAAAACGTATACAGCGCCATGTGGGCCGCCACCATCAGCGCCGACGAGGCGAAAAACGCCATCACTTCGCGCCGGCGCAACACCGCCAGCAGCGCCGGCGGCGTTCCCCTGGCGGGCGGGCGCGGCACGTCACGCAGGCGCAGCGCGGCCAGCCACGTGCACAGCAGCAGCGCGCCGGCCGACCACGGCAGCGCACCGGTACCGTAGCGGTCCAGCACCAGCGCGGTGGCCATCATCATCACGATGAAGCCGACCGAGCCCCAAAGGCGGATACGGCCGTAATACGTCAGGTCGCCCCGCATTTCCGACAGCATCAGCGCTTCGCACAACGGCGCCTGCGCACTCGTAAACAGGTTCAGCACCACCATGGCGGCAAAGAAATGGGCGAAGCTGGTGCCGATGAAAAATCCGGAAAACGCCGCCATCGCGGCCAGCCCCGTCATGCGCAGCACGCGCACCCGGTATTGGCTGTGGTCCGCCACCCAGCCCCACAGGTTGGGGCCGACGATGCGCATGACCTGGATCAGCGCCATCAACACGCCGATCTGCGCCACGCTCATGCCCTTGTCGGCATAGAACAGGCTGGCATAGCTGGAAAACGTGCCCGCGTGGGCATAGTAGAAAAACAGGAAGGCGGCGTAGTTGAAGAACTGGGTCGGCATGGGACGGGACGCGGCAGTGACGCGTGCCTGAAGAAAAAAGGCGCCAGGACCGCCTCAGCGCACTGAAGCCCCTGACACCTTTTTCAAAGAAGAATTATTTGGCGCGGGCGATGTCGGGCGTGGCCACGCGTACGTCGCCGCACTGCGCGCGGTGCATCAGCGCGTGGTCCATCAGCACCAGCGCCAGCATGGCTTCGGCGATCGGCGTGGCGCGGATGC
>CBIHOX010000127.1:0-18860 GCA_966211685.1 uncultured Pseudoduganella sp.
CTTACCTGCTCGGTGTGCGGCCGCCGGCCGGGGCCGAGGGACGGGTGTTGACGGAATTCCTGCAGCGCTGAGTGCGCCGGCAAAAAAACGCTGTCACCAGCAATTGTGGAATGGCCCACAGCGGTAGGCTGCAGGGCGTGATGAGCGGGGGCGCCGAGTCTGCGCAGCAGCGTCATCCGCCATGGCTGGCGGCACCAATACGCATGCAGCGGCGGATTACGGCGTACCGCCTCTTAAGGCACTCCGGCAGGAGTGCCGGTCGTACGATGGGGCCTCGGGGCGGATTGGCCGGCCCTGGCCGGCTAATCCGCCCTACAGCGGTCTGTCCAGGCCTTTCCACGATTGCCGGTGACATAGCCAAAAAAAACGGCAGCCCCCTCTGACAAAGGCTGCCGCGAAAGAGACGCGCCATGGGGAACGCGCCCCGGGAACGCTTTACAAAGCGGTTACGTGACGGTCACCGCTCACGCCAGGTGCGCCGCGATTTGCGGCAGCAATTCGTCGAACGTGCGGCCGGTGCCGTTTTCGCCGATCGCGTGCATTTTCCATTCGCCGTTGTGGCGGTACAGCTTGGCCATGATCTGCGCCGAGTGATTCCCCTGCACGGACAGGTTGAAGCGCGCGACTTCCTTGCCGTCGGCGGCGTTGAGCAGGCGGCAGTAGGCGTTTTCCACTTGCGCGAAGCTCTGGCCGGTAAAGCTGTTGACAGTGAAGACGATGCTCTTCACGTCGGCCGGGACCGACGACAGCGCCACGCTGATTTGTTCATCGTCGCCATCGCCGGCGCCGGTGCGGTTGTCGCCCGAGTGAATGACGCTGCCGTCACGGCTCTTCAACTGGCGGAACCACACCACGTCCAGCGGACGGTTGTTGGTATCGAACAGCACGCACGATGCATCGAGGTCGATTTCAGCCTTGCTGCCGCCGAAGCCGAAGAACCCCTTGGATTTCACGGCATCCCAGCCCAGGCCCATCACTACGCGGGACAGCGCACTGCCCGCTTCCTTGTCCAGAGAAATCTTCTGGCCCTTTTGCAAATTCACTGACATAACTGACTCCTACGAATTTTGGGGACCGCGCACCCAGGCCAGGAAGCCGTTGCGGTTGCGCGAACACACCAGGATTTTTCCTTGGCCGGAAAAGCGCAGCACCATGCCTTCGCCGCTGGTCACACTGTTGACCAGGTTGCCGAAGAAGCCGCTGCTGCGGTTGGTCGTCACCGACATTTCGTAACGCAGGCTGCTGTCCCAGCACACCACGTGCGCGTTGTCGATGATGACGTCCTTGCCCGGTTCCACTTCCAGCTGGGAGATCGAACCGAAGCCCGACACCACCACCTGGCCGCTGCCCGAGGTTTCCGTGATGAAGAAACCGCCGGACTGGGCGAACAGCGCATTGCCCAGGCTCTGCGTGCGCACGTTCAATTGCACGCTGGAGTCCGCCGCGACAAATGCGCCGTCGCTGATCATGTATTGACGCTGCCCCACGTCCATCACTTGCATCGCGCCCGGCAGGGTTGGCGACAGCAGGCAGTCGCCGTCGCCCTTCACGGCTTCGATGTGCTGCTGGAAGAACGATTCACCGTTGGCAAAGGTGCGCATCAATGCGCTGCCCAGCCCACCGCTCATGCGGCCTTTCAGCTCGAGATTGGACTCCATCATCACCATGGCGTCCGATTCGCAATAAATCTTTTCGCCGTGGCGCATCGATACGTGCAGGAAGGGATCGACATCCCCGGTTACGGTAAATACTGGCATGGTCTTTTCCGCTATCTGTGTTATCGGGAGGCCCGACCTGTCAGCCGGGCTTCCGCGTTATTGATTCAAACGTTCACACCGAACGACGAGGCCAGCGCGCCGAGGCCGCCCTTGTACCCTTGGCCGACCGCGCGGAACTTCCAGTCGCCGCCGTTGCGGTATACCTCGCCGAAGATCAGCGACGTTTCCACCGAGCCGTCTTCCGACAAGTCGAAGCGCGCGATTTCCTGGCCATTGGCCGCGTTCACGCAGCGCACGAAGGCCTTCTGTACCTGGCCAAAGTTCTGGCGGCGCGCATCGGCTTCGTGGATCGTCACGCAGACGGAAATCTTGTCGATTTCCGCCGGTACTTTCGTCAATTCCACGGTAACGGTTTCATCGTCGCCTTCGCCGGCGCCGGTGCGGTTGTCGCCGGAGTGCGCGACCGAGCCGTCGGACGACTTCAAGTTGTTGTAGAAGATGAAGTCGTTGTCGCCGCGTACCTTGCCGTCGGCTTTCAACAGGAAGGCCGAGCTGTCGATGTCGAACGCGGCGCCATCGGTGTTGCGTACATCCCAGCCCAGGCCGACGACCAGTTTCGACAGGCCGGGAGCTTCCTTGCTCAGGTTGACGTTACCGCCTTTTTGCAGACTGATTGCCATGATGTGTTACTCCTATGAAGTGTTAACTCAAGTGTCTGAACACCTTGCTACAGACGCGGCGGGCCGGTGTTCAATAAGGCACGCCGCGATTCTTTACTGCCGCCGCTTTTTCAACCCTGGATGCCGGGCCTTCAACAGCCCGGGCATCCACATGTCACGCGGCGCCCAGCGCTTGCTGCTTCCTGTACCGCACCGACGACCACAGCGACGCCACGATGAAGGCCACGCCAATCAAACCGGTAAAGATTTCCGGAATGTGGTACTTGATCGACAACAGCATGATCACTGCCAAAATACCGATCGCGTAGTGGGCGCCGTGCTCCAGGTACACAAACTCGTCCAGCGTGCCTTTCTCCACCAGGAAGATCGTCATCGAGCGGACGAACATCGCGCCAATGGCCAGGCCCAGCATGATGATCACGACATCGTTGGTGATGGCGAACGCGCCAATCACGCCGTCGAAGCTGAACGATGCGTCGAGCACTTCCAGGTACAGGAACCCGCCGATACCGCCGCGCTTGACCATGTCGCCGACATTGCCGCCGCCCTCTTCCTCGGCTTCCAGCAGGCTGCTCAAGCCATCGACCGCCACGTAGATCAGCACGCCCCACAGGCCGGCGATCAACACGATCAGTTTTTGCCCTTCTTCCACCATGCCCAGGCAGGCCAGCAGCGCTGCGATGGTTACCATCACGGACACCGACGACATCTTGCCCAGCGAACCGAGCTTCTTCTCGAAGTTACCGAGCCAGTGGGTTTCCTTTTCCTTGTCCAGCAAGAAGTTCAGGAACACCAGCAACAGGAACGCGCCGCCAAAGGCCGCCACTTCCGCGTGGTGGTTCGTCAGGTGCATCGAATACGCTTTCGGATCGTTCAGCGCCAGGGTCCAGACTTCGCCCAGGCTGATGTCGGCCGCCACCGCGACAATGACCAGCGGGAACAGCAGGCGCATACCGAACACGGCAATGATGATGCCGACACCGAGGAATAGTTTTTTCCAGAACTCGTCCCATGTCTTCAGCACGGAAGCATTGACCACCGCGTTATCGAATGACAGTGAGACTTCCATTACCGCCAGGATCACCGCGATGCCTAGCGCTGTCAGTGCGCCGCCCCAGCCTGTGTGCTGGTATCCCCACCAGCCTGCGACTGCAAGGCAGATGAAGGAGACAATGAATGAAACCCTGAAATGTTTCATCGTGTTTTCCTTTCGTGTTGATCAATGTCAGGCAGTGTAAGGAAAACCCGTCCATAGAAAAATAGAAGATAATCGAAGGATTACTTCGTAAAAACAGAAACATGAAAACTGCAGGCATCAATTTCCGCCATCTGTATTTCTTCTGGGCCGTCGCCAAGGAAGGCAGCGTCACGCGCGCGGCCGAGCGGCTGGGCCTGGCCATCCAGACCGTCAGCACCCAGCTCGCGCTGCTGGACCAGTCGCTGGGCAAGGCCCTGTTGACGCAGCAGGGCCGCCGCCTGGTGCCGACCGAGGCGGGCCGCGTGGCGCTCGATTACGCGGACCAGATTTTCCAGCTGGAAGACCAGTTGCAGCAGGCGCTGTCGGACGTGGACGCCGGCCGCATGCGGCTGACGGTCGGCATTTCCGATTCGCTGCCGAAACTGGTGGCATACCGCCTGCTGGCCATGACGCAGAACCTGGAAAAGAAGGTCAAGCTGATCTGCATGGAAGATGAATACGATGCGCTGCTGGCCGACCTGGCGCTGAACAAGCTCGATGTGGTGCTGACCGACCGCGCCGTGCGCGCCACGCCCAGCCTGCGCGTGTTCAGCCACTTATTGATGGAAAGCCAGATGCAACTGTATGGCGATAAAAAACTGGCGCGCCGCTACCGGCGCAACTTCCCGCACAGCCTGCATGGCGCGCCGCTGTTGCTGCCGACCCGGAACAATGCGTTGCGCGGCCGCATCGATGCGTGGTTCGTGCAGCACGGCGTGCGGCCCGACGTGGTGGGGGAATTCGAAGACAACGCGATGTTGAATACGTTCGGGCGCAACGGCATGGGCCTGTTCTTCGCGCCGGCCATGCTGGCGCAAGACATGCACGAACAGTTCGACGTGGACCTGGTGGGCCAGGCGCCGGAATTGCGAGAACAGTTTTATGCGATTTCCAACGAGCGCAAGATCAAGCATCCGGCGGTGGAAGCCATCCTGGAATTGCAGTAGCGGTGACTGCCGGTGCCCGGCATGCAGGCAAGGCCTGCCCGGCGGGCCGCGTCCCCCGCTTCAGCGCCCGCCGTAACGCCGCGCAATGGCCTCCAGCCCCGCCAATACAAAGGCCAGCAAATCTTCCAGCAAGACGCCTGCCTCATCGGCCAGGGCCGGCAAGACGCCGGTGCGCAATTCGCGCGGCGCCACCAGCATGGCCAGGCACGGCGCCATCATGAAAAACAAGGCGCGCTGCAAGCCCGGGTGCGTGGCCGGCAAGCCGAGGATGTCGCTGGCGATACCCAGCATGATCCTGGCCTTGGGCGCGATCGCCTGGTGCACCAGCACCGGCGCGTGTTCGGTTGGCGACAGCAATTCCCGCACCACCACCCGGCTGCCCCAGTGCGCGCGCGGCCCCGTCACGTGTTCGACGATGCGCGCCAGCACCGCGCGCAGCTTGTCGCGCGGATCGCCCGGCGCCTGGGCAATGGCCAGCAAGGCTTCCGGCTGCATCAAATGGTGGTGCGCTTCCACCAGCACGGCTTGATACAAGCCGCCACGGCTGCCAAAGTGGTAATTGACGGACGCCATGTTCACGTCGGCCCGCGCGCAGATTTCCTTGCTGGTGGCGTCCGCATAGCCGCGCTCGGCAAACACCTGGCCCGCGATATCGAGGATGTGCTGGCGCGTGGCGTCACCGTCCGAACGTGCGGCGCGGCGCGGCGCGGCGGCAAGAGTGGCGGATCTGGCAGGTTTGGTCGGGGCGCGCGGAACAGTCATGGCGCACATTGTAGGGCAAGGCACGGATTTCGAAGTAATTTAAATTCAAATTTAAATTTAATGTAGAATGCATGCAGACTCTTCGAGGAATACATTATGGACAGGAAACCCGTCATTGTTGCCGCCGCGCTGGCCCTTGCCGCCCTGGGCTGGGCCGCCTGGCATTTTTCCCGCCCGGCACCCGGCACCGGTCCGCTGGTCCTCTACGGGAACGTGGATTTGCGCCAGGTATCGCTGGCGTTCAATGGCAGCGAACGCATTGCCAGCCTCGCGGTGCAGGAAGGCGACCGGGTACGGGCCGGCCAGGTGCTGGGCAAGCTCGACACAAGAACACTGGAATTGAAGCTGCAGCAAGCCCGTGCGCAGCTGGAAACACGCCTGCAGGCGTTGCGCCGGCTGCAGACCGGCAGCCGCCCGGAAGAAGTCGCGCAGGCGCGGGCCCACACCGCGGCGCTGCAGGCCGAGGCGGAATTCGCGCAGCAACAGTTGAACCGGCTGGTCTCGCTGCAGCGGCAGATGGCCGGCGCCGTCAGCCAGCAAGACATCGACAACGCGGCCGCGCGGCGCAAGGCCACCCAGGCGCAGGTGGAAGGCGCGCGCAAGGCGCAGGAACTGGTGCAAACCGGACCGCGCAGCGAAGACATTGCCCAGGCGCAGGCGCAAGTGGACGCCGCGCGCGCCGACGTCGCGCTGTTGGAACACCAGTTGGCGGAAAGCACGCTGCTGGCGCCGCAAGCCGGCGTGGTGCGTGCGCGGCTGGTGGAGGCAGGCGACATGGCGTCGCCGCAGCGGCCCGTATACACGCTGGCCATCACGGATCCGAAATGGGTGCGCGCCTATGTCGGCGAAGCGGACTTGGCGTGGGTCAAGCCCGGCGGCGCCGCCGCCATCACGACCGACAGCGAACCCGGCAAAGCCATCGCGGGCCGGGTCGGCTATGTCTCGTCGGTGGCGGAATTCACGCCCAAGACCGTGCAGACCGAGGAATTGCGCACGTCGCTGGTGTATGAAGTGCGCGTGCTGGCCGAAGACCGCGAAGACCGCCTGCGGCTGGGGATGCCGGCCACGGTGCGGCTGGCGCGCGGCGGAGCAGCGCCAGCGCCGGGCCCTGCGGGCCAATAGCAATTGCGGACAACACCATGGCCCCCCTTCCTGCCCTGCTGGGCGAAAACCTGCACAAGTCGTTCGCCGCGCCCCGAGGCGGTCCCGTCACGCGCGCGTTGCGCGGCGTATCGCTGTCGGTGGCGCCGGGTGCGCTGACCGCGCTGGTCGGTCCGGACGGGGCAGGCAAGACCACCCTGCTGCGCATGGCGGCAGGCCTGCTGGCGCCCGACCGGGGCGAACTGCGCGTGCTGGGCCTGGGCACCACGCATGGCGCGCAACAAATCCAGGAACGCATCGGCTACATGCCGCAGCGCTTTGGCCTGTATGAAGACTTGACCGTGCAGGAAAACCTCGATCTGTATGCCGACATGCACGGCGTGCCGGCCGGCGAGCGGCGCGAACGCTATGCGCAACTGCTGCACATGACGGACTTGCAGCGCTTCACCGCGCGCCCGGCCGGCAAGCTGTCCGGCGGCATGAAGCAAAAACTCGGACTGGCGTGCACGCTGGTGCGCGCGCCCGAATTGTTGCTGCTCGATGAACCGACCGTCGGCGTCGATCCATTGTCGCGGCGCGAGCTGTGGGACATCGTGCGGCAACTGGTGGACACACAAGGCTTGACGGTGCTGGTCAGCACGTCCTACATGGATGAAGCGGAGCGCTGCGCCCATGTCTGCGTGCTGCACGAGGGGCAGGTGCTGGCCAGCGGCGCGCCGGCGCAATTGCGCGCCCGTGCGGCAGGCCTGTGCCACCTGGCCACCCCGCCAGCCGGCATGGCGGCCCGCACCCTGCAGGCGCGCCTGCTCGATGCGCGCACGCTGGTGGCCGACGCCGTGCCCGAGGGCGGCCAGGTGCGCTACCTGCTGCGTCCCGGCGTGGCGCCGCAGGCACTGTCCGCCCTGCTGCAAGGCGCGCGCACGCAGGCCGCGCCGGCGCGGCTGGAAGACGGCTTCATGCTGATCCTGCGCGGGCTGGCGCCAGGCCCGGCGTCGGCCACGCATGAAGCCGCGGCCCGCACACAAGAAACGGCGCAGGCTGAGTCGACGCCGGCCACGCCGGACGGCGCGGAAGACACACGGGCTGCCGCGGCGCCACGCATACCCACTCCTGCGGCGGCCCCAGCCGACAGCGCCCCGATCATCGAAGTGCGCGACCTGGTTCGCACCTTCGGCGACTTCACGGCCGTGGCCAGCACCACGTTCGACGTGCGGCGCGGCGAGATCTTCGGCTTGCTGGGACCGAACGGCGCCGGCAAGACCACCACGTTCCGCATGCTGTGCGGCCTGCTGCCGGCCAGCAGCGGCAGCCTGACGGTCGCCGGCGCCAACCTGCGCCATGCGCGCGCCGCGGCGCGCCGCAAGATCGGCTACGTATCGCAAAAATTTTCACTGTACGGCAACCTGACCGTGATGGAAAACCTGCGCTTCTTTGGCGGCGCCTATGGCCTCGCGGGACGCGCGCTGCGCGAACGCATCGGCGCCATGCTTGAGCACTTCCAGCTGGCCGGCCATGAACACGCTCCCAGCGGCCAGCTGCCGGGCGGCTTCAAGCAAAGGCTGGCCATGGCGGTGGGCCTGCTGCACGCACCGGAGATCCTGTTCCTCGACGAACCCACGAGCGGCGCCGATCCGCTGGCGCGGCGCGACTTCTGGCGCCGCATCACGGCGCTGGCCGAAGGCGGCGTCACCGTCATCGTCACCACGCATTTCATGGAAGAGGCGGAGTATTGCGACCGCATCGTGATCCAGGACGCGGGCCGCCTGCTGGCGCTGGGCACGCCGCGCGAGGTGCGCGCCCGGGCCGGCAATGCGCCGGCGATGGAACAGGCGTTCATCGCCATCGTCGAGCGGCACCGCAGCGGGGGCACGGCATGAACGCGGCATCGCTGAACCGGCTGATGGCGCTGGTGCGCAAGGAATGCCGCCAGTTGCTGCGCGACGCCAGCAACCTTGCGATCGGGATCGTGCTGCCGATCGCGCTGATCCTGATCTTCGGCTATGGCCTGTCGCTCGACGTCAGGCATGCGCCGGTGGCCATCGTGATGGAAGACGCATCGCCGGCCGCGCACGAGGCGGTGGCGGGCCTGTTGCTGTCGGACGCGTTCGAGCCGGCCATGCTGGCGTCCATGCACGATGCGGAAACGCTGATGCGCGAGCGCAAGGTCGACGCGGTGGTGCGCGTGCCGGCCGATTACACGCGCCGCCGGGCCGTGGGCGATGCCCGCCTCCAGCTGCTGTTGCACGGGGCCGACGCGAACCGCGCCGGGATCATCGCGCGCTACGTGACGGGCGCGCTGTCCCAGCCGCGCCAGGCCGAGCGCCTCGCCATGAAAGCGCCGCCGGGGGGCGGCATGGCCGTCATCGAACAGCGCATGTGGTACAACGCGGCCAATACCAGCACCTGGTACCTGGTGCCGGGCCTGATCGTGCTGGTGATGACCCTGGTGGGCGCCTTCCTGACCGCGCTGGTGATGGCGCGCGAATGGGAACGCGGCACCCTGGAAGCGCTGTTCGTGACGCCGGTGCGGCCGGTGGAAATCCTGCTGGCCAAGATCATCCCGTATTTCATGGTCGGCATGCTGGGCCTGGCGCTGTGCCTGTGCGCGGCGCGCTGGCTGTTTGGCGTGCCGCTGCAAGGATCGCTGGCGATCCTGTTGCTGAGTTCCATGCTGTACCTGTTCGTCGCGGTCGGCATGGGACTGGTGATTTCCTCGGTGACGCGTAACCAGTTCCTGGCCAGCCAGGTCGCGCTGCTGTCGAGCTTCATGCCGTCGCTGATGCTGTCCGGCTTCCTGTTCGACTTGCGCAGTGTGCCGGCCGCGATCCGCATGGTCGGCAAGGTGCTGCCCGCCACGTATTTCATGGAATTGATCAAGACCCTGTTCCTGGCCGGGAACGTGTGGCCGCTGATCGCCCGCAATTGCGCCGTGCTGGCGCTGTACGCCGTGGTGCTGCTGGCCATCGCCCGCGCCGTCACGCGCAAGAAGCTCGATTGAAAGGAACGCCATGGCCGCGCTGATTGCCCTGCTGCGCCGCATCGCCAACTTGTGCCACAAGGAATTCCTGGCCGTGATGAAAGACCCGGCCAGCCGCGCGATCCTGGTGGTCCCTGCGCTGGTGCAGAGCATGTTGTTCGGCTATGCCGCCACCTTCGACCTGGCCGATGCGCCTTATGTGCTGGTCGACCAGGACCGCGGCGCGGCCGCGCGCGAATTCGTGGCGCGGCTGGAGGGCGGCGGCGTCTTCCGGCGCGTGGCAACCCTGGCCGGGCCGCAGCAACTGGCGCCGCTGATAGAAAACCATGACGCGATCGCGGCCGTCGTGATCGCGCCGGATTTCGAACGGCGGCTGCAGGCCGGCGCCGCCGCCCCCATCCAGCTGATCCTCGATGGCCGCAATTCCAATACCGCCGGCGCCGCGGCAGGCCACGTGGCGGCCGTGGCGGCGGAATTCAACCGCGCGTGGCGCGAGCGGCATGGACCGCCCGCCGGCGGGCCGGCCGCCCTGGCCGCGACACTGGCCGCCCTCCCCCCCGTGGTGGAAACGCGGGCCTGGTACAACCCCAACCTGCAAACGCGCTGGAATATCCTGCCCGGCCTGATCGCCGGGCTGTCGATGCTGCAAACGCTGCTGCTGTCGGCCCTGTCGGTGGCGCGCGAGCGTGAACACGGCAGCTTCGACCAGTTGCTGGTCACGCCGATGTCGCCGCTGGAAATCATGGCCGGCAAGGCGCTGGCGCCGGTCCTGATCGGCCTGGCGCAATCGACGATCATCCTGCTGGTGACCGTGCTGTGGTTCCGCGTGCCGATGGCGGGATCGCTGTGGACCCTGTACGCGGGACTGGCGTTGTTTACCGTGGCCAGCGTCGGCATCGGGCTGTCGGTTTCCGCCGTGTCGCTGAACATGCAGCAAGCCATGCTGTATACGTTCGTGCTGATCATGCCGATGATGCTGCTGTCCGGCCTGACCACGCCGGTGCGCAACATGCCCGCGTGGATGCAAACGCTGACGCTGGCCAACCCGCTGCGCTTTGCCATCGACCTGGTGCAGCGGGTTTACCTGGAAGGCGTCGGGCTGCGCGTGGTAACGGGCGATTTGCTGCCATTGGCCCTCATCGGCGCCGTCACGCTGCCGCTGGCGGCCTGGCTGTTCCGCAACCGGCTGGCTTAATATTTTGTTACATAAATCATAACAATATTGCGATTTTGCGGCTGGACCGTGGCGAGTCGGATAAGATAGAGGTTTCAACTACGGTCGCGTCATGCGATTCATATGGTAAATCTATTGCTCGTTCTGCTCGCCCTGTTCCTGGTCGCGCTGAACGGTTTCTTTGTTGCAGCTGAATTCGGTATCGTTACTTTGCGCCGCACCCGCGTGCGCGCCATCGCAAAAACACAGGGCCTGCGCGGCCGTATCCTGGCCAAGGTGCACGGCGAACTCGACGCCTACCTGTCGGCCTGCCAATTGGGCATTACCCTTGCATCGCTGGGCCTGGGCTGGGTCGGCGAACCCGCCTTTGCTTCGCTGCTGGAGCCGCTGTTCCACGTACTGGGCGTTACGTCGCCGCAAATCGTGCACGGTATTTCTTTTGTCTTTGCCTTTGTTACCATTTCTTTCCTGCACATCGTGGTCGGCGAACTGGCGCCCAAGTCGCTGGCGATCCGCATGCCCGAAGTGGTCGGCCTGTGGAGCGCGATTCCACTGTATGCGTTTTACTGGGCCATGTATCCGGCCATCTGGCTGCTGAACCAGAGCGCCAACATGGTGCTCAAGGCCGCGGGCCTGTCCGGCGCGGGCGGCCACGGCGATTCGCACTATTCCACCGACGAATTGAAGATGATCCTGCGCACCAGCGAACCGGGAGAAAAATTCAACAAGGATGAACGCAACATCCTGGCGCACACGCTGGAGTTTTCGCAAATGTCGGTATCGGACCTGATGCGCCCGATCCATGAAGTGATTGCGCTGCACGCGTCGAAACCGCTGGAGGAAAACCTGCAAACCGTGGTGCGCAACCGTTTTTCACGCTATCCGTATTACGATGAAGATGGCGAAACCGTGCTGGGCATGGTGCACTTGAAGGACTTGTTCTTTGCCGAACAGTCGGGCAAGGACTTGACGTCGCTGACGCCGTTCCTGCGCCCGGTGGAAACCTATTCGGCCCGCACCCCGGCGCTGGAATTGTTCCGCCGCCTGAAGGATGGCGCACCGCACTTCGCGCTGATCGGCGAAAAAGGCAAGCGGCCGGTGGGCTTCCTCACGCTGGACAACCTGCTGGGCGCGATGGTGGGTGAAATCCACGATGAATTCCGCCTCAATGAAAATGACTGGCTGAAGCAGGAAGACGGCGCCCTGGTGGGCAAGGCCAGCCTGCCGATCGTGTCGCTGGAACGCGCGCTGGGCCTGGACATCGAAAACGAAGAGATGGGCTTGCAGGATATCGAATCGGTGGGCGGCCTGGTGATGCTGAAGCTCGGCGACATCCCGAAACAGGGCCAGCGCGTGGAATTCAACGGCTTCGACATCGTCGTCAAGAAAATGAACGGCCCGCGCATCCTGCTGGTGAAAGTCATTCCGCGCCAGCCGCGGCACAGCGAAGCCGACGAGCAGGATTAACTTCAGTCAGGGGACGCTGTATGCTAAATTGCAGTGTCCTGTCACCAACATTGAGCAATTTACCGGCCAGCTACTGTCAGCTGGCCCATCCATAGGAGCGCGCCATGCCAAGTATCCAGCTTGATGTCCCACTTGAAGCACAGGAAAAATCCAGTTGCTGCTGGCATACCAGCGCGCACATGATCTGGCTGTACTGGCAGCAGAACGGCAAGGGCGCGGGGCCGATGAATACCGTGGCGGCCAAGTATGACGTGGCCGACAAGGTCGGCCTGTATCCTGCCGAATTCATTACGCTGGCGGAAAAGGTCGGCCTCTACAAATTGCCGGTCAAGAACCAGCATACCGAGGAAGACTTGCACAATTACTTGACCGCCGGCGGTCCGGTGTGGTGCGCCGGCTACTGGTTCGGCGTCGGCCACATCATCGTGCTGACCGGTGTCGGCAAGGGCAATGTGTATTTCAACGATCCCGACAAAGGCGTCAAGAAGGAAGGCACGGTGAAGTGGTTTAACGAAAAGCTGGCGTCGCAGTTGCCCGGCTGCCTGATGGTCAAGGACCCCGGCCGTTATTGAAATCCCCATGTCATGGCCGCTGGCGCGCGCCAAGCGCGCCGGCGGCCCTGTCGCGCACGCCAGCGGGCCTATGGAAATCCTGATTGAACTGTTGCTGGAATTCCTGATCCAGTTCTTTGGAGAAGTGCTGTTCGAACTGGGCCTGCGTTCCATCGCCGCGCCCTTCCGCAAGGATGCCAGTCCCTGGCTGGCCGCCGCCGGCTATGCGTTCTTTGGCGCCGTCGTTGGCGGCATCAGCCTGTGGCTGTTCCCCGGCCACATGGTGTCCGACGCCAGGCTGCGCCTGGTCAATCTCGGCGTCACGCCGGTCGCCAGCGGCCTGGCCATGTCGCTGCTGGGCGCCTGGCGCGCCAGCCGTGGCCAGGAACTGATTCGCATCGACCGCTTCTCGTACGGCTACCTGTTTGCACTGAGCCTGGGACTGGTGCGCTTTTATGGAGCTTCATCATGATATGCGTGTTCACTCGACTGTTTTCCACACCTGGCCTGCGGGATGATGCGGGGGGCCGCCATGATTGAAGGGGCTTGCCTGTGCGGGGCCGTGCATTGGACGTACGACGGCGTACCCGATGGCGCGACCGCCTGCAATTGCACCGCGTGCCGGCGCTACGGCGTGTTGTGGGCGTACGATTACGAAAACGAAGGCATCAAGGTGTCCGGTCCAACCAGGGCGTACGTGCGGGGCACGGCCCTGGAATTCCACTTTTGTCCCGAGTGCGGCTGCATCGCCTGCTGGCGCGGCTTGCGCCTCGATGAAGGGGGACGCCGGCGCATCGCCGTGAATTTGCGGCTGGCGGAACCGGACGCCGTTGCCGCCATTCCCATCGACCGTTTCGACGGTCTCGATACATTTGACGATTTGCCGCGCGATGGACGGTGCGTGGCGGATTACTGGTTTTGACACACCCCACAGCCGGAAAAATCCAGTCATGGATGAAAGGACGACTGTACGGCCTTCGATGACACACCCGCTCCCGGCGACAGCGCTTAGCCCGACAAGAGAAACCATCCCATGCCAGCGTCTTCCGTTCCTGAACTGATCCGCATCCTGAAAAGCCGCTTCGACGCCAACATGGCGCGCCATCCGGCGCTCGACTGGACGGCAATCCAGGCCAGGCTGGAAGCCCACCCCCACAAACTTCAGGCGCTGCATGACATGGAGCGCACCGGTGGCGAGCCCGATGTCATCGGCCAGGACGAGGCGACAGGGGAATACCTCTATTGCGACTGCTCGGCCGAAAGCCCCGTTGGCCGGCGCAGCCTGTGCTTTGACGACGCGGCGCTGGCATCACGCAAGGACAACAAGCCAGGGGGCAGCGCGGCCGCGATGGCCGCGGCCATGGGAATTGCCATGCTGACCGAAGACCAGTATCGCGCGTTGCAGCAGTTGGGCCAGTTCGACCGGAAAACATCGAGCTGGATTCAAACGCCGTCAACCATCCGAAAACTCGGTGGCGCGCTGTTTTGCGATCACCGGTATGATCACGTCTTCACTTATCACAATGGCGCGGAATCGTACTATGCAGCACGGGGATTCCGCGGCCTGCTCAAGGTCTGACCCATGAAACCACGTCGCCTGACCATCGCCGCCCTGGCCATGGTTTTCTGCACAGCCGCCGGCGCCACGCCCACCGCCGCCCCCGTCCGGGCGGAAATCGATGCGCTGCTGGGCAAGCTGCAGGAATCCGGCTGCCAGTTCAACCGCAACGGATCCTGGTACAGCGGCGCCGAAGCCAAATCGCATTTGCTGCGCAAGCTGGAATACTTTGAAGATAAGGGCACGGTGAAAAACACGGAACAATTCATCGAGCTGGCCGCCTCGAAGAGCAGCTCGTCCGGCAAGCCTTACCAGGTCAAGTGCGGCAATGCCGGCGCGGTGCCGAGCCAGCAGTGGCTCAATGCGGAACTGCATGCGTTGCGCGCGGCCGCAGGCCAGGGTAAACCGTGAGCGTGCCTGTCCACGGCTGACGGCCGCTACGGCAATTACCGCAATTACCGCAATTACCGCAACACCGCCAAGTCCATCACCGCTCCGCTGCGCAGCATCGCCATGATGCCTGCTTCGGGCAGCGGACGGCTGAAGTAATAACCCTGGATTTCATCGCAGCCCTGCGCCGCCAGCAGGCGCAGTTGCCCTTCGGTCTCCACGCCTTCCGCAATGGTGCGCAAGCCCAGGCTGTGCGCCAGGCGGATCACGGCGGTCACGATCGAGCGGTCCTCGGCGTCATTGACCAGCCCACGTGTGAACGATTGGTCGATCTTGAGCTTGTCGACCGGGAAGCGCTTCAGGTAGCTGAGGTTGGAATAGCCGGTGCCGAAATCATCGATGGCCATCGCGATGCCCACGGCTTTCAAGCGGTGCATCAGCGCAATCGACGCTTCCGGGTCTTCCATCGACAAGCTTTCCGTCAACTCGAATTCCAACAGCGACGGGTCCAGGTCATACTTTTCCAGCTGTTCCTGCAGCATCGGCTCCAGGCCCTGCTGCGCGAATTGCGACGCCGCCACGTTGACGGCCACCGGCACCACCGGGACGCCCGCGTCCAGCCACCGGCGCAGCGTCGCGCAAGCCTTGTCGAGCACCCAGCCGCCGATCGCCGTGATGAGGTTGCTTTCTTCCGCCACAGGGATGAATTGCATGGGCGGCACCAGTCCCAGTTCCGGCGATTGCCAGCGCAACAGCGCTTCCAGGCCGATGATGCGGCCGCTGGCCAGGTCGACCTGCGGCTGGTAATGCAGCACGAATTCGTCGCGCTGCAGTGCGCGCAGCAAACCCTGCTCCAGTGTTACGCGCGCATCGAGCCGGTGCTGCATTTCCTGGGTGAAGAACTGGAAGCCGTTGCGGCCGGCCTCCTTGGCGCGGTACATGGCGATATCGGCTTGGCGCAGCAGGTTTTCCGCCTGGGCGCCATCATCCGGATACAGCGACAGGCCCATGCTGCCCGTGATCACGTGTTCCTGGCCTGCCAGCATGACCGGTGTGGCCAGGCTGTTGCCGATGCGCTCGGCAATCATGCCGGGCGTGGTGTCGCCCAGCGGGCTGTCCAGCAGGATGACGAATTCATCGCCGCCGAGCCGCGCCACCGTATCGAATTCCCGCACGCTGTGACGCAGCGTTTCCGCCACCGCGCGCAACAGTTCATCGCCCACCGCGTGGCCCAGCGTATCGTTGACCTGCTTGAATTTGTCGAGGTCGATGAAGATCACGGCCAGGCGATCGCGGCGGCGCTCGGCGCGCTTGATCGCATGGGCCAGGCGATCAAGGAAGAGCGCGCGGTTGGGCAAGCCTGTCAACTGGTCATGTGTGGCCTGGTGCTCGATGGCTTTTTCGTGCAGGCGGCGCTCGGTCACGTCGTGCGCCACGCTCATGACGGCGTCCGCATGGTTGAACCAGATGCGGCTGGCGAAAAATTCCACTTCCACCTGCCCGCCATCGAGCCGCATCACGCGCAGCGATTTGCGCGGCACCAGTTGCGCCATCGCCATGTCGGCATAGGTGCCGGCCTGCACCTGGTCCTGGCAATCGGCCGCGATACGCTGCATCGCGGGGGTACCCAGCAACTGGTCTGGCGCTTGGGCGCCGAACAGGTGCAGCGCGGCCGGGTTCACGAATATGATGCTGCCGCCCGCATGGATCCAGATCGCATCGGGGATCAATTCCACCAGCGTGCGATAGCGCGCTTCGCTTTCCTCGATGTGCGCATTCAGTTGGCGCAGGTTTTGGTTGATGTCGTACAGTTCGCGGCTTTTCTTTTCCAGCAGGCTCTCCGCTTCCTTGCGCGCCGCCCGCTCGCGCAACAGGCTGCGCGATGCCACGGTGGAGGCGCCATCGGCAGCCGCTGCGGGAAAGCCGGGCGGCGCGCCGCCGGTGCCGGATTCATTCATGGCGCCCCGACTTGCAGGTGGAAGCGGGTACGGTACAAATTGCCTTCTTTTTCCAGGTCGGTGCGCGTGACCGTGATGGGTTCCCGATAGTGCGCAATGCAGCCATCGATCAGGCCTGCCGCCAGGTCGGCAAAACCGCGCGGTGAACTGTAGAGCAATTCCAGTTGGTCCGGCGCCGGGCGCGTGCAGGGCAAGCTGGGCAATTCGGCATCCGGATACAGCTTGCGCACTTCGACGTGGATCACATCATCCACACGGCAGAGGAAATCGAATACGCCATGGGCATCGGTAAACAGCGCCGCATAAGAGACTGAAAAACGCTCGAACAAATGCTGGCCGAACAAGTGCACCAGCGCGGGCACCGCCATGCCGGTGGCATTCGACAACGCCATCACGAGGCGCACCAGTTCCGCATGGTCATACGTCCCTACCGACGTGTAGGCGCCATCATTCGGCAGTTGCGCTTCCGTGATGATACGGTCGAGCATGTCGAGTCCCATGCGTGACTCGACCAATTCCATAAATTCGGTAAATACCACGCCTTTCATGACGCCCCCCGGCTTTTTTGCCGCCAGTATAAACGTTTCATAAGCCAGGGTCAGTCCGATACAGCCGGCCCCTCGTCCGGGCTGTGCGTCCAGTTGCGCAACAGGCCCATGGCCACGGCCAGCAGCGTCGGGCCGATGAACAGGCCGACAAATCCGAACGCCAGCACGCCGCCCATCACGCCCAGCAACACCAGCAGGAACGGCAGGCTGCTGCCCCGGCTGATCAGCATGGGTTTCACCACATTGTCGACGCCGCTGATGAGGAACATGCCCCACACCAGCATGAAGATGCCCCACCCCGTGCTGCCCTGGTTGAACAGCCACAGCGCGGCGCCGCCCCAGATCAGCGGCGGGCCGACCGGGATCAGGGAAAATACGAAGGTCGCCACGGCCAGCAGGGCCACGCCCGGCACGCCGGCAATCAGGAAACCGGCCGCCGCCACCGCGGCCTGCGCCAGCGCGGTTCCCAGCAAGCCATACATCACGCCGCGCACCGTGCGGCTGACCGTGTCCGCGACTTCTTCCGCATGTTCGCCCATGATCTTGTCCATGCCGGTGCGCAATGCCGCCAGCAGCGCCAGGCCGTCGCGGTACAGGAAGAAGCAGACGAACGCCGCCAGGCTGACCTGGGCCACGCCGCTGCCCAGCACCATGCCGCCGCCCAGCACGATCTTGCGCGCCGGTTCCATGTAGCGCTTGGCCAGCGCCACCATTTCATCGCGGCTGCCGATCAGCTTGCGCAGGTAGGCGTCGGCCTGCTCGCCCACCACCGGCACCTGCTTGAGCCAGGACGGCGGCTCCAGCGTGCCGTCCGCCAGGGCGTCGCGCACGTGTTCCACGACTTCGGTGGCATGGTCGGCAATGTTCCATGTGACCAGGGTCAGCGGCAGGATGATGACGAGCACCAGCGACACCGTCATGATGGTGGCGGCCAGCGTCCTGCGCTGCCGGCAGCGGTGCAGCAGCATCAGGAACAGGGGCCAGGAAGAAATCGTGATGGCGGCGGCAAACAGGATGGCCGCCAGGAAAGGACGCAGCACGGCCAGGCAGCCGACCACGAGGAACACCACGGCCGCCAGCCGGGTATACGGTTGAAAACGTTTTTCCAAGGCACTCTCTCCTCTATCCAGGAGAGGAGATTATCAGGAAAGCAGCAATTTCAGGTCGTGCACGATGGCAGCGGGATCTTGCTTGTCGCGCACGTACAGGCGGATCTTGCCGTTTTTATCGAACACGAAGGTCGCCGCCGTGTGCTCGATGGTGTAGCTGTCCGGCGTCTTGCCCGGCACCTTGTTGTAGATGACCTTGAATTCCTTGGCCGCGGCGGCGATCTGTTCCGGCGTGCCGCGCAGGCCGACGAAGCGCTTGTCGAAGCCCGGCACGTATTGCGCCAGCAATTCCTGGGTATCGCGCTCCGGATCCAGCGTTACGAACAGCACCTGCACCTGGTCGGCCTGCGGGCCCAGCTGCTGCATCACGTTGGCCATGTTGACCAGCGTGGTGGGGCACACTTCCGGGCATTGCGTGAAGCCGAAGAACACGGCCACGACCTTGCCCTTGTAGGAATCGAGCGTGACGGGCTTGCCGGTATGGTCGGTCAGCGACAGCTTTTCCGCGTAGCTCAGGCCGGTCAGGTCGGTATTCTGGAATTGCAGTTTCCCGGGGGCCTTGTCGCAGGCGGCCAGCGACAGCGCCAGCGCGGCGGAGATGCCGAGGGCGGCAAACAGTTTCTTCATTGTCAAATCTTGATGTAATGGTCCACCAGCAGCGCGGCGAACAGCAGGGACAGGTA
>CBIHOX010000128.1:0-18834 GCA_966211685.1 uncultured Pseudoduganella sp.
ATGATGCCGCCGGCGCGGTGCACGTCTTCGATGTGGAACTTGTCGGTCATCGGCGCCACCTTGCACAGGCACGGCACCTTGCGCGAGATGCGGTCGATGTCGGCCATCGTGAACGGCACACCGGCTTCGTGCGCAGCCGCCAGCAGGTGCAGCACGGTGTTGGTGGAACCGCCCATCGACACGTCCAGCGCCATCGCGTTTTCAAACGCGGCCATGGTGGCGATGTTGCGCGGCAGGATGGAAGCGTCGTCCTGCTCGTAATAACGTTTGGCCAATTCAACGATCAAGCGTCCCGCGCGCAGGAACAGTTCCTTGCGGTCGCTGTGGGTCGCCACGATGGTGCCGTTGCCCGGCAGGGACAGGCCCAGCGCCTCGGTCAGGCAATTCATCGAGTTGGCGGTGAACATGCCGGAGCACGAACCGCAGGTCGGACACGCGGAACGCTCGATTTCCGCCACGTCCGCGTCGGACACGGTGTTGTCGCCAGCCTTGATCATGGCGTCCACCAGGTCCAGCTTGATGATCTTTTGCGTATTGTTGACCACCTTGACGACCTTGCCGGCTTCCATCGGGCCGCCCGACACGAACACCACCGGGATGTTCAGGCGCATGGCCGCCATCAGCATGCCCGGCGTGATCTTGTCGCAGTTGGAAATGCAGACCATGGCGTCGGCGCAGTGCGCGTTGACCATGTATTCCACCGAATCGGCGATCAGGTCGCGCGACGGCAGCGAATACAGCATGCCGCCGTGGCCCATGGCGATGCCGTCATCGACCGCGATGGTGTTGAATTCCTTGGCCACGCCGCCGGCCGCCTCGATTTCACGGGCCACCAGCTGGCCCAGGTCTTTCAGGTGCACGTGGCCCGGCACGAATTGCGTGAACGAATTGACCACGGCGATGATCGGCTTGTCGAAGTCGCCATCCTTCATGCCGGTGGCGCGCCACAGCGCGCGCGCGCCGGCCATGTTGCGGCCATGGGTGGTGGTACGGGAACGGTATTGCGGCATGATGCGGCTCCTCTATTCTAAATACGGATTACGCCAGATTGCCTTTCCCATGCCCGCAAGTCAAATATGGTTTTTACGCTGCTGTGATACGCTATACATATCACAGTATTGGAATGTAAATGAACATCGAATTACGGCAACTGCGTTATTTCGTCACGGTGGCCGAAGAACTGCACTTTGGCAAAGCCGCGCAGCGCTTGCACATGACGCAGCCGCCCCTGTCGCAAGCCATCGCCCAGCTGGAGGAATTGCTGGGCGCGCCGCTGTTCGACCGCAACCGGCGTGGCGTCGCGCTGACCGCAGGCGGGGCCGCGCTGTTGCCGGAAGCGCGCCGGCTGCTGGCGCAATCGCAGGAATTGCCGGCGCTGGTGCAGCGCGCGGCCAGTGGCGAAACCGGCCGCCTGGCGCTGGCGTTCGTGTCGTCGGCCGATTACAGCGTGTTGCCGCCTTTCCTGCGCGCCTACCGCGCGGCCTACCCGCAAGTGCAGATCGCGCTGCAGGAAGCCACCTCGGACTTGCAGCTCGACGACTTGCTGCACGGCCGCATCGATGCGGGCCTGCTGATTCCGCCGCTGCCGGACCGCGCGAAAGCGGAACTCGACTACCTGCCCGTGTTGAAGGAACCGCTGGTGCTGGCCGCGCCGCTGGGCCTGGTCACACGACGCGGCAAGGTGGCGCTGAAGGATGCGCCCGCGCTGCCGCTGATCATTTTCCCGCGCGCCATCGCGCCCGGCCTGCATGACGGCATCCTGTCGGTATTCCGTGCGGCAGGCCTGACGCCGGCCATCGGCCAGGAAGCGATCCAGATGCAGACCATCGTCAGCCTGGTCTCGGCTGGCATGGGCATCGCGCTTGTGCCACAATCCGTGTCGAACCTGATGCGCCCCGGCGTGGAATACCGGGCGCTGGCCGACCCGACCCCGCTGGTGGAAACCGGCCTGGCCTGGCGCCGCGACAATCCGTCGCCCGTGCTGCAAGGCTTCCTGGCACTCTTACGAAAGAATACCGCATGCTGACACACCCGATGCCCGATCCCGTCGCCTTTGCGCTGGGCCCTGTCAAGATCCACTGGTATGGCCTGATGTACGTGCTGGCGTTCGCGCTGTTCATCCTGCTGGGCCGGGTACGCATCAAGCAGCCGCACATCGCGCGCCAGGGCTGGACCAGCCAGCACCTGGACGACATGCTGTTCTATGGCATGCTGGGCGTGGTGCTGGGCGGGCGCTTCGGCGAAGTGCTGTTCTATTGGTCGAACCACCCGGAATTCGCGCGCAACCCGCTCGAGATCTTCATGGTCTGGCACGGCGGCATGTCATTCCACGGCGGCTTCCTCGGCGTGCTGCTGGCGATGTGGCTGTGGGCCCGCAAGCAGGGCTTCAATGTGCTGGACGTGTATGACTTCATCGCGCCGCTGGTGCCGCTCGGTTACGCGTGCGGCCGCCTGGGCAATTTCATCAACGCGGAATTGCCTGGCCGGCTGGCCGACCCGTCCCTGCCGTGGGCCATGCTCTGGCCCGGCGTCGAAGGCCCGCGCCATCCGTCGCCGATTTACCAGATGCTGGTCGATGGCGTGCTGGTATTCCTGATTGTCTGGCCGTTTGCCCGCAAAGCCCGTCCGCGGCTGGCGGTGGGCGCGCTGTTCGTGCTGCTGTATGGCTGCGCGCGCTTCTTCACCGAATATTTCCGCACCCCGGACTGGAGCGTCAACGTGGCGGGGGTCGATATTTCATCGGGGCAGATGCTCTCGCTGCCGATGATCGTTGGGGCGCTGTTGATGCTCGCGTGGTCGTATAAAAAACAAGTGTATGCGGGGGCGCCGGCCACGGCGTAATCTGCCGGCGCCCGCCGTTACAGCAATTCCTGCAATACCTTCCACTGCGCCGGCGTGACCGGCGTGATCGACAGGCGGCTGCCCTTTTGCAGCACCACCATGTCTTCCAGTTCCGGTATCGTGCGCAATTCCGCCAGCGACAGCAGGCGCGTCTTGCGCACGGCCTTCACGTCGACCATCAGCCAGCGCGGCGCCTCGCGCGTGGATTTCGCATCGTAATAATGGCTGGCCGGGTCGAATTGCGTGTCGTCCGGATACGCGGTGCTGGCCACTTCGGCCAGTCCGGCAATGCCCGGCTCCGGGCAGCTCGAATGATAAAACAGCACGCCATCGCCGACTTGCATACCGTCGCGCATGAAGTTGCGGGCCTGGTAATTGCGCACGCCGAACCACGGCACGGTCTGGTTGGGCGCGGCCAGCGCATCGTCGATGCTGACTTCATCGGGTTCGGATTTCATCAACCAGTAGGCCATCGTATACTCAAAGTGACGATGCCCGGCCTGAAGGCCCGGCACGCGTAGTACATTATCTAAAATAGAAAAAAGCGATTGCGCACCAAAGTCCGCAACCGCTTTTTATGAGAGTTGGCCCCGCCTGTGCCGCTATGCCGGCATCCCGAACCTAACGGCTCAGGTGGTCACAGTTAGTTCAATTTCGGGTTCATCGGGCTAGCGACGCTCACTCCCATCAAACAAATTTCCGCGACCGGTGCATGAAAATGGTTCAAGGAATATATGGCATCCACGAACACTGCAGGGTGACACGGAGTTTACTCCTCCTTGCGCGATCAGGAAAGAGGAAAGACGCAATCAGAACAGAATTTCTTGCGGCGTCAGCGCACTGTCGAGCACTTTGTGCATGGCCGCGATCTTTTCCTGCACTTCCAGCATGGACATGTCCGACAGCGGTCCGGTCGGCGCCTTGGACGCCAGGAATTCCGCCGCCATGCCCAGCGCCGCCATCACGGCAATGCGGTCATTGCCTTTGACTTTGCCGGCGTCGCGGATACCCGTCATCTTTTTATCAAGGAAAGCCGCCGCCTCGCGCAGCGCGCGTTCTTCCTCATCCTTGCAGACCAGCTTGTAGGGCTGGCCCATGATGGTCACATCGATCTGCATTACTGGGGTTCCCCGTGGGGTTGCGGCACGGCCTGCGCTTCGGCGGCCTGGGCCGGATCAGGCGGAATCTGTTCCAGCAAGGCCGACACGCGGCGCGCCGCTTCGGTCAGGCGCGACTGGTACGCCTGGTTTTCCGCGACCAAGGCCGCATTACGCCGGCGCAGTTCCGCGTTTTCGCGGCGCAGCGCCATGGTCATGTCGGCCAGCTGGTCGATCTTGTCGGAAAGTTCTTGGAATTCTGAAATCATCCCGCCACTATAGGATGCCTTGCAAAGCCGCGTCAACCGTCACACGTGCATGACGTGCATATTCGAACCCTCATTCGAATATATAAACAAAATGATAACGGAAATTCACCATCCCCATGATGCGGGGATGGTGAAACCGGCGCCGCTATTGGCGCCGTACCGGCTTCCGGGCGCCCTGGTTCACGCTGCGGTTCACGCCACGATTGGCGCCGCAGCTGACGCTGCTTACGCGCCCACCAGCGCCACTGCCGACGAACCGCCCACGATGGACGCCTGCAGCAAGTCGGCAAACGTGTGCAGGCGGTCCACGGTCCAGCCGGACGCCATCTCATACGGGCTGCTGCCCTTGTCGGCATGGGCGATCAAGTCCGTCATGGCCAGCGCCGCCACCTGCTTGCCGGCAGCGTCGACCAGGTCCAGTTCACTGAAGCTGCCTTTCGCGTAATCCTCGATGGTGAACTGCGCATACGACTTGCCGCCGCTGACGTAGTTGATCACGAGGTTGGCGCCATCGATGTTGGCCTTGACGTTGTCGGCGCTCATGGCCACGCTGGAGAACACCTTGTTGGCGGTGAACTTCAGCACGTCGCCGCTGCCCGACGTATCGTGCACGGTGTCCTTGCCGTCGCCCATCGACATCACATAGGTATCCTTGCCGGCGCCGCCGTGCAAGTCGTCGTTGCCCATGCCGCTGTACAGCGTGTCGTCGCCGGCGCCGCCCCACAGGCGGTTGTTGCCGGCGTACTTATAACCCAGCGTATAGGCCAGGAAACCGGCAATGAAGAAGTCCGCGCCCTTGAACTCGGACAGGTGGGTGTCGATGCCGAGGTATTTGCCGAGCCAGTTGACGCCGTCGCCGCTGGCGTTCGACGCGGTCTTGAGGGCGTCGCCCAGCCAGTTCACCGAGGTCGACAAAGCGCTGCCGATGTCGGCGTCGGCCACATAATCGACGCCGCTGGTGATGCCGTTGATGGCCGACTTCAAGCCGCTGTTGCCTTCATTGAGCGCGGTCTTCAGCGGCGAGGCGATGTCGAAGTCCGCCGACGACAGGCCGGCCGCGCCGGTGACTGCCGACACGGCCGCGTTGCCGGCATTAGCCATGCTGTCGACCAGCTTGCCGGCACTGGCAGTGGCCTTGTCCAGTTCCGACTTCATCGACGAGGCCACGCCATTCCAGCCCTTGCTGATTTCATCGGTCAGCGTGGTGTTCAGGTATTTCGTGATGGCGTCGAAGCCCTTGCCGGCGTCGGTCCACGCGGCGTTGAGCGTGTTGGCCTTGCCCACCAGCAGGTGGTCGATCACGCCCCAGCCCAGGCCCATCATGGTGTCGTTGCCATTCCCGCCGCCCACGTAGGTGCCGGCATTGGTGGCGAAGATGGTGTCGTCGCCGTCGCCGCCGACGATCACGTTGCCCACCAGGTTCAGTTTCGACAGGTCGCCCTTGGACAGCGCGCCATACTGCGAGCGGATGAAGTTGGCGTTCATGGCCGCGCCGACCCAGTCGCCGGCCGATTCATACTCGTTTTCGGCCAGCGCCTCGGCCGCGTTGAACACGGTGATTTCCGCCAGGCCGATGATGGTGTCGTTGCCTGCGCCGCCGACCGCGATATTGTTCTGTCCCGACGAGACGATCAAGTCATTGCCCGCGCCGCCCATGCCGATGGTGGTGGTGCCGGCCAGGATCAGGGTATCGTTGCCGTCGCCCGCATGCACGAAATTCATGCCGGTATCGAGGCTGACCTTGGTGCTGCTGGTGGTCTGCGACTTGTCCGACCCTTCGATGGCTTGCGTGGTGGTGCTGCTGTAGGACAGCTTGCTGCCGGCATTGACCACGACCAGGAAGTCGTTGCCGCTGTCGGACAGCACCACGTTATGGTCGCCATAGACGACGGCGGTGTCGTTGCCCGCGCCGGTCCAACCCACGTTCAGCTGCACGCTGCCGGTGGTGTTGCTGGTGGTGGTCTGTTGCGAGCCTTCCGGCTGCGTGGTGGTGGTCTTGGTGTTGGAGCCGCCATAGGACACCATCACCAGCACGTCCTTGCCGCTGCCGCCGATCACGGCATTGTCGACGCCGACCACGGTGGCCACGTTGTTGCCGTCGCCGGTCACGACCAGGTTGCCGTTGGCGTTGACCGACTTGGCGGCCGAGCCGAAAGCCAGCGCGGTAAGCACGTCGTCGCCGCTGCCGCCTTCGATGATGTTGGCCTTGCCCAGCGCCGTCACCACGTTGTTGCCCTCGCCCGCCGCCACCACGTCATAGGCGCCGATCACGGTCACCACGTCGCTGCCGGCGCCGGTCACGATGCCAGCCTTGCTGCCGAGCGAGGTTACCACGTCGCTGGACGCGCCGGTCACGATCAGGTTGTTCACGCCCAGCGCGGTGGCCGTGGTGGCGGCGCTGCCGCCCACCAGCACGTTGTTCTTGCCGAATGCGGTCATGGTGTCGCGGCCCGACTGGTCCGACGCCACGTTCGACAAGCCGGCTTTCGAGACCAGGTCGGTGGCGGCCACGCCGGCCGCCACCGAATCGAGCAGGCCGACCGCGGTGGCGCCGACTTCGGCGTAATTGCCCGACACCAGCAGGTTGTTGGCGCCGGCCGCCGTGATGGTGTCCGCGCCGGCGTCGCCCCACAGCGCGTTGCGCGCGCCGATGGCGGTGACGACGTCGTTGCCGGTGCCGCTCCACACCACGTTGTTGGCGCCGATGGCCGTCACCACGTCGTTGCCGCCGCCGGTATAGACCACGTTGGTGGAACCGATGCCGGTCACCACGTCGTTGCCGGCGCCGTTGGCCAGCGTATTGCCGATGAACGAGGCTACCGCCTTGGTCACGGAACCGCCCACGGTGCCGCCCAGCTTGGCCGCCACGTCGTTTACGCCTTCGCCCAGTCCGGTAACCAGCACGTTGTTGGAACCGGCCGCCGTCACCACGTTGCTGCCGGCGGTATTGACCACGATGTTGTTGCCGCCGATGGCGGTGGTGACGTTGTCGCCGCCGTTGGCCAGCACGATATTGTTGCCGCCCGCCGCCGTCACCACATCCTTGCCTGCGCCGGTATAGATCACGTTGTTGCCGCCCACGGCCACCACGGTGTCGGCGCCCGCGCCGCTGTTGATGGCGGCAGTGAGCTTGGCGGTGGCGTTGCTGACGGCCTTGGCCGCGTCCTTGTTCGGCATCACGTCGGCCAGCACCTTGCCCAGGCCGCCGGTGGCGGCCTTGACCATGCCGCCCAGTTCCGTCAGCACCACGTTGTTGCCGCCAACGGCCACCGACGTGTTGCCGCCCACGGTGCTGGCGATCAGGTTGGCCGAGCCCAGGCCCACCAGCGTATTGCCGCCGCCATTGGCCAGCATCACGTTGTACAGGCCGACCGCCGCTTCGAGGTTGCCGCCCTGGTTGGAGACCAGCGCATTGGCGTTGCCCAGCGCGCCCACCTTGTTGTTGGCGCCGCCCGTGTACGCCACGTTCAGCAGGCCGCCCAGCACGATGGTGTTGCTGCCGCCTTCGTCGGCCACCACGTTGGCGCCGCCGCCGGCAATGATGGTGTCCTTGCCGTCGCCGGCCGTCACGGCGTTGCCGCCACCCAGCGCCAGCACGTTGTCGGCGCCGTCGCCGGCCGCGATGATGTTCATGCCGCCGAACGCGGTGACCTTGTCGTTGCCGCCGCCCGCCTTGACGGTGTTGGCGCCGCCGATGGCCTTGACGGTGTCGTCGCCGGCGCCGGTGTCGAGCACGTTGTTGGCCGCGTTGGCGGTGACGGTGTCGTTGCCTTCGGCCGTGGTGACGACGTTCGAAGCGCCGTTGACGGTGACATTGTCGGCGCCGTCGCCGGTATTGATGACGTTGGACGCGCCATTGGCCGTGACGGTGTCGGCGCCGTTGCCGGTGTTGACCACGTTGGAAGCGCCGTTGACGGTGGCGGTATTGTTGCCGGCGTCGAGGTTCAAGACGTTCGATGCGCCGTTGGCCGTCACATTGTCGGCGCCATTGCCGGTCCAGACCTGGTTCGAGGCGCCGCCCACGGTGACGACGTTGTTGCCGCCGCCGGCGCGCACCTGGTTGGCGCCGCCGTTGGCGGTGATGCGGTCGTCGCCGCCGCCGGCCGTGATGTTGTTGTTGCCGCCTTCGGCGCTGACGGTGTTGTTGCCGTCGCCGACGTTGACCACGTTGCTGGCCGCCTTCACGGTCACGTTGTCGTCGCCGCCATTGGTGTTGATGACGTTCGATGCGCCATCGGCCACCACGGTGTCGGCGTGGTTGCCGGTATTGACGATGTTGGACGCGCCGCCGACCGTGACGTTGTTGTTGCCGTCTCCCGCGTTGACCTTGTTGGCGCCGCCGTAGGCCTTGATGGTGTCGTTGCCGCCCAGCGTGCTGATGGTGTTCGCGCCGCCGTTGGCGGTCACGGTGTTGTTGCCGCCGTCGACGTCGATATCGTTCCAGCCGCCGTTGGCGGTAATGCGGTCGTCGCCATTGCCGGCGTCGATTTCGTTGTAGGCGCTGTTGACGGTCAGCGTATTGTTGCCTTCGCCGAGGTCGACGTCGGCCGCCGCGCCGGCGGACACCGTCACGGTATCGTTGCCGTTGCCGCCGAAGATCTTGTTGTACGCGCCCACTTCGACCTTGATGGTGTCGTCGCCATTGCCGCCTTCGATGCGGTTGTAGCCGCCGACCTTGACGGTGATGGTGTCGTTGCCGTCGTCGCCATACAGGTTGTTGTAGGCGCCCGCGGTCACGGTGATGGTGTCGTTGCCGCCGTCGCCGTGGATGATGTTGGCGCCCAGCGACGACGCCGTATAGTTATCGTTGCCGTTGCCCAGGCTTTTCTTGGTATAGCCCAGTTCGGAAATCTTCTTGGCCGCGGCGGCAATGTCGTCGCCGACGCTTTCAAACACATCGCCGAGGCCATTCAAGTCATTGCCGATATCCTTGATGGTGTCGCCGACCTTGTCGACGACCTTGGTAATGGGCTTGACCACATTTTTCTTTAACCAGCTGCCGATACTCATGTGTACTGCCCTTTCTCCATGTTTTAACACAGTTGCATTAAAACAATGGAAAATGACAAGACGCATGACAATTGGATTACAGCTTTGTCATTTGACGCCGCCGGACCCGGCCACGAAAATATCGAAATGAAAGCCTTATTGATCGAAGATGAACAGCGCATCGCCAGCTTTGTCTGCGCCGGCTTGCGTGAGCACGGCTTCCTGGTCGAGCACTGCGAAGACGGCGACCAGGGCTATGACTATGCGCTGAGCCGCGATTACGACGTGGTCTTGCTCGACATCATGCTGCCGGGCCGCGACGGCCTGGCGATCCTGAAAGCCATGCGGCGCGAGGGGCGCGACACGCCGGTCATCCTGCTGACGGCCCGCAATGAACTGGACGACCGCCTGCAAGGCTTGAACCTGGGCGCCGACGATTACCTGGCCAAGCCGTTTTATGTGGAGGAATTGCTGGCCCGCATCCATGCGCTGCTGCGCCGCGTCAGCGGCGAACGGCAAAACATGCTGGCGGTCGGGCCCGTTCGGCTGGACCGGCTGAGCCGCGTGGCCGAAGTGAATGGCCGCTCGGTGGAATTGACCAGCCGTGAATTCAACCTGATGGAATACCTGATGCGCTCCCCCGGGCGCGTGTATACGCGCACGCAAATCCTGGAACACGTGTGGGGCTACGATTTCGAACCGCAGACCAATATGGTCGACGTCTGTATACAACGCCTGCGCAAGAAGCTGGATTTGCCGGACGAGGTGGCGATCGAAGCGGTGCGCGGGGTCGGCTACCGCCTGCGCAAGCCGGACGGAACGCCGTAATGCCCGGCTCCGGCCGCCGTTCGCTGGCCGCGCCGCTGCTGGCGCGCTGGCCGCAATTGCGCTCGTTCCGGCTGCGCATCGCACTGGTATCGACCGTGATTGCGCTGGTGTCGATCACGGCGCTGTATGCGGTGGCCGGCTATACCATCGTGCAGCGGCGCGCCATCATCATCGACCGCATCCTGTCGGCGCAATTGTCCGGCCCGCTGTTCCAGGCCGCGCCGCAAGCGCCCTGGTCGGCCATCGATGCGCATGTAAACGCCAGTTTCAGCGGCTTTGCACCGGCAAATTCGACCCAGGGCTTTGCGATCCTGCGGGTGCGCCACGCGGAAGCCGGCGAGTTGTACCGCAGCAGCGATTGGCCGCTGGAATTGTCGCCGCCTGCCGAGCCGGGCACGTACACCCTGCACAGCGCCGACCAGGCGTGGCGCATCGGCGTGGCCGTCAACGGGCCGCTGACAGTCTGGCTGGGCGTCAACAGCAGCCTGTCGAATGCCCAGCTGAATGCCTCGATGGGCCGCTTTGCCGCGCTGCTGGTGGCGCTGGTGGCGCTGATCGGCCTGCTGTCGTGGTACCTGGCCGGCGGCGCCATGCGTCCGGTGGAACGGCTGACCCGCGTCATGGTGCGCATCAATGCCACCGACCTGGACCGGCGCGTGGCCACGGAACAGGAAGACCGCGAATTTGCCGAACTCATTACCGTGTTCAACGCCATGCTGGACCGGCTCCAGCGCAGCTACCAGCAAGCCGTGCGCTTTTCCGGCGACGCCGCGCATGAATTGAAGACCCCGCTGACCATCCTGCAGGGCGAGCTGGAACGCAGCTTCGCGCGCGCCGCGCACGACCCGGCGCTGGAAGAAGGCCTGGCCAACATGCTCGATGAAGTGCGGCGACTCGATTCCATCGTGCGCAAGCTGCTGTTGCTGGCCCGCGCCGACGCCGGCCAGCTGCACATCCCGATGGCGCGCACCGACCTGGCCCCGCTGCTGGAAGAATTGGCCGAAGACATCGGCCTGATGGATGACAGCCGCGCCGTGCGGCTCGAGGTACCGGCCCGCCTGTATGTGAATGGCGATGCGGAATTGCTGGGCCAGGTGCTGCACAACCTGGTCAGCAACGCCATCAAGTACGGCACGGCTGGCGGCTGGATCGCGCTGCAGGCGCGCAATATCGAGCAACATTGGCAAATCGACATCAGCAATGCATCGGACGGCATCGCGCGCGAACACTGGGACCGCCTGTTCGACCGCTTTTACCGCGCCGACCAGGCCCACAACCGCCGGGTCGCCGGCGTGGGACTGGGCCTGTCGCTGGCGCGCGACATCGCCCGCGCCCATGGCGGCGCGCTGGAACTGGCCGACCCCGGCCCGGGAAAAGTGTGCTTCCGCCTGACCTTGCCGGCCGCATAAGCAAAATACTTTTTCAAGCTCTTCTTGAAATACCAAAACACCATCCCTATAATTGGCACTCGTTAGACGAGAGTGCTAACAAGAATTCTGGAGCAGTGGCCAGGCAACGCCAGCCACGGTTCCGCCAGCATGACCACCGTTTGCTTCATTGCTATCTAAAGGAGTTTTGTATGAATCTGCGTCCATTGCACGACCGCGTAATCGTTAAGCGTCTCGACCAGGAAACCAAGACCGCATCTGGCCTGATCATCCCTGACGCTGCAGCTGAAAAACCAGACCAGGGCGAAGTCCTGGCCGTGGGCAACGGCAAAGTGCTGGACGACGGCAAAGTGCGTCCGCTGGAAGTGAAAGTGGGCGACCGCGTTCTGTTCGGCAAATACTCGGGCCAGGCTGTCAAGGTTGACGGCGAAGAGCTGCTGGTGATGCGCGAAGAAGACATCATGGCTGTTGTGAACAAGTAATCCTTGCACAACACATACACTGAACAGAGATAGGAGTAATACACATGGCAGCTAAAGACGTAGTATTCGGCGACGCAGCGCGCGCCAAGATGGTTGAAGGCGTGAACATCCTGGCCAACGCCGTGAAAGTCACCCTGGGCCCGAAAGGCCGCAACGTGGTGCTGGAGCGTTCGTTCGGCGCCCCAACCGTCACCAAGGACGGTGTATCGGTCGCCAAAGAGATCGAACTGAAAGACAAGCTGATGAACATGGGCGCGCAAATGGTCAAGGAAGTCGCTTCCAAGACCAGCGACAACGCCGGTGACGGTACCACCACCGCAACCGTGCTGGCCCAGGCAATCGTGCGTGAAGGCATGAAATTCGTTGCCGCCGGCATGAACCCGATGGACTTGAAGCGCGGCATCGACAAAGCCGTGGCCGCCACCGTGGACGAGCTGAAGAAAATCGCCAAGCCATGCACGACCTCGAAAGAGATCGCCCAGGTTGGCGCCATCTCGGCCAACTCCGACACCTCGATCGGCGAGCGCATCGCTGAAGCCATGGAAAAAGTCGGCAAGGAAGGCGTCATCACCGTGGAAGACGGCAAGTCGCTGAACGACGAGCTGGACATCGTTGAAGGTATGCAGTTCGACCGCGGCTACCTGTCGCCATACTTCATCAACAACCAGGACAAACAGGTTGCCATCCTGGACAACCCATTCGTCCTGCTGTGCGACAAGAAAATCTCGAACATCCGTGACCTGCTGCCAGCCCTGGAGCAAGTGGCCAAAGCCGGCCGTCCTCTGCTGATCATCGCGGAAGACATCGAAGGCGAAGCCCTGGCGACCCTGGTGGTGAACAACATCCGCGGCATCCTGAAGACCTGCGCAGTGAAAGCCCCTGGCTTCGGCGACCGCCGCAAGGCCATGCTGGAAGACATCGCGATCCTGACCGGCGGCCAGGTGGTGGCGGAAGAAGTCGGCCTGACCCTGGACAAGGTGACCCTGGCCGAACTGGGCCAAGCCAAGCGTATCGAAGTCGGCAAGGAAAACACCATCGTGATCGATGGCGCCGGCGAAGCGTCGAACATCCAGGCACGCGTCAAGCAGATCCGTGTTCAGATCGAAGAAGCGACCTCGGACTACGACCGTGAAAAACTGCAAGAGCGCGTGGCCAAGCTGGCCGGCGGTGTTGCCGTGATCAAGGTTGGCGCTGCCACCGAAGTGGAAATGAAAGAAAAGAAAGCACGTGTGGAAGACGCACTGCACGCTACCCGCGCTGCCGTTGAAGAAGGCATCGTGCCAGGCGGCGGCGTTGCCCTGCTGCGCGCCCGCGCCGCCCTGAACCTGAAAGGCGACAACGCCGACCAGGACGCCGGCATCAAGATCGTGCTGCGCGCCATGGAAGAGCCACTGCGCATGATCGTTCAGAACGCCGGCGAAGAATCGTCGGTCGTAGTGAACGGCGTGCTGGCCGGCACCGGCAACTATGGCTACAACGCCGCCAACGGCACCTACGGCGACATGGTGGAAATGGGCGTTCTGGACCCAGCCAAAGTGACCCGTTCGGCCCTGCAAAACGCGGCATCCGTGGCCAGCCTGATGCTGACCACCGACTGCATGGTGGCTGAAGTGGTGGAAGACAAGCCAGCCGGCGGCATGGGTGGCATGGGCGGTATGGGTGGCATGGGCGGCATGGACGGCATGATGTAATTGCCTCCCCGGCTCATACGCTGACAAAAGCCTGCAAGGTTCGCCTTGCAGGCTTTTTTATTCCGTCCCCACGCCCTTACTGCCGGGCACCCGCATGCTAATATACCGGCACCCCCTACACAGCCTTGACCATGGCAGCACGCAAACATTCGACCACTTCCGCCGCCGTTGCCGGCACCCTGGCCGGCCTGCTGGCCGCCGGATTGCTGGGTTATTACCTGTACTGGAATAAACAGCCGGAACAGAAGGAGCGCCCCGCCCCGATGGCGGCGGCCCTGGCCGACGCCATGCAGGCATCGGTGGCGGCCCAGGCCGCCGCGCACGCCGTGCCTGCCCGCAAGGGCGCGCTGAGCCGCGAGCAAGCCGTGGCGGCGCTGATGGCGTTGCCGGAATTGCAGGCCTGGTCGAAGCAGATCGAAAAAGCTTCCGGCGGCAAGGCGCATGGCGCCATCATTGAATACGACGACCAGTTGCGCGACGTGTCCGGCAAGCGCTATTACCAGCTGAGCTTTATTGAAAACAGCGACGACGCGGCGCTGCGCTGGGAAAGTTTCCTGGTCGGCCAGGCCGATGGCGACATCCTGGTCGACGACGATGTCGATGGCACGGTGTTGAGCCTGGCGCAATGGCGCGAAACAAAAAAGCCGCTGCAGCGCAGCGGCCCGGGGACGTAAGCACGGCTTGAAGCTGCAGGCCGGATTAGCGGGCGCAGCCCGCGTAATCCGGCTTGCGCCTCCCGCTCCCCGTGCATGCAGTGGTGGATGACGCGCTACGCGCTCATCCCCCCGACAACCGCAGCCCCTTGCACGCGCCGCACCCACAGCAAGGTCACCACCGACAACCCCGCCGCCACCCATCCTATCGTGCCGTAGCCGTCGATATGGCCGGCCGCATCGGTCGACAACATCAATCCCCCCAACATGGCGCCGGCGCCGGTGCCGATCTGCATCAGCGCGGCATTGGCGCTGAGGAACGCGCCGCGGCGCGACGGATGCGGCACCGTGGTCAGCAGCGCCTGCAGGGGAATGCCGCGCCCCGACACCACCATCATGAACAGCGGGAACAGCATGATCAGCCCCCACAGCGGCCAGTGCGGCAAATGCGTCATCAACAGCATGGGCACGACGGCAAAGCCGGCCAGGCAGCGGTACACGAAATGCTTGCCGGCGCGGTCCGACCAGGCGCCGATGACACGGGCCGACACCAGGGTCGCCAGGCCGCCGGCCAGGTAGACCCACGTGATTTCAGCGGGCTTGATGCCGTAATTGGCCACCAGCACCGGTGAAATGAACGGGATGATCAGCATGCCCGACACCATGTTTACGAACGACAGTGCAAACGCCTTCAAATGCGCCGGCACGCGGAACATGCCGGCCAGTTCCGGCAACACCTGCGCCAGCGGCGTCGGCGCCGACTTCAAGTGCCCGGTCAGCGATGGCAGCACGTTGGCCGCGACAAACCAGATCGGCACGGAAAACAGCACCAGCAGATAAAACGCGGACGCCCAGCCGAAATGCGCCGACAGCATGATGCCGGCCGGCACGCCAGCCACCGCGGCCAGGCTGAACGACGTCATCACGATGCCGGTCGCGGCGCCGCGCCGGTTGGGCGGAATCAGGTCGGCAATGATGGCCATGCCGATCGCGCCCAGCACGCCGCCGGTCAGGCCGGCAAATGCGCGCGACAGCACCAGTACGTGGAAGTTCGGCGCCACCGCGCAGGCCAGGTTGGACAGAGAAAACAGGGCAAACATGACCAGCATCAGGCGCTTGCGGTCGAAACGGTCGATGTACGCCATGGCCAGCAGGCCGGACGCGCCGGCGCACCACGAATACACCGATACCGCGCCCGACACCTTGGCCGGGCCGATCTGGAATGCTTCCATCATTTGCGGCGCCAGCGGCATCATCACCATGAAGTCCATGATGACGGTGAACTGGATCAGCGCCAGCAGCCACAGGATGATGCGTTCGCGGGACGGTGTCAGTTCGGTTGGGGATACGGTTACAGGCATAGGCCTCCTTGTTGGCGTTTCAACCCGTTCGCAGCGGGGCGCGCTCCGCGTGCGTCGGCGATTGCATTGGCGCGCGTTGGATAGTGCTTGGGCTCGATTAAGCGCTGCGATAGCGCTACGGGCCGGTTGAAACAGTTTTTAGTCGAGTGCATTGATATCGGCCGCGGCTCTACGCAGGATAGCGCGGATCGCGTCGAGCCGCGTTTCCGTGGCCGAGCCATCGCGTGCACGGCCGATCACGGCTTCCTTCAGCGCATGCATCAGGCTGCGCAAGTCGCCGCCGCTCTCGCCGGGCTCCGACAACCGCGCCATGACGGCGTCCACCATTTGCCGGTTTTCATCGAGAAAGGCTTGCCCTTCCGGCGTGATCGTATGCAGCTTCTTGGCGCCGTCATGGGAAATCGAGACGTGGCCCATGTCGTACAGCATGGACAGCAGCGGGTAAATCGCGCCGGGACTCGGCGTATAGCTGCCGCCGGCGCGGGTTTCCAGCTCCTTGATGATCTCGTAGCCATGGCGCGGCTTTTCAGAAATCAATTGCAATACCACGTAGCGCATGGCGCCGGAGTCAAACATTTTCGGCCCGCGCCCGCCGCCGCCGCGGTGATGGCCGAAGAAGCCGTGCCCGTGCATGTGTGGATGGGAATGACGGTGGCCTTTGAAGAAATGGAACATGGATAACCTCTATAAGATATATCGAAGTAAGATATATCTTAAACTATTTCAGTCCTGTTTCAAGGACTTTTTTTCTCTTTCGTCAGGTTGCCGTATCATGGTGATGATTCCACGCACACATTGATAACCAATGTTCAAGAAATTGCTCGCCCTGCTGGGCTTCAAGTCCGCACCGGCCGCTGCCGATTCCGGCACGCCCGCCCAGGACAATTCCGCGCCCACCGCACCGGGCGGCGCCCCGGCGCCCCAGAGCGGGCCGGCCGGCCCCATTGCGCCGTATGCGCGCGAAGATTTAAACCTGGTCTACAACTTGCTGTTCTGTGACGACGCGGCCCTGTTCAAGACCACGGACGACGCCACGCGCTCGCTGTTTGCCGACGGCACGGAACCGAAAGTCGTGCGCGCGATCGCCGACGACCGCGACGAGGAAAGCCGCGTGCGCATGCTGGCGTATAACTGGCTGCATGAAAATGCGCAGCCGGTGCCGCCCAAGGAAACCCTGGGCGTGGTGATTGAAGTGCCGCTGGAACAGGGCCTGGACGTGCTGGCCGCCTATGCCGACGGCACGGTGCGCTACATCAACCACATGGGTTCGATCAGCGTCTATGAAAGCCACCCGGCGGAAATTGCCGCGCAAGCCAAGGAAATCGTGGAAACCGCGCAAGGCATGGTCAAGCAGCAACCGGTCGGCACCCGCCGCCGCCAGGCGCCGCCATCGCTGGGCGACGTGCGGCTGACGGCGCTGGTGTCCGATGGGCTATATGTCGGACAAGGCGCGTTCGAAGCCATTGCCACCGGCAAGCAGACCGCGCCGGTGTTGCAGGGGGCGCAGAAGTTGCTGGATTTGATCGTGCGGCAGGGAAGGCCGAAGGCGGATTAAGCCGGGTTGCCGGGATCGCGCCGGACCGGCCTTCATTCACCGCCATGTTGCAGTGCGCGGCAATGCCGTGTTACTTGATGCTCGTGTGGACGTGGTGATCGAAGTGCACTCCTCTTCGCAAGGTTTCCAGCGTGGGAAGTGCCACGCCCATGAGGAAAGCTGCTTTAACTTCCCAGCGCATATTTCCCTTCACGCGCCGCACAACCCGCGCAATTCTTTCACCACCGTAGGCCAGGCACTACTGAGCGGATCGATCACCGCGAAGTGGCCGCAGTCGGGCAACTGCACTAAGCGCGTATTGGGAAATGCGGCGCAGTACGATGCCGCCACTGCGGGCGGCACGACCGCATCTACGGCGCCCTGAACGATTGCGACGGCCGCGGCAGGTGCGGGCAATTGCAGCGGGTCGGTATCGGGCCGTGCCTCAGGATCCGTTCCGAGAAAGCGCCTTACCGCGCCATCGCCCAGGTGCAGCGCATGTGCCAGACGCAGGTCGGCGGCGGGCGCCAGTGCGAGCACGCCCTGCAATGACGGTGGCGCACCCGTGGCGCCCGCCCACAACGCCAGGTGGCCGCCTGCCGAATGGCCAATCAGCAGCAGCTTGCCGTTGTGCCGCTCAACCATGGGCGGCAAAGCCTTGAGCGCGGCGGCAATGTCTTGCAAGGTGGCGTCCGGATTGCCTGGGATGCGGCGATATTCCAGCGTGAGGACAGTCCAGCCAGCCGCAGCAAGTGCGCTCGACATTGCCTCGGCATGCGCCCGGTCGTATTGCGGTTTCCAGAAGCCGCCATGGATCAGCACCACCAATGGCAGGTCCGCACCGTGCGGGCCGTAGCGGACATCGCCCACCTGGTCGGGCTCACTGCCATAGGCCAGGGTGAAGTCCGGAGGGCTTGCCTTGCGAGTCAGGACAGAGAGGTCTTCAGTCATCACTTCACCAGCCTCAGCTATCCAAATGCGAAATCAACAGCCGCCGGCTGTCCTGCGCCTCGCCGCCGGCCTTGTGTTCCAGCACCAGCGCGGCATTTTGTTCATCGAGCGAAATGCCGACCGAGAGGATGTCGATCAGCAGCAATTGCAGGATGCGCGAAATCATCGACAGGAAGGTGGAACTGTCTTCGCTGTGGTCGACCGCCAGGCACACGGTGGCCTTCTTGGCCAGGGCGGACTGGCTGGTGGTAATGGCGATCACGTCGGCGCCGGCCGCGCGGGCCGCGTCGACGGCTTCCAGCAATTCCGGCAATTTGCCGGAATTGGAAATCGCGATCACCACGTCGCCCGGTTTCAGCAATTCAGCCGCCAAGGTGAACAGATGCGAATCGCCGTAGGCGGCGGTGGGGATGCGGAAGCGGAAGAACTTGTGCTGGCCGTCCAGCGCCACCACGCGCGAATTGCCCATGGCGTAGAACTCGATGCGCTTGGCCTTCGCCACCAGGGCAATCGCCTTGTCCAGCGAACGCACGTCGAGCTGGTCGCGGAATTTCAAGATCGCCGACACTGTGTTGTCGATGACTTTCGCGCTCAAGTCGTGGGTGCTGTCGGATACCCGCACCTGGCTGTGGCGCACGGGAATCGCGCCGGTCAGGCTGCTGGCGAATTTCAGCTTGAAGTCGGCCAGGCCGGAAAAGCCCATCGAACGGCAGAAGCGGATCACGGTCGGCTGCGACACGTCGGCCAGGC